>NZ_JBCGCS010000001.1:303770-676505 GCF_038594925.1 Achromobacter sp. JD-1 | reverse complement strand
AAGGCCTGAGCCCGGTGCAATACCGAGCTCAGGCCTTCGGGCTTTAGTTGACCGTCCAACTTCTGGGGGTCAGTTCACGACGAGGGTTTTTACCTTCTGCCCAGCGCAGGTTCAGAACTGATACGTGTAGGTCAGTTGGACCACGTCCAGACCCGGATTGGGGCGCTTGATGCTGGCGTTAGAGAAGTGCGAATAACGCAAGCCAATCCGGTTGTTCGGCGTCACCAGGAAGCCCAAACCGACGTGGTCACCGAATTGGAAGGCGGTGCTGATGTTTTCATCGGCAAAGCGCGTGCTGGAGAAAACCGTGGCGCCAATACCGGCTTCCAGGTAGAAGCGTTCGCCCGTCCACCAACGGAACATCGGGATGGCGTTCAGTTGCCAGACATGCCCCGGCGAGCGCGAGCCATCAGCCTGCCAGTACGAGACGCCAAGTTCGGGCGTGAGATCCAGCCGGCCCCAATTACCGCCGAAATGGTACGTCCACACCGATGGGGTTTCATAGTTCAGCGTCAGGCGCTGGTAATGGTCACCGATGCCGTAATGCAGGCTCACGCCTCCCTGGGTGCCTTCCGAGGATTGGGCGGTGGCCATCGTGGCCGCGCCAGCCAGTGCCAAACCGACAAGGCGTGTGAGCAGTTTCTTTTTGGTAGACAGCATGAAGGTAACTCCGTAGATATCTGGGACTAACCGGCAACATAGCAAAATACGGGCCAGATGGCTTGAGCCGTGTCGCAATAAGGCAACATAAACGGGGTGGAAAACACTGTTCCGAAAACCACCGTCACAATCGATACGAGATCCGCTAGGCCGCGTCACAAACCCACCGCCAAGCTGAACGAAAATGCCGTCGCAAGCTCCGCAGACGACGGCATTCTTCTGTTTCGTTTGGGCCAGGCAAGCCTGAAGCCCCGAACCCCGCCCAGTGGATCAGGCCGTTACGACATCCGCCGGTTGATTGGTCAGCAAGGCCAGCAGACGCGCGATTTCTTCGCGCAGTTGGCGGCGGTCCACCACCATATCGATCGCGCCCTTTTGCAGCAGGAACTCCGAACGCTGGAAACCCTCGGGCAGTTTCTCGCGCACGGTCTGCTCGATCACGCGGGGGCCGGCAAAGCCGATCAGCGCCTTGGGTTCGGCAATGACCACGTCGCCCATGAAGGCGAAACTGGCCGACACGCCGCCCATGGTGGGGTCGGTCAGCACGCTGATGAACGGCAGGCCAGCCGCCGACAAGCGGGTCAGCATGGCGTTCGTCTTGGCCATCTGCATCAGCGACAACAGGCTTTCCTGCATGCGCGCACCGCCCGAAGCGGCCACGCAGATGAACGGGGTTTTGTTGTCCAGGGCGGCCTGGGCGCCACGCGCGAAGCGCTCGCCCACCACCGAGCCCATGGAACCGCCCATAAATTCGAATTCAAAGCAGGCCAAGGTAGCCGGCACGCCGCGAATCGAACCGCTCATGACCACCAGCGCGTCGGATTCCCCGGTTTGCTTGACGGCCTCTTGCAGACGCTCGGGATACTTGCGCGTGTCCTTGAACTTCAGCGAATCCACGGACCGCGTGTTCTGGCCAATTTCAACTCGGCCTTCCATATCCAGCAACGAGTCGATACGAGCGCGAGCGCCAATACGCATGTGGTGGTCGCACTTGGGGCACACGTGCAGGTTGGCCGCCAAGTCTTCGCTGTACAGCACCGATTCGCAAGACGGGCATTTCACCCACAGGCCTTCCGGGACGCGGCGAGCGCCGCTGTCGCTGGTTTTATTGATGCGAGGAGGCAGGAGTTTTTCGATCCAGCTCATTGTTTTTTCATCCCGTTAGAGGTCGCGCCCGGCCGCTCAGGCCGACGCGCCATCTCGTTTTACTTGGTCCAGCGCGTGCCGGATGGTGCGCAGCCAGCCGCTGGCGGCGGTGACTGCGGCGTTGGTTTGCTGGGCAGCCGGGGCGTCAGCCACCGCCTGCTCCATCGTTTCAATCAGCTTGCTTCCGATGACCACCGCATCGGCCACGCGCGCCACGCGCTGGGCACTTTCGGCATCACGGATGCCAAAGCCCACGCCCACTGGAATGCTGCCCATGTGCCGACGGATGACGGCCACGCGCTCGGCGACGTCTTCGGTATTCAAGGAGCCTGCACCCGTAACGCCCTTGAGCGACACGTAATACACATAGCCGCGCGCCACTTGCGCCACCGCCTTGATCCGCTCCTCGGTCGAGGTGGGGGCCAAAAGGAAGATCGGGGCAATGCCATGCGCGCCCAGCGTCGAGGCGAACTCGATGACCTCTTCGGGCGGATAGTCCACAACCAGCACACCATCCACGCCCGCGCGTTCGGCGTTGGCGGCGAATTCAGACTGCCCCATGCGCTCAATCGGGTTGGCGTAGCCCATCAACACCACCGGCGTTTCAGTATCGCGCTGACGGAATTCGGCCACCAGTTCCAACACGCGGGCCAGGCCCACGCCTTGGGCAATGGCGCGGTCGGCCGCGCGCTGGATCACGGGGCCATCGGCCATGGGGTCGGAGAACGGTACGCCGAGTTCGATGATGTCGGCGCCGGCTTCGACCAGCGCGTGCATCACGGCCACCGTGGCGGCGGGCGAGGGGTCGCCAGCCGCGATGTAGGGAATCAGCGCCGCGGCACGGCCGGATTCGGCGGTGCGGGCGAAGGCCGCAGCGATACGATCAATGCGAGTTGTCATGTTGTTAGAGTTCGATACCGGCACGTTCGGCGACGGTATGCATGTCTTTGTCGCCGCGGCCCGACAAATTGACCAGGATGACAGCCTCACGCGGCAGCGTGGCAGCCATCTTCACGGCTTGAGCGATGGCGTGCGACGACTCCAGCGCCGGCATGATGCCTTCGATGCGGCAGCAGTCGTGGAAGGCCTTCAGGGCTTCATCGTCGGTGATCCCCACGTATTCCGCGCGGCCGGAATCCTTCAGCCAGGCGTGTTCGGGACCGACGCCGGGATAGTCCAGGCCTGCCGAGACGGAATGGGTTTCTTGCACCTGGCCGTCGGCGTTCTGCATGACGTAGGTGCGGTTGCCGTGCAGCACGCCCACCTGGCCCGCCGCCAGCGATGCGGCGTGCTTGCCGCTATCCATGCCCTCACCCGCGGCTTCGACGCCGATCAGGCGCACGTTTTCGTAGGGAAGGTAGGGGTGGAAGATGCCCATGGCGTTGGAGCCGCCGCCCACCGCCGCCACGACGTAGTCGGGCTGGCGACCAATGGCTTCGGGCATTTGCGTCAGGCATTCGTTGCCGATGACGGTTTGAAAATCACGCACCATGCGCGGATAGGGATCGGGACCCGCCACCGTGCCGATGATGTAGAACGTGTTTTCGATGTTGGTGACCCAGTCGCGCATGGCTTCGTTCAGCGCGTCTTTCAGGGTGCGCGAACCGGACGTGACGGGTACGACCGTGGCGCCCAGCAACTTCATGCGGTAGACGTTGGACGCTTGGCGGCGGATGTCTTCGCTGCCCATGTAGACCACGCATTCCATGCCGTAGCGGGCCGCCACCGTGGCGGTGGCCACGCCGTGCTGACCGGCGCCGGTTTCGGCGATGACGCGGGGCTTGCCCATGCGCTTGGCCAATAGAGCCTGGCCGATGCAGTTATTGACCTTGTGCGCGCCGGTGTGGTTCAGGTCTTCGCGCTTGAACCAGATCTGCGCGCCGCCCAGCATTTCCGACCAGCGGCGGGCGTAGTAGACCGGGCTGGGCCGGCCGACAAAGTGCTTGAGTTCGTAGTTGAACTCTTCCTGGAAGGCGGGATCGACACGGTAATGGTCGTAGGCTGCCCGCAGCTCGTCGAGCGCGTGCATCAGCGTTTCCGCCACGAAAACACCACCATAGGGACCAAAATGGCCCTTGGCATCCGGAAAGTCGTAAGGTTTCACCAAGCATCTCCCCCGGTATCACAGCAAGCCACTGCCGGCCGCAAATCCGGTTTGCAACCCGTCATTTTACCTGACCCGGACCAAGCCGGGGCCGGACAACCCGTCCCCGGCCTGGCCCGGCAAACACTTAGAGCGACTGACCCAGGCGGCGCAGGAAGGTCTCGCACGACGCCATCTGATCCATCGCCACAAACTCATCAGGCTTGTGGGCCTGTTCGATATGGCCGGGGCCGCAGACCACCGTGGGAATGCCGATGCCCTGGAACAAGCCGGCTTCGGTGCCGTAGGCCACCTTGCGGGTGCTGCGGTCTTCGGTCAGCGCGCGCACCAGTTGCGTGATGGCGGCTTCTTCCGATGCTTCCAGCGCCGGGGCGGCCGCGCCCGTTTCGATTTCGATGGTGGCGCCGTCGAATTCGGCCTTCATGCGCGGCAACAGCTCATCGCGCACGTATTTTTCGACTTCTGCCTGGATCTGGTCGGGTTGCATGCCCGGCAGGTTGCGGAATTCATAGGTGAATTCACAGAGCTCGGGGATGGTGTTGACCGCAATGCCGCCACGGATCTGGTTGGTGGTCATCGTGGAAAACGGCACGTCGTAGAACTGGTCATACGGGCCGTTGGCCTTGAAGCTGTCGGCCAGGTCGCGGATGCGGCAGATCAGGCGGGCGGCGTATTCAATGGCGTTGCAGCCGCGCGGGGTCAGCGACGAGTGCGCCGCCTTGCCATGCATCTTGCAGCGGAACAGGTTGATGCCCTTGTGCGCCACCACTACCTGCATGCCGGTGGGCTCACCCACCACGCAACCTTCGGGCCGCACGCCGCGTTCCAGCAGGTCGGCCAGCATGTACGGCGCGCCGGCGCAGCCCACTTCTTCGTCGTAAGAGAACGCCAGATGGATCGGCTTCTTGCGCGGCATGGCCAGGAATTCCGGCACCAGCGCCAACGAACCGGCAATAAAGCCCTTCATGTCGCAGGCGCCACGGCCATAAAGAAGCCCGTCTTTTTCAACGAGCTTGAAAGGGTCCGTGCTCCAGTCCTGGCCGTCCACGGGCACCACATCGGTGTGGCCCGACAACACGATGCCGCCTTGCTCGCCGTCTTGCCCCGGCAGGGTAGCGAACAGGTTGGCCTTGGTGCGCTCGGGATTGTGCGAGAGCCATGCATCAACGCCCTGGCCCTTGAGCCAATCGCGAACGGTTTCGATCAGGGCAAGATTGGAATTGCGGCTGGTGGTATCGAAACCCACCAGCGTTTCCAGCCAGGTGCGCGCGTTCATGTCACTTCTCTTTGGGGGAAAAAACAGGAGTGTAAAGCCAGGAAGCGCGTTCGTCTCGAACGGCGTCCGGCACTGTTCACGCGTTAAGCGCCTAGAATGTCGCCCGAATTGAAGCCAGCCCCACTAGGAGAAACCGTGCAGCACAAAGCAGTCCCCACACGCAACATCGTGGCCGCAGTCATAGGCAACGCCCTCGAATGGTATGACTTCCTGGTGTTCGCGTTCATGACGCCGATCATCGCGAAGCTGTTCTTCCCCACCGACCCCACCCTGCCCGGCAGCGAGCTCAACGCCATCCTGATGACGACGGCCATCTTCGGCGTCGGCTTTTTCATGCGCCCGGTGGGCGGCATCATCCTGGGCCTGTACGGCGACAAAAAGGGGCGCAAGGCGGCCATGGTGATGGTGACGTCGCTGATGGCCGTGTCCATCGCGCTGATCACGGTGGCCCCCACCTACCACGCGGCCGGCATCCTGGCCCCCATCTTCATCTTGATCGCGCGCCTGTTGCAGGGCTTTTCTGCGGGTGGCGAATTCGGCACGTCCACGGCGCTGCTGATTGAAATGGCGCCCAACGGCAAGCGCGGCTTCTACGGGTCGTGGCAGATGGCGGGCCAGATGCTGGCCTTGCTGATCGGCGCGGCCTGCGGCACGTTGATCACCGAGTTCTTCACGCAAGAACAGATCGCCGACTGGGCCTGGCGCCTGCCGTTCGCTCTTGGCCTCGTAATTGTTCCCATCGCGATCTATATCCGCCGCAACATCGACGAAACCGAAGTCTTCAAGCAGATGCAGGAAGAAGACCGCCAGGCCGCCGCGCGCGGTGAGGTGCAGCGCCTGAGCCTGGTTCAGATGATCAAGAGTCACACCCGCGAAACGATGATAGGCGTGGGCCTGGTGGTGACGGCCACAGTGTCCATCTACATCACGTTCACGTACCTGGTGACGTATTCCACGCAGATCCTGAAGCTGCCGATGAAGGAAACCTTCATGGTGCAGATGGCGGGCGCGGCGCTGATGGTGCTGATGACGCCGTTCATGGGCGCGTGGTCCGACCGTGTCGGCCGCCGTCCGTTGGTGATCGGTTCGCTGATCGGCTACCTGATCGTGCTGTACCCGCTGTATTACTGGCTGTCGGATGCGCCGTCGATCGGCCGCCTGCTGACGGTGCAGATCGTGGTCTGCTTCTTCGTGTCGGCCTTCTTCGGCGTATTCAGCACGGTGATGGCGGAATTGTTCCCGGCGCGCGTGCGGTCCGTGGGCCTGTCCCTGGCCTACAACGTGGCCGTGATGATCTTCGGCGGCTTCGCGCAATTCATCGTGACGTGGCTGATCAAGACCACCGGCTCGCCGATGGCCCCCGCCTACTACGTTATGTTCGGTGTGGCGCTGGGCCTGATTGCCTCGTTCTTCATGCGCGATCGCGCGCATGACAATCTGGACCACTAAACCCGGGCACCAAACCCTGTCCCCTGCGGCCGCTCGGCCCAGGGGAACCGGCTTAATAAGTAAGCCCTATCGGCGCGACGCCGAGGACACGCCCGCCACTTCGGCCAGCGCATCCAGCGCCCGGGTCAGCGATTCGCCCCCGCGCACTTCCACCGTGAACACCATATGGGCCAGCGACTGCTTGCTTTGCGTGTTCACGCCCACCACGTTCAGGCGCAAGCGCGCAAACACTTCGGACAGGTCGCGCAACAGGCCGGGGCGGTCGTGCGCGCGCACGCTGATGTCTACCGGATAAAAGGTGTCTGACGTTTCCCCCCAAGCCACGTCGATGACCCGTTCGGGCTCGCGCGCGGCCAGCGCCAGATAGCTGTGGCAATCGCTACGGTGGATAGACACGCCACGGCCACGGGTGACAAAGCCGGCGATGGCATCGGGCGGCGCGGGACGGCAGCAGCGCGCCAACTGCGTCAGCAAGGACCCCACGCCCACCACCAGCACGCCGCTCTTGCCGCTTTTCTCTGCGCTGCCGGCGCTGGCGTGGCGCAGAGCGGCGGGTTGCGGTTCGGTGACCGGCGCCGGCTGCTGGAATACGCTGTCGATCTGGCGCAGGCTGAACTCTTCCTTGGCCGCCGCCACGTATAAGTCATCGGCGCGGGCAAACCCCAGATTCTGCGCCAACTGTTCAAGGTTGATCGCGGTCTTGCCCAGGCGTTGCAGTTCTTTTTCCACCAGCGCCTGCCCTTGCGTGATGCGCTGCTGCAACTCGATAGCGTTGAACCACATCCGCACCTTGGCGCGCGCGCGCGGGCTGGCCAGGAACCCCAATTGGGGATTCAGCCAATCCCGCGACGGCCCGCCCGACTTGGCCGAGATGATTTCCACGGTCTGCCCGGTGGACAGATGCGTTTGCAACGGCACCATCTGCCCATCGACACGAGCGCCCCGGCAGCGGTGCCCCAGGTCGGTATGCAGGTGATACGCGAAGTCCACCGGCGTGGCGCCGGCAGGAAGCTCGATCACGCGCGCCTGCGGCGTCAGCACGTAGATGCGTTCGTCCGTGTGCGCGGGCGGCTTGATCGCGTTACGGTTCTTGCTGGACGCTGGCTTGCCGGATGCGGCCTTGCCAGTGTCGGATCGGCCTGCGTCGGCCTTGCCGGGTTCGGATTTGCCCGCCTCTTGCTCCGGCTCGCTCCCGCCTTCAACATCGCTGTTCCAGGCCAGCAACTGCCTCATCCACGCCAACTGGCGGTCGTACTCACTGGACGCGGCAACCTGCCCGCCCTTGGCGCCCGCTTCCTTGTAGCGCCAATGCGCCGCCATGCCGTACTCGGCGAACTGGTGCATCTCGCGCGTTCGGATCTGCACTTCGAACGGGCGGCCGTCATCGTCCGTCACCACGGTATGCAGCGAACGGTAGCCGTTGGGCTTGGGCCGGGAAATGTAATCGTCGAACTCGTCGGACAGCGGTGTCCACATCTCGTGCACCAGCCCCAACGCCGTGTAGCAGGCGCGCACGTCGTCAACGATGACACGCAGCGCGCGCAGGTCATACATCTGGGAAAAATCCAGGCGCTTGACGCGCATTTTGTTCCAGATGCTGTAGATATGCTTGGGCCGGCCGCTGACTTCGGCATCGATGCCGGCCTTGGTCAGCGCCGTTTGCAGGCGGTCGATGGCGCCGGCGATGAAAGCCTCGCGCTCAACCCGCTTTTCTTCCAGCAAGCGGGCGATCTGCTTGTAGCGGTCAGGCTCCAGGAAGCGGAAAGACAGGTCTTCCATTTCCCATTTGATCTGCCAGATGCCCAGGCGGTTTGCCAGCGGGGCATACAGGTCCAGCGTTTCGCGCGCGAAGTCGGTCGAGCACGGGGCCTTGCTTTCCGCGTGCCAGCGTAAGGTGCGCAGGCGGGACGCCAGCCGCATCAGCACGATGCGCAGGTCGGCCGCCATGGCAAGCAGCATCTTGCGCTGCATTTCCTTTTGCGAGCCGGTTTCGGCTTCGGCATCGCTGGCCTGTCGGGCCACCACGCCCAAGCGCAGCAAGGCGCGCGTGCCTTGCACCAGCCGCGCGACTTCCGCGCCGAAAGCCGTGGCGATCGGGTCGTTGCGCAAGGCCGGTGCGGGCGCCATCAAGTCGGTGGGCAAGGCTGCCAGCAGCGCGGCGGCCCGTGTGGCGGCGTCGGTATGCAAGGCCGCCAAGATGCGAACGACGCCGGCGCCATGGCTTGCCAGCGGCTCGCCAGTCAGGGCGTGCTGCCCTTCAAAGCGTGGGATGGCCCAGACAACGGCCTGGTCGATCAAGGCAACGCCATCAGCGTCCAGACCCGCGCCTACCTCCTGCCGCCAGGAAGCGTCAAAAGGCGAAGGCGCGTCTATAACAGGCGGGACGGACATCACAGGCGTCATGCGTGGGTAGGTTGATATCCCGACACTCTACACTAGCGTTTGGTTACGCAGAATCCCTCGCCAATTCCGGCATATAGAAGGAACCAAAGCTTATGTTGCGCTGGCTCAAGGGCCGGGGCGCCCGCCCGTCGGCAGTGGCCGAGATGCAAGCCCGCATCTCGCCCCAACTCTGGCGGCAGGTGCTGGATGCCCATCCTTTCCTGGCGGCGTTGAACGCCGACGAAACCGCGCAATTGCTGGCGCGGTCGGCCTGGCTGCTGGCCAGCAAAACCATCAACGGCGCGCAGGGCCTTGAGGTCTCGGACTTCATGCGTCTGTCGATCGCGGCCCAGGCCAGCCTGCCCATCCTGAACCTGTCACCCGAGCTGTACGAAGGCTGGGACGAGATCATCGTGTACCCCGCCAGCTTCCGCATTCCGCGCACCCGGCAGGACGATGACGGCGTGGTCCACGAATTCATCGAGGACGCGGCGGGCGAGGCCTGGGAAGGCGGCCCGCTGGTGCTGTCCTGGGAAGACACGCAGTTGTCCGAGGGCGGCTTCAACGTGATCATCCATGAATTCGCCCACAAGCTGGACCTGCGTTCGGGCATGGCGGACGGCATGCCGTCGCTGGCCGCCCACCCCGACCTGAAGCCGCAGGTGTGGCGCCGCGTTTTGGACGACAGCCTGGACCGCTTCATTGCCGCCCTGGATGCCGTCGAAGCCGCCATCCCGCACGACGTGGACCCCGAAAGCGAAGACGCGGACGCCTGGTACGGCCAACTACCGCTGGATCCGTATGCCGCCACGGACGAAGCGGAATTCTTCGCCGTCAGCTCCGAACACTTTTTTGTGGACCCCGCCCCCATGCAGCAGGCCTTGCCCGAATGGCATGCACTGCTGCGGGCGTACTACCGGCAAGACACCTTGGAACGCTACGCATGAAGCAACTGCTGATCGTCTGGCATTCACGCACGGGCGCCGCGCGGCAAATGGCCGAAGCCGCCGTCCGGGGCGCGGCAGCGGCCGCGGCCCAACTGGAGCAGGCCGACGAATTGCGCGTCGTGCTGCGACGCGCGGCCGACGTCGAGGCCGACGCCCTGCTGGCCAGCCAGGGCTATCTGTTCTGCGCGCCGGAAAACCTGGCCAGCCTGAGCGGGGAGATGAAAGAGTTTTTCGACCGCAATTACTACGCCGTGCTGGATCGTATCCAGGGGCTGCCTTACGCCTGCGCCATCAGCGCTGGCAGCGATGGCACGGGAGCGGCGCGGCAGCTTGAGCGGATTTGCACCGGCTGGCGGCTGAAGGCCGTAGCGCCCGCCTTGATCGTCAACCTGGGCGCGCAAACGGCCGAACAGATCTGGGCCGAGAAGGTGGTGCCCCAGGCGGATCTGGATCGGTGCGAGGAACTGGGCGGGCTGTTGGCGGCGACGGTGTTGATGGGTGGCTGACCTGGGGCGGCTGACGGCGCGTCGGACCGGGGGTCCCCCATCGTGAGCGCGCAAGAAAAAGCCCTTCGGCATGCCGAAGGGCTTTTCGCAAGCGAGCGGGGTTCGCTTAGATCGCGGCCGTCACGATGATCTCGACCTTGAAGTCGGGATTGGCCAAACGGGCTTCGACGGTGGCGCGCGGAGGCGAATTGCCGTCAGCGACCCAAGCGTCCCAGGCCTTGTTCATGCCGTCGAATTCCTTGATGTTGGCCACGTAGATCTGGGCCATCAGGATCTTGGTCTTGTCGGTGCCGGCTTCGGCCAGCAGGCGGTCGATCGTGGCGAGCACTTGCTCGGTCTGGCCGGTGATGTCCAGCTTGGCGTCGTCCGGCACCTGGCCTGCCAGGTACGCGACACCGTTGTACACGGCCATGTCCGACAGGCGCTTGGCGACGTGGAAGCGCTTGATGCTGCTCATGAATATTCCCCTAGATTCAAGTGGTGGGTGGATCAAAACAAGGAAGCCAGCACTGTACCCCGAGCCGCCCTCAGGCGGGCGGTAGCTGGAACACCTGACGCAAGTACGCCAGGTAGGCGGGATCGTCGCACATGGTCTTTTCAGGCGCGTCGGACACCTTGGCCACCGGTTGCCCGTTGCAGCGGACCATTTTCATGACGATCTGCAGCGGCTCGTGGCCCAGGTCGTTGGTCAGGTTGGTGCCAATGCCGAACGACACCTTGCAGCGCCCGGCGAACTGGCGCGCCAGCTCGATGGCGCGCGGGAACGTCAACGAATCCGAGAACACCAGCGTCTTGGCGCGCGGGTCCACGCGGTTCTTGCGGTAGTGCTCAAGCAGGCGTTCGCCCCAGACGAAGGGGTCGCCGGAATCATGGCGGGCGCCGTCGAAGAGCTTGCAGAAATACATGTCGAAGTCGCGCAGGAAGGCGTCCATGCCGTAGACGTCCGACAGGGCAATGCCCAGGTCGCCACGGTATTCCTTCGCCCAGACTTCCAGCGCGAACACCTGCGAATCGCGCAGGCGCGGGCCCAACGCCTGGCAGGCTTGCAGGTATTCGTGGCCCATCGTGCCCAACGGCAGCACTTCATGCTGCTTGGCCAGCAACACATTGCTGGTGCCAGCGAAGTGCTCGCCCATCTGAGCCTTCATGGTGGACACCACTTCCTGGTGCCAGACCTTCGAGAAGCGGCGGCGCGTACCATATTCGGCCACGCGGAAATCGGCCAGCGCGGGGTCGTCCAGCACCAGGTGCATCTTGGACTGCAGGCGTTGGCGGCCCTCTTCCCAATCGGGGTTCTTGCGGGTGTTGCGGAAGTAGACCTCGTTGACGATGGCCAGCACCGGGATCTCGAACAGAATCGTGTGCAGCCAGGGGCCTTTCACTTCAATCGAGATCTCACCGGGCGCATCGCCTTCGCTGATGTGGATGCAGCGCTCGGGCAGGTGGAACAAGCCGAGGAAGTCGACGAAGTCACTTTTGATGAAGCGCAAGCCGCCCAGGTAATCCAGTTCGTCCTGGGTGAAGCGCAACTGGCACAGTTGGTGCACCTCTCCGCGGATTTCATCCAGATAGGGGCGCAGGTCGGCCCCAGCGGTGCGGCACTTGTAACGGTACTCGACCTGTGCAGCGGGAAACTGATGCAGTACCACCTGCATCATGCTGAATTTATACAGATCGGTGTCGAGCAGCGAGGTGATTATCATGGTTGCGCGTATCGTTTCGCGACACCATAGCATAGAGAACACGGGGTTCAGGGCCATGGGCCACGATGTCAATACGGGTATTACCGGCACATCGGGCGCGCATTGGGTAAAATCCGCCCAACAAGACACAAAAGCCGCCGATCCCGGAGTTCCTGAATGACCCACGTTGTCACCGAAAACTGTATTAAGTGCAAGTACACCGATTGCGTTGATGTGTGCCCGGTGGACTGTTTTCGTGAGGGTCCGAACTTCCTCGTGATCGATCCTGACGAATGCATCGACTGCGCCGTCTGCATCCCGGAATGCCCGGCCAATGCCATCTACGCCGAAGAAGATGTGCCCCAGGACCAGATGAATTTCATCGCGCTGAACGCTGAACTCTCGCCCGAGTTCGCCAGCATCAGCCGCGCCAAGAAGCCCCTGCCGGACGCCGACGAATGGAACGGCAAGCAGGACAAGCTGCAATACCTGGAAAAATAATCCACGAGCGCCGGCGTCCCTTTGGCGGCCGGCCTCGCGCGATGCCCCGATGACCGACGACTCCAAATACACGCGCCAGACCGTAACCCACGTCCATACCTGGGTGCCCGACAAGCTGTTCTCCTTGCGCGTGACGCGCGACGCCGGGTACACGTTCCTGCCGGGCCAGTTTGCCCGGGTCGGTTTGCCAAGCGCCGATGATCCCGACGGCCCGCCCACGCTCTGGCGCGCGTATTCGATGGTGTCGGCCCCGCATGAGTCCGGGCTGGAGTTCTATTCCATCGTGGTCCCCGATGGCCTGTTCAGCCCGCGCATGGCGCAATTGCAACCGGGTGACGCGCTGTACGTGGAAAAAGCCCCCTACGGGTTTCTGACCCTGGAGCGCTTCACACCGGGCGGCGACCTGTGGCTGCTGGCCTCCGGCACGGGGCTGTCGGCCTATCTGTCCATCCTGCGCGACCCCGCAACGTGGCGCGCCTATCGCCGCATCATCCTGGTGCATGGCGTGCGCACCAAGGCGGAACTGGCTTACCGCGAAGAGATCGAATCCTGGGGCAAGCAACCGGATCTGGCGCCGCTGTTCGCGGCCGATCCGCACAAGCTCGTATACCTGCCCATCGCTACCCGCGAAGCGCTGCCCGGCATGCCGCAGGAACGCCTGACCACCCTGATCGCCGATGGCAGGCTTGAGCAATTGGCCGGGCTGCCGCTGGATCCCGAGCAGGCGAAGGTCATGCTTTGCGGCAATCCGGACATGCTGGCGGACGCCCGCAAGCTGCTGGGCGAACGCGGATTCAAGCCTGGCCGTCGGGGCATTCCCGGCAACCTGGCGGTGGAAAATTACTGGTGACCCCGCACGGCCGGCGTAGTGCATAAATCCTCCGTTTAGTCTCTATGCAGGGTCAAAAAACGCCCTAAACTGGTGCGTAATGGGATGACGGGTCTCTTTTTAGCAACATATTCCCGGTTCTTGTGGCAGTTTCTTTAGGCTGATTGGATATATCTTTAGTCCGCGGCGCAATAATCGGGTCACACGCACGACCCAGAAGGACATATCCCAAATGCTGTACCAATTGCACGAAATGCAGCGCGCCTTCCTGACTCCGTTCGCTGCATTCACGGATGCCGGTTCTCAGCTGTTCTCCAGCCCCTACAGCCCCCTCGCTTACACCCCGATTTCCCGCCAAATGGCCGCCGGGTATGAGTTGATGACCCGTATCGGCAAGGAATACCAGAAGCCCGCCTGGAATCTGCCCGCCACCGACATCAACGGCAAATCGGTCCACGTGACCGAAGCCGTTGCGCTGGACAAGCCCTTTTGCCGTCTGGTGCACTTTCATCGCGACGTTCGCGGCGCCAACAAGGATGACCCGAAGGTTCTGCTGGTTGCCCCGCTTTCGGGCCACCACGCGACCTTGCTGCGTGACACGGTGCGCGCCTTGCTGCCCGCCCATGATGTCTACGTGACGGATTGGGTCGACGCCCGCATGGTGCCCCTGTCGGCGGGGCCGTTCCACCTGAACGACTATGTCCGCTACGTGCAGGATTTCATTCGGCACCTGGGGCCGGACGTGCACGTCATTTCGGTTTGCCAGCCCACCGTGCCGGTGCTGGCCGCCGTGTCGTTGATGGCCACCGCCAACGACCCCTGCCAGCCGCGCAGCATGGTGATGATGGGCGGCCCCATCGACCCGCGCCAGTCGCCCACGCAGGTGAATCGCCTGGCCACAACCAAGCCGTATTCCTGGTTTGAAAGCCAGGTGATCCACCCCGTGCCGCCGCGCTATCCGGGCGCCGGCCGCAAGGTGTATCCGGGCTTTCTGCAGCACGCCGGGTTCATGGCCATGAACCCGGACCGCCACATGAAGTCGCATTACGAGTTCTACCTGGACCTGCTGCGTGGCGACGACAGCGACGCCGAGGCGCACCGCCGTTTCTACGACGAATACAACGCGGTGCTGGACATGCCGGCAGAGTTCTACCTGGACACGATCCGCATGGTGTTCCAGGACTTCGCGCTGCCCAGCGGTACCTGGGAAGTCGACGGCCAGACCGTGCGTCCTGCAGATATCAAGCAGGTTGCTCTCTTCACCATTGAAGGCGAGCTGGACGATATCTCGGGCCAGGGCCAGACCCGCGCGGCGATCAAGCTGTGCAAGAACATCCCGGCCGAGCGCAAGTCGCACTACACCGCGCCTAACTGCGGCCATTACGGGATTTTCTCGGGCCGCCGCTGGCGCGAAATGATCTGTCCTAAAATTGCCGAATTCATCCGGCAATCGGCTTAGGCTTAGCTAAGCTCGAAGCCTGCCCCTGATCCTGGTCTTGGGCCTCAAGCGCGCGTAATTCATCAGATGGGTGGGTGCTGTGGCGGAAGTCGCCATGGCGCCTGCGTGGTTTGATGGATTGCGCGCGTTGAGCTATTTGTTGGGTGTGGTGGTGCTGTGGCTAGTGTTGCCTTGGTGCCGGCGCTGCTTGATGGGTTGCGCGCGTTGGGGATTGGGTTCTTGCCTTGGTGGTGCCGCGCTCCACCCATCCTACGTTTTTTTGTTGCACATCATGAATTCTCGTTTGCTTGCGGACCGTGTTGACGCTTTGCTGCCTCAGACGCAATGTACCAAGTGCGGCTATGACGGCTGTCGGCCTTATGCCGAGGCTATCGCGCAAGGCTCGGCACCCATCAACCGCTGTCCGCCGGGTGGCGATGAGGGCATCGCCGCGCTGGCCGCGCTGGTGCAAACGCCTGCCCTCCCGCTGGACCTTGAGCGCGGCGAACCGGGTCCGCTGCTGGTTGCTCGCATCGATGAATCGCACTGCATCGGCTGTACGCTGTGCATTCAGGCCTGTCCCGTGGATGCCATCGTGGGCGCCAACAAGCACATGCACACCGTGCTTGCCGATTGGTGCACCGGCTGCGACCTGTGCGTGGCGCCCTGTCCCGTGGACTGTATTCAGATGGTGCCCGCTGGACGCGCCTGGACCGCGCAGGACGCCAGCATCAGCCGCCAGCGCCATCGTAACCACCTGGCCCGCGTTGAACGCCTGGCCGCCGATAATGCGCGTCTGATGGCGCCAGAAGCACCCGCCGCCCCCAGCGCCCCGGTAGTCGACGACGCGCAAAGCGAAGACCGCAAGCGCTCCGCCATTGAATCCGCGCTGGCCCGTGCTCGGGCTCGCCGCAATCCCACGCAGTCATGAACGCAGCCAAACGCCGTGAAATCTTCGCCCGCCTGCAAGCGGCAAACCCGCACCCCACCACCGAACTGGAATACGACACGCCGTTTCAGTTGCTGATCGCGGTGCTGTTGTCGGCGCAAGCCACCGACAAGTCCGTCAACATCGCTACGCGCAAGTTCTTCCCGCAGTACGGCACGCCCGAAGCCCTGCTGGCACTGGGCGAAGAAGGCTTGTCCGATTTCATCAAGACCATCGGGCTGTATCGCACCAAGGCCAAGAACACGATCGCCACCTGTCGGATCTTGCTTGAACATCACGGCGGCGAAGTGCCGCAAACGCGTGAAGCACTGGAATCGCTGCCCGGCGTGGGCCGCAAAACGGCCAACGTGGTGCTCAACACGGCGTTCGGCCAACCCACGATGGCGGTGGACACGCACATTTTCCGCGTGTCGAATCGCACGGGTATCGCGCCAGGCAAGAACGTGTTGGAAGTTGAAGACAAACTCGTGAAGTTCGTTCCCCGCGAATACATCCAGGACGCGCATCACTGGCTGATCCTGCACGGCCGCTACATCTGTGTGGCGCGTACGCCAAAATGCCCGCAATGCGGAATCTCGGACTTGTGCGAATTCAAGCAGAAGACGGTGGCGTGATCTAGGCTTGCTTCGTGCAAGTCGTAGGATGGGTGTAGCGCGCCAAGGCCTGCGCCAAGAACACTGATTTCGTTCGCGCGAAACCCATCACATGGACGTTGTGCTGTGGCTGAATATTCTTAATATTCACCGCTGCTTGATGGGTTTCGCGCGGCATTCATCAGTTTTTTTTGTAGGGCTTCGCGCGCTGCACCCATCCTACGGGTCACGCACATCAAAGCGGTTTTGCTGCAACGCATTGCTCAGTAAAAAGGGTTTTCCCGCCTTGCGGCGCACGTATTGTCGGCCTGCCGACAATTGCCCTTTCCGCACTGCAAAACCTATGTAAAACCCTCATGGAATTTTGATTGCGACGTCCGCATACTCGCCGGCAACTCATCGGAAAACTACGAAAGATCGTTAGGATTTCCGCCCTGCGGGGGCTTGGCGCAATGACGGCAGGCAGAGACCATATAAATACAACGCTGGTGCAGCGAACATGGATGACACAATCCTGGAGACAAAAGGCCTCACCAAGGAGTTCCGCGGATTCGTCGCGGTCAATGGGGTCGATTTGCGTATCAAGCGGGGCGAGATTCATGCATTGATCGGGCCAAACGGCGCGGGCAAGACGACATGCTTCAACCTGCTTACCAAGTTTTTATCGCCCACGTCGGGAACCATCAAGTTCAACGGCATCGACATTACGGGCGAACGTCCCGCGCAGATCGCGCGGCGCGGCATCATCCGTTCGTTCCAGATATCGGCGGTGTTCCCTCACCTGACCGTGCTTGAGAACGTGCGCATCGGTCTGCAGCGCAAGACCGGGTTGTCGTTCCACTTCTGGCAAAGCGACAAGCGGCTGGCCTCGTTGAACGAGCCCGCCCGCGCGCTGCTTGAACAAGTGGACCTGGGCGCCTTCGCGGACGAAACCACGGTGAACCTGCCGTATGGCCGCAAGCGCGCGCTGGAAATCGCCACGACGCTGGCCATGGAACCCGAACTGATGCTGCTTGACGAGCCCACGCAGGGCATGGGGCACGAAGACGTGCACCGCGTCACGCAGTTGATCAAGCGCGTCAGCGCCGGGCGCACGATCCTGATGGTGGAACACAACATGAACGTCGTGTCCTCCATCGCCAACACCATCACCGTGCTGTCGCGCGGCGCGGTGCTGGCAGAGGGCTCGTATGCCGAAGTCTCGCGCCACCCCGCCGTGATGCAGGCCTATATGGGCACCACCGACGGCGAACTTCAAGGAGCGCACGCATGAGCACCCCGGCACTCGAAATCTCGGGCTTGCAAGCCTGGTACGGGGAATCGCATATCCTGCACGGCGTGGATATGCGCGTGGGACAAGGCGAAGTGGTCACGTTGCTGGGCCGCAATGGCGCCGGCCGCACCACGACGCTGCGGGCCATTCTGGGTCTGACCGGATCCCGCAAGGGTTCGGTGCGCATCCATGGCACCGAAGCCATCGACCTGCCCACTTATAAGATTGCCCACCTGGGCGTGGGCTATTGCCCCGAAGAACGCGGCATCTTCGCCAGCTTGTCCTGCGAAGAAAACCTGCTGCTGCCCCCCGTGGTCGGTTCGCTGGGCGGCGGCATGTCGCTGGCCGAAATCTACGACATGTTCCCCAACCTGCAAGAGCGCCGGAATTCTCCGGGCACGCGCTTGTCGGGCGGTGAACAGCAGATGCTGGCGGTAGCGCGCATCTTGCGCACCGGCGCCAACCTGCTGCTATTGGACGAAATCTCGGAAGGCCTGGCGCCCGTCATCGTGCAGGCGCTGGCCCGCATGATCACGGCCCTGAAGCAGCGCGGATACACCATCGTCATGGTGGAACAGAATTTCCGCTTCGCGGCTCCGCTGGCCGATCGCTTCTATGTCATGGAGCACGGGCAGATCGTCGAGCATTTCGAAGCCGCAGAACTTTCAGAAAAACAGGACACGCTCAACGAATTGCTGGGCGTCTAAAACAACCTGTCATCCGCCGGAACCCCGGCAACACTACACCGTAGGGAAGAGGAGTCATCCCATGAAGCTGCACACCATCACTGCTGCACTGGCCATGGCGGGCCTGGGATTTGCAGGGGCAACCGCCCACGCGCAAGGTATCTCCGACGATGTCATCCGCATCGGCTTCATCACCGACATGTCGGGTGTCTATTCAGACATCGACGGCAAGGCCGGTCTGGACGCGATCCGCATGGCGGTCGACGAGATGGGCGGGTCGATCAACGGCAAGAAGATCGAAGTCGTCTCCGCCGACCACCAGAACAAGGCCGACATCGCGTCGTCCCGCGCCCGCGAATGGTTCGACCAACAGAAGGTCGATGTCATCATCGCCGGTACGAATTCTGCCACCAGCCTGGCCATGGCGGCCGTGGCCGCCGAGAAGAAGAAGCCGTTCATCGCCATCGGCGCCGGCGCTTCCGACCTGACCAACGCCCAATGTTCGCCCTACACCGTGCACTATGCCTACGACACCGTGGCACTGGCGCGCGGCACGGGTTCCGCCGTGGTGAAAGACGGCGGCAAGAGCTGGTTCTTCCTGACCGCTGACTATGCGTTCGGCCATGCGCTTGAACGCGACACGATCAAGGTCGTCAAAGACGCCGGCGGTGAAATCAAGGGCGAAGTACGGGCACCGCTGGGCACCGCCGACTTCTCCTCGTTCCTGCTGCAGGCCCAGGCCTCCAAGGCACAGATCCTGGGCCTGGCCAATGCGGGCGGCGACTTCAGCAATTCCGTCAAGGCCGCGAACGAATTCGGCGTGACGCAGACGATGAAGATGGCCGGCTTGCTGGTGTTCATCAACGACATCCACGCGCTGGGCCTGAAGACCACCCAGAACATGTACCTGACCACGGGCTGGTACTGGGACCTGAACGACGCCTCGCGCGCCTGGAGCAAGAAGTTTGAAAGCAAGGTCGGCCGCAAGCCGTCGATGCTGCAGGCCGGTGACTATTCCGCCGCCATGTTCTACCTGAACGGCGTCAAGGCTTCGGGCTCGGACGACGGCGACACCATCATGAAATGGATGAAGTCGAACAAGGTCAATGACTTCTTTGCCCAGAACGGCCACGTACGCGAAGACGGCCGCATGGTCCACGACATGTACCTGATGCAGGTCAAGACGCCGGCCGAATCCAAGGCCCCGTGGGACTACTACAAGGTTGTGGCGACGCTGCCCGGCGACGAGGTCTATACCAAGTTGTCCGAATCCACCTGCAAGCTGGTCAAGAAGTAATTCTCGGCTCATGTGACACCAAGGTGCGGCCTGGCCCAGGCCGTGGCCGCACCTTGAATTTGCTCGCTTCCATCCGTACGCGCAGGATTTTCTCAAGATGACTGACCTTTTTGGCATCCCCATACAGGCCTTGCTTGGCCAGCTATTACTGGGCCTGGTCAACGGTTCCTTCTATGCCATGCTGTCGCTCGGGCTTGCCGTGATCTTCGGGCTGCTGAACGTCATCAACTTCGCGCACGGCGCGCTCTACATGCTGGGCGCGTTCGTCGCCTGGATGGGGCTGTCGTACCTGGGGTTGAACTACTGGGTGATGTTGATTCTGGCGCCCTTGGTCGTCGGGCTGTTCGGCATCATCATTGAAAAGCTTTTGCTCAAGCACCTGTACAAGCTGGACCACCTTTACGGGCTGCTGATGACCTTCGGGCTGACCTTGCTGATCGAGGGGCTGTTCCGCAGCTTCTACGGCGTGTCGGGCCAACCCTACCCCACACCCGATGCGCTGCGCGGCGCGACCAACCTGGGCTTCATGATCCTGCCGAACTACCGCGGCTGGGTCGTGGTGGCGTCGGTGGTGGTCTGCATGGCGACCTGGTTCGTGATCGAACGCACCCGCCTGGGCGCCCTGCTGCGCGCCGGCACCGAAAACCCGCGCCTGGTCGAGGCTTTCGGCGTGAACGTACCTCGCATGATCACGCTGACCTATGGTTTCGGCGTGGCGCTGGCGGGCTTTGCCGGCGTGTTGGCGGCGCCCGTGCTGCAGATTTCTCCGCTGATGGGGTCCAACCTCATCATCGTCGTGTTCGCCGTGGTCGTGATTGGCGGCATGGGGTCCATCATGGGCGCCATCGTCACTGGTCTGGGCCTGGGTGTGATTGAAGGACTGACAAAGGTGTTCTGGCCCGAAGCCTCCAGCACCGTCGTGTTCATCATCATGGCCATTGTTCTGTTGATCCGCCCGGCCGGGCTGTTCGGAAAAGAAAAATGAATCGTCAATTCCTGGGCTATGCGGTACTGGCCGTCGTGGTGGCCGCTCTTCCCTTTCTTGGGGTGTACCCGATCTTCGTCATGAAGATCATGTGCTACGCGCTTTTCGCCTGCGCATTCAACTTGCTGCTGGGGTTTACCGGTCTGCTGTCGTTCGGGCATGCGGCCTTCCTGGGCAGCGCGGCCTACGCGGCCGGGCATGCGATGAAGGTCTGGGGCTTTCCCACCGAAATCGGCCTGCTGTTCGGCGTGGGCGTGGCGGCGCTCTTGGGGCTGGCCATGGGCGCGATCGCCATCCGGCGCAGCGGCATCTACTTCGCCATGATCACGCTGGCGCTGGCGCAAATGGTCTTCTTCTTCTTCCTGCAGGCCAGCTTCACTGGCGGCGAAGACGGCCTGCAAAGCGTGCCACGCGGCACCCTGTTCGGGTTCATCGACCTGTCCAAGGACATCAACCTGTACTACCTGGTGATGGCCATCTTCGTCATCGGCTATTTCATCATCTGGCGCACGGTGAATTCACCGTTCGGACAGGTGCTGCAAGCGCTGCGCGAAAACGAGCCGCGCGCCATTTCGCTGGGCTATGACGTCGATCGCTTCAAGCTGCTGGCCTTTGTCCTGTCGGCCGCACTGGCCGGACTGGCAGGCGCCACCAAGACGCTGGTGTTCGTATCGGCCACCCTGTCGGACGCCACCTGGCAGATGTCCGGGCTGGTCATCCTGATGACGCTGATCGGCGGGCTGGGCACCTTGACCGGCCCCATTCTGGGCGCCTTCATCGTGGTGCTGCTGGAGAACAAGGTCGGCGACTTCGGCCAGATGATGGCCAACCTGACCGGCGTGGAATGGTTCCTGCGCCTGGGTGAATCCGTCACCATCGTGATCGGCCTGATCTTCGTGATCTGCGTGCTGGCGTTCCGGCGCGGCATCGTGGGCGAGCTAGGCGCGTTCATCGACAAGCGCCGCGCCGCTCGCGCCTGAACCACAACGCACGATTTCAACGGGGTCGCATCACGCGGCCCCGTTGGCATTTGGCGCCGGTTTCCACGCTTACAATAAAACGCACCCCACTCCACAGGTGCCTGACCATGCGCAACCCGCATCCGTTTGCCCCCGTTCTTGGCGCAGTTGCATTGGCCGCGGCGTTTATCGCCCCCGCGGCAGCCGCCTCCCCACCCTCCGCCCCAACTTGTGAAGTCGACCGCCCAGTCCGCTTCAGCGGCCTGAACTGGGAGTCCAACCTGGTGCTGGCCGGCATCGAACGCTACGTGCTGGAGCACGGCTACGGTTGCAAGACCACCGTTGAAATCGGCGAAACGCTGCCGATGCTGGCGGCATTGCAGCGCGGTGACGTGGACGTGACGCCAGAAGTCTGGCCCGGCCAGATCGAAGGCGCCTGGAAGAAGGCGCTGGCCAGCGGCAAGGTGCTGGGCGTGGGCCATGTGTACGACGCAGGCGAAGGCTGGTATATCCCGCGCTACACGGCCGAGCGCCATCCCGACTTGAAGTCCGCCTCTGACCTGACGCGCTTCAAAGAGGTATTCATCGACCCCGAAGACCCGGGACGCGGCCGCATCTATGGCTGCCCAGCCGGCTGGGCCTGCGGCACCCTGAACGACAATCTGCTGCGCGCGCTGAAGCTGGACAAGGATTATTCGCTGTTCGCGCCAGGCTCCGGCGCCGCGCAGAAGGCCGCCATCGTGTCGGCCTACAAGCGCAAGCGCGACATCGTCTTCTATTACTGGACGCCCACTTCGCTGGTCGGCGCGCTGGACCTGGTGAAGCTGGAACTCCCCGCCTTCGACCAGACCGCCTACACCTGCATGACTGACCCCAAGTGCGCCAACCCCGTCGCCACGGAATTCAAGCCCAACCCCGTGGTCACCGGCGTCAATGCGGCGTTTGCCAAGCAGGCGCCGAAGGTCACCGAATTCCTCACCAAGCTGACGGTGCCTGACGACGCCATCGACGCCACGCTGGGCTGGCTGGAAAACGAAGGTAAGGAACCCGAAGACGCGGCGCGCTATTTCCTGAAGCAGTACGGCCAGGTCTGGCGGCAATGGATGCCCGCGGACGTGGCGGACCGCGTGCAGGCGGCGCTGCAAAAGGAGTAGATTTTCCAAAGGCGGCCGGCCGCTGACGCCAGCCGCCTCCTGTATCCTGACGTTTCGGCGCCAAGTCGGCGCCCCCCGATTCAAGCGAAGGAAGATTCCAACATGGACGCCCTGTTTTGGCACGACGGTCACTGGACCACTGAAAACCCCAAACTGCTCGGCCCGGCCGACCACGCCTTCTGGATGGCCAGCATGGTTTTTGACGGTGCGCGGGCCTTCCGTGGCCTCACGCCTGACCTGGACCTGCACTGCCAGCGTGTCGTGCGTTCGGCCGAAAAGATGCTGATGAAGCCGCAGATTGGCTGGGAAGACATCCAGAAGCTGTGCCTGGAAGCCGTGGCCAAATTCCCCGCCGGCACCGAGCTCTACATCAAGCCGATGTTCTATTGCGCCGACGGCTTCCTGCTGCCGGATGCCGACAAGACCCAATTCGTATTGCACGTGTTCAAGGTGCCGATGCCGGGCGAACTTGGCTTTTCGGCCTGCTTTTCCAGCTACGCGCGCTCGTGGCCGAACATGGCCCCCACCGACGCCAAGGCGTCGTGCCTGTATCCCAACGGCCAACGCGCCATCCGCGAAGCCGCCGACAAGGGTTTCGACAACGCCATCATGCTGGACGGCGCGGGCAATATTGCCGAGTTCGCCACCAGCAATCTGTGGATCGCGAAGAACGGCGTGGTTTCCACGCCCGTGGACAACGGCACCTTCCTGAACGGCATCACGCGCCGCCGTGTGCTGGCCCTGCTGCAAGCCGACGGGGTCGAGGTGCAGGAACGCAGCCTGACCCGCGCCGACATCGAAGACGCTGACGAAGTGTTCTCGTCCGGCAACTACGGCAAGGTGGTCCATGTGAACCGCGTGGAGGACCGCGCGCTGGAGTACGGCCCCATGGCCCGTCGCGCGCATAAGCTGTATATGGACTACGCGGAAAGCACCGGCCGCAAGTAAGCATAGGCCTAGCCCCGCAAAACTCGCGGGGTGAAAAAAATGCCGCGATCCGAATCCGGGTCGCGGCATTTTTATTGGCCATCGAACTAGCCAGAAAGTTGGCTCGGGGTTTGGTTCAGTCCTTTTCGGCGCCCTTGCCCAGCCCCAGATAGCTTTCGATCACCTTCGGGTCACCGGCAAGTTCGCGCGCCGGGCCATGCAGGATGACTTCACCGGTTTCCAGCACGTAGCCGTAGTCCGCCACTTGCAGCGCCGCGCGGGCGTTTTGCTCGACCAGCAAGATAGCCACGCCGGTTTCGCGCAGGCGCGCAATGATGTGGAAGATCTCGCGCACGATGCGCGGCGCCAGGCCCAGGCTGGGTTCGTCCAGCATCAGCAAGGTGGGCTTGGCCATCAGCGCGCGGCCCACGGCCAGCATCTGGCGTTCGCCGCCCGACAAGGTGCCGGCCTGTTGCCCACGGCGTTCGCGCAAGCGCGGGAACAGTTCAAACACTTCATTCAGCGTATCGCGCCAGCCGGCCTCGCGGGCGCGATAGCGGCGAAAGCCACCCAGCAGCAGGTTGTCTTCGACGGACATGGTGCCGAACAATTCGCGGCGCTCGGGCACCAGCGACATGCCGGCCGCCACGCGGCGCTCGACCTGCCAGCCGGACACGTCGGTGCCGGCGTATTGCACGCTGCCGGCCGCATGGCCGGTTTGCGGCAAGGACCCCATCATGGCGTTCAGCATGGTGGATTTGCCGGCGCCGTTGGCGCCGATCACGGTAACGATGCTGCCGGCCGGCACGGTCAAGGACGCGCCGACCAGCGCGCCAACCTTGCCATAACGGGCCGACAGGTTGCTGACTTCCAGCACGGGCGATTGCGTTGCGCTCATTGCACACCTCCTGCGGACACGGGCTTGGCCTGATCCGCTTCGGGCAGGTCGTCGTCGATGCCGCCCAGATAAGCTTCCAGCACAGCCGGGTTCTTTTGCACATCGGCGGGCACGCCTTCGGCCAGCTTGGTGCCGAAGTCCATCACCACCAGGTGGTTGGTCAGGCGCATCACAAAATCCATATCGTGTTCGACCAGCAAAATGCTCATGCCTTCCGAGCGCAGTTGCTCCAGCACGCGCGCCAGGTCTTGCTTTTCCTTGTAGCGCAGGCCGGCGGCGGGCTCGTCCAGCAACAGCAGCACCGGGTCGGACGCCAGGGCGCGCGCAATTTCCAGGATGCGTTGCTGGCCCAGCGCCAGGTTGCCCGCCTGTTCGTACAGGTATTCGCCCAGGCCCACACGCTTGATCTGCTCGGCGGCTTCATGCAGCAGTTGCGCCTCGCGGGCGCGATCCGAATGCAAGGCGCCAGCCAGCACGCCCACGTCGGAACGCAAGTGCGCGCCCAATGCCACGTTTTCCAGCACGGTCATGCCCGGCAGCAACTGCACGTGCTGGAACGTGCGGCCCACCCCCAGCTTGGCGATCTCGCGCGCCGAGCGGCTGTCGATGCGCTGCCCCATGAATGTGACCTTGCCGCGCGTCACCGGCAACACGCCGCTGATCAGGTTGAAGGTCGTGCTCTTGCCCGCGCCATTGGGGCCGATCAGGCCCATGATCTCGCCCGAGCTGACTTTGAACGTGATGTCGTTCACGGCGACCAGGCCGCCGAATTCCTTGCGGATGGCGTCCACTTCCAACACCACCTGCCCGGCTTGGGGCCGCGCGCGAGTCGGCAAAGCCGGCGCGGCGGCAGGCGGCGCAAGGTTGCGGCGCGAGCCGTCGGCGCCAGTAATGCTGCTCCACCAGCCCGCCAGGATGGGCCACAGACCATTGCGTGCGTATTGCAGCATCAGGATCAGCAGCACGCCGAAAACGATCATCTCGAAGTTGGCGTTGGTGTCCAGCAGCTTGGGCAGCCAGTTCTGCAACTGGTCTTTCAGCACCAGGATGACGCCGGAACCCAGCAAGGCGCCCCAGACGTAGCCCGCGCCGCCCACCACCGCCATGAACAGGTATTCAATGCCGTAGTTGACGCCAAACGGGCTGGGGCTGACGGCGCGCTGCATGTGCGCGTAGAGCCAGCCCGAAATGCAGGCCAGCAAGGCCGCCCAGACGAAGATAACGACCTTGTAGGCAGCAGTGTTCACGCCCATGGATTCAGCCATGCCCGCGCCGCTCTTCAAGGCGCGGATGGCACGGCCCGGACGCGAATTGAGCAGATTACGGGTGGCCCACAGCGCCAGCAGCACGAATACCCAGATCAGGTAATAGATGTTGCGGCCGCTGGCCAGCGACACCCCGAAAATGCTGATGGGCTCGATGCCGGCAATACCGTCGTGCTTGCCCAGCCAGTCGATGTTGCCGAACAGGAAGTACAAGGACAGGCCCCATGCAATGGTGCCCAGCGGCAGGTAGTGGCCGGACAGGCGCAGGGTGATCGCGCCCAGCAGGTAGGCGACGACGGCAGTCAGCACCAGGCCGGTGGGCAGCGCCAGCCAGGGCGACACGTCGTACTGCGTGGTCAGGAACGCCGTGGTGTAGGCGCCCAGGCCCACGAAAGCGGCCTGGCCGAACGACGTCAGCCCCCCCACGCCGGTCAGCAGCACCAGGCCCAGCACGACCAAGCTGGCCAAGCCGATGTAATTGAGTTGCGTCACCCAGAATTCGGGCGTGACCGGCAGCAAGGGCAGGCCCGCCAGGACGACGATGAATACAGCGAGCAGAATGCGATTCATGGCGGTTATTCCTCTTCGTCCACGTGATGGGTGCTGAACGAACGCCAGACCAGAACCGGGATAATCAAGGTAAAGACGATCACTTCCTTATAGGCGCTGGCCCAGAAAGACGAGAACGATTCCAGCACGCCCACCAACAGCGAACCGGCGGCGGCCACGGGGTAGCTGGCCAGGCCGCCGATGATGGCGCCCACAAAGCCCTTCAGGCCGATCAGGAAGCCGGTGTCGTAATACACGGTGGTGATGGGCGCGATCAACATGCCGGACATGGCGCCAATGGCGGTGGCCAACGTGAAGGTCAGGCTGCCGGACATGGTGGTGCTGATGCCCACCAGGCGCGCGCCGCGACGGTTCACGGCCGTGGCGCGCAGCGCGCGCCCATAGAGCGTCTTGCCGAAGAACAACCACAGCGCGGTGATGAGCAGCCCGCAGGTGGCCACCACGAACAGGCTCTGCGCGGACCAGGTCATGAAGCCGAAGTCGACTTGCCCGCTGACGAACGGCGGCGTGCGCCAGCCTTCCGCGCCGAAGAACACCAGCGCCAGGCCGGTCAGCGCGAAGTGCACGGCGACCGAGACGATCAGCAGCACCAGCACCGTGGCTTCGGCCAGGGGTTGATAGACGATGCGATAGACCATCGGCCCCATCGGGATCACCAGCAACAGCGTCAAAAGCATGTTCAGCCACAACGAGTTGTCGGGCGCGGTGTAGTGCTTGGTCAACCAGAACAACGCCAGCGGCAGAACGACGCTGATCAAGAACGTTTTGGGCAGGCCGGCGAAGTTGCGGGTACGTATCGCACGCACCAGCTCCATCGCCAGGCACAAGGCGCCCAGCAGCGGCAGCAGGTAGGCCGTGCCCGGCATTTTGCCGTCGACCAGCATGGCCAGGGTCAGGGCGCCGAACGCCACGAACTCACCCTGGGGAATGAAAATGACGCGCGTAACGGCGAAAACCAGCACCAGAGCCATGCCCAGGAGGGCATAGATAGCGCCGTTGACGACACCGTCTTGCAGCAGGATCAGCGCAATTGTGGAATCCATCTAACAACCTTATTGATTCTTGGTGTTCCGGCCCCGCCCGGAACACTGATACGACACACCGGCCGGAAAGGCCGGTGCGAAGCATTGCTCAGGCGCCGCAAGGCAAGCGCCAGCCACTGGCGCCCCCTTCGCGTTGCACATCCGTGGATCGGGCAAACCTGGAGAAATTACAGGTCGGGCTGATAGACCCACTTGCCGTTTTCGACCTTGACGATGACGCGCGAACGTTCGTCGAAGCCAGCGTGGTCGGTGGGCGACATATTGAACACGCCCTGCGACGCAGCCAGATTCTTCACGCCTTCCAGGGCGTCGCGCATGGCGGCCCGGAATTCCGGCGTGCCGGGCTTGGCGCCCGTCTTCAGCGCCACGGGCAACGCGGCCACGACCAATTGGCCGGCATCCCACATGTGGCCGCCGAACGTGTTGGTGGAGTTGGCGCCGTTGGCCTTTTCATAGGTCTCGACATAAGCCAGGGCCGACTTCTTGACCGGGTTCGAATCGGGCAATTGGGCGGCGACCAGCAGCGGACCGGCCGGCAGGTACATGCCATTGCAGTCCTTGCCGCAGACGCGCAGCACGTCGTTGTTGGCGGCGCCGTGCGTTTGGTAGATGGTGCCGCCGTAGTTGCGGGCCTTCAGTTCCTTTTGCGGCAAGGCCGACGGGGTGCCGGCGCCGGCGATCAGGATGGCGTCCGGCTTTGCGCCGACCAGCTTGAGTACCTGACCCGTCACGCTGGTGTCGGTACGGCTGTATTTTTCGATGGCGACGATTTCGATGCCCTTGGCCTTGGCGGCCTTTTGCATCACGTCCAGCCAGCCGTCGCCGTAGGCGTCGGCAAAACCGATGAAGCCCAGGGTCTTGACCTTGGACTTGGCCATGGCGTCAGCCAGGGCGCCGGCCATCAGCGCGTCGTTCTGCGGGGTCTTGAAGACCCAGCGGCGCTTGTCGTCCACGGGTTCCACAATCTTGGCGCTGGCGGCCACGCTGATCATCGGCACCTTGGCTTCAGCGGCCACGTCGACCATGGCCAGCGAACCCGGCGTCACGGACGTGCCGATCAGCACATCGACCTTGTCGTCGGTGGCCAGCTTGCGAGAGTTCTTGACGGCTTGGGTGGTATCGGTGGCATCGTCCAGGACGATCCACTCGATCTTCTGGCCGGCCACTTCCTTGGGCAGCAGCGCCACGGTATTGCGTTCGGGGATACCCAGCGAGGCGGCCGGGCCGGTGCTGGACACCGTTACGCCGACCTTGACCTGGGCGCTCGCCAGGAGCGGCACGGCCAAGGCGAAAGCGGCAGCCGCCGCGGACAAGCCGAAGTGCTTGCGCATATTTTTGTCTCCTGTGATGGCTCTTATGTGCCTCGGTTGAGGCGAAGCGAGCCTAGTTAAAGTTATACAGAAAAAAATATTATAGGGTTAAAACAGTATCAAATGACGTCGCGCAACTACGGTAAATCCCTGATGTGCTGCGGAAACATTGATTTAGCAAACGCATTCGTTAATGGCGAACTTGTACTTGAAAACGTTTCGGCCCGTCAGTTGGGGGATTCCCTTGGAAATCGCAGCATGCCGCAAAGCCAGTCGGTGCCGGGTTACGGTCCTGTCACCCGGCGAATCCCGGACGACGCCCCGGCGCGGCGGCTAACGACCCAACATCGGCCAGACGCGCTCCACCCGTGACGCCACCCACGCTGCAATCACGGCTTTGATGAGATCGCCCGGCAAGAACACTGCCACCGCCACCGCCGCCTTGGGCAAGCCCATCTTGGTGACCGACGCCAGCCACGGCACCCCGAAGGCATACACGACCAGAATGCCGCCCACCACGCAAGCGACCACGTAACCGCCAAGCTTGGCCCAATCCTGGGTTGCGCGTGCCGGCAACATACGCGCCAGCCAGCCGATCACCAAGGCGCCCACCACCATGCCCACCAGGAAACCGCCCGTCGGCCCCAGGAACGCGCCCAGGCCACCGCGTCCGCCGGGCAGCACAGGCAGCCCGATGGCCGCCAAACCCAGATAGAGCAGGCAAGCCAGCGCCCCGCGCAGCGGGCCCAGCATGGCGCCGGCCAGCATGGCGCCCAGCGTCTGCAAGGTAATTGGCACCGGAATACCCGGCAAGGGAATCGGCGGAATCAGGCTCAGGACGACGATCAACGCCGCGAACAGCGCGATCAGCACGGTATTGTGGGATTTCATGGGTTCACCTTTATGGAATCAATACGGCGTGGGAGTACCGGTGTGCGGGCAGCTCAGAGACTACGCGCATCGATGGCTTCCGCCACTTCCTGGGCGCGTTTCAAGGTCAACACAATCAGCGGCACAATCAACGCCACCGGATGAGCCCCCAAGCCGCGCGCGGCCTGGGCTTCGCGGATCTCGTGAAAGTTGCGCCAGATTTCGGGTACGAAACGCAATGCCAGCGCCAAGGCCAGCGCCACCTTGCCGGCGTCGACCAGCCCGATGCGTTCCAGCGGCATCAAGGCGCGTTCGCAGACAGCGATCAGGTCCGAGGTGCGGGTCGCCAGCGTTACCGCCAGCGCCAAGCCCACCATCGCGCCCACACGCAGCACCACCGCCAAGGCTTCCATCCAGCCTTGGAACAGGCCCGTGAACAGCCCCACCGCCAGCAACACCCACAACAGCCCGCGCACCTGCCGCCAGACGGCAGCCGCCGACACGCCGGTCGACCACACCAGCAGGGCCGCCGCCGCGAACGCCGCACCCAGCCAGCGCGGGTCGCGCAGCACGAACAGACCCGCCCCCGCCGCCACCAGCGCGGCAAGCTTCAACCAGGCAGGCAGCCGGTGCAGCGCCGAGCCGCCGGCAACATAAAGCGGTTCGATCATGCGCAGTGCTCCCGGTACCAGCGCAAGGCCGCGGCGGGAGTGTCATCGGCGGCAATCGTGCCGTCGCGCACCACCAGCACCCGGTCAAAGTCTTCCAGCAATTCCAGATCGTGGCTGACGACAATGGCGTCGTGGGGTAGCGCGGCAATGGCATGGCGGACCCGGTTGCGGTTGCGCAGGTCCAATTGCGTGGTCGGTTCGTCAAAGACGACCAGCGCCGGCTCCATGACCAGCACCGCCGCCAGCGCCACCAGTTGACGTTCGCCGCCCGACAGCGTGTGGCTGCTGCGGTCGGCCAGGTGGCCCACGCCCAGCGCGTTCAATTGGCTGTCGATGCGTGATTCGCGCCGCGCCTTGTCGGGTTCCAGGCGCTTCAGGCCAAACGCCAGGTCTTCGCGCACGATCGGAAACACGATCTGGTTTTCCGGGTTCTGAAATACGAAGCCCACGCGGCGGCGCACGGCCTTCAAGTCGTGGCGAGTATCCAGGCCGTCGACACGCACGCTGCCCGCAGATGGCGTCACCAGGCCGTTGACCAGGCGCGCCAGCGTGCTCTTGCCCGCACCATTGGGGCCGACAATACCGATGCGGCGTTCGGCCAGCGTCACGCTCACCCCGCGCAACACTTCCGCCTGGGGCGTCGTCACTACCGCCTGGTCAAACTCGATTAACATGGGGCGGGATTATGCCCGAACCATTTCGGGCATCGGGACTCCAAGAGCTGATATGGAAAAAGTACGCAAATCCGACGCCGAATGGCGCGCACAACTTTCCCCCGAAGAATACGTGGTCACCCGTCAAAAAGGTACCGAACGCGCATTCACCGGGCGTTACTGGGATACGACCACGCCGGGTATTTACCGCTGCGTGGGCTGTGGCACGGCCCTGTTCGCATCCGACACCAAATTCGACGCCGGCTGTGGCTGGCCCAGCTACTTCCAGGCGCTGGACCCTGAACTGGTGCGCGAAGAACGCGACACCACCCACGGCATGGTCCGCACGGAAGTGCTGTGCAACGTCTGCGATTCGCATCTGGGCCACGTCTTTCCCGACGGCCCGCCGCCCACCGGGCTGCGCTATTGCATCAATTCCCTGTCGATGACGTTTGAACCCATAGAAAACTGAATGAAGAAGTTTCTGTTCGACCTGTTCCCGCTGTTCCTGTTCTTCATCGCCTATCGGTACACGGACATCTTCACCGCCACGGCCGTCGCCATGGCGGCCGCCGTGTTGCAGATTGTCTGGTTAAAGGTAACGGGCCGCCCCACCGAAGCCATGCACTGGGTGAACCTGACCGTCATCCTGGTCTTCGGCGGCGCCACCATCTGGCTGCACAGCGATGTGTTCATCAAGTGGAAGCCCACGGTGCTGTACTGGCTGTTCGGCGGCGCGCTGGTGATCGCCCGCCTGTTTTTCGGCCGCAACCTGATCCGTCGCCTGATGGAAAAGCAGATTCAACTGCCCGATGCGGCATGGGACAAGCTCAACCTGGTCTGGGCAGCCTTCTTCCTGGTGGCTGGCGCGCTGAACCTGTATGTGGCGTTCTCGGGCCATTTCACCGAGTCGCAATGGGTCAGCTTCAAGGCCTTTGGCCTGATGGGCCTGATGATCGTCTTCGTAATCGGGCAATCGGTCTGGCTGGGCAAACATATCCAAACCGACGAAAACGCCAGCTCGGACACCCCGCCTAGCAAGCCCTGATCCGCCATAGACGGCATCAGCCGGTCCAATAATCGGCGCGCATCGCCAAGCGTGCGCGCCGGAACTTTCATATTGCCGCCATGTCAGACACCACCGACCGCATTGCCCTGATCCGGGAGCGCCTGGCCGCCCTGGACCCCGTCACGCTGGACATCCTGGACGACTCGCATTTGCATGCCGGCCACGAAGGCAGTAAAAACGGCGCCGGCCACTATCGCGTGCACATCGTAGCGCCTTGCTTCACGGGGCTCTCCGCCGTAGCGCGACATAGGCTGGTGTATCATCATTTGCAAGATTTGATCCCCTATCCGATTCATGCGCTTGCGCTAGATGCCCAGGCTCCCAAATAGAAAGTAAAAGGATATTCATGAAACGCATCGTCATGCTGGCTGCGGCCTGCGTCATCGCCGTGCCTGCTTTCGCGCAGAACGTGGCCACCGTTAACGGCAAGGCCATTCCGCAAAAGAATTTGGATCAATTCGTCAAGCTGCTGGTTAGCCAGGGCGCCACCGATTCGCCGCAACTGCGCGAACAGGTCAAGCAAGAAATGATCAACCGCCAGATCTTCGTGCAAGCCGCCGAATCCAGCGGCATCGCCAAGCAAGCCGACGTTCAGACGGAAATCGAATTGGCCCGCCAAGGCATCCTGGTTCGCGCCCTGATGGCCGACTACCTGGCCAAGCACCCGGTGTCGGACGCCAAGGTCACTGCTGAATACGAGAAGATCAAGCAGGAACAAGCCGGCAAGATGGAATACAAGGTCCGTCACATCCTCGTTGAAGACGAGAAGACGGCCAATGACCTGCTGGCCCAGATCAAGAGCAACAAGAACAAGTTCGACGACCTGGCCAAGAAAAACTCGAAGGACCCTGGCAGCGCCGAAAAGGGTGGCGATCTGGGTTGGGCTCCCCCGACCAACTACGTCCAGCCGTTCGCTCAAGCCGTGACCCAATTGAAGAAGGGTGAACTGGTCGACAAGCCGGTGCAAACCAAGTTCGGCTGGCACATCATCAAGGTGGACGACACCCGCCCGGTGGAATTCCCGCCGCTGGACCAAGTGCGTCCGCAACTGGAAGAAATGCTGCGCCAGCAAACCCTGGCCGACTACCAGAAGCAACTGCGCGACAAGGCCAAGATCCAGTAAGCCTGCCGTAGACCCGAAACTGCCCGCCGATGCGGGCAGTTTTTTTTGCCCGTGCGGATCGTGCGTTAAAGCAAAAAAAGCTGCGCGCCCAGGAGCGTGCAGCTTTTTGATTTGCGCGTTGGTCTACTGCCCTTGATCTACCGTCTTTTGATCACGTCCGGCTACGACAGGCCCAGCAGTTCTTTCAATGCATCTTCGTCCAGCACGGTCACGCCCAGTTCTTGCGCCTTGGTGAGCTTGCTGCCCGCCTCGACGCCAGCCACCAGATACGCGGTTTTCTTGGACACCGACCCGCTGACCTTGCCACCCGCCGCCTGGATGTGCATCGACGCTTCTTCGCGCGTCCAGTTGGGCAAGGTGCCGGTCAGCACAAAGGTCTTGCCCGCCAGCGTCGTGCTTTGCGGCACGGCTTCGGCCACGGGGTTGACCCCCTGCGCCTTCAATTGCTCGATCACGTCGCGGTTGTGCTGCTCGGCGAAAAAGCGGCGGATGGATGCCGCGACCACCGGGCCCACGTCCGGCACGGACGACAGAGCATCTTCATCGGCGTCCATGATGGCGTCAATACTGCCGAAATGCCGGGCAACGTCACGCGCGGTGGTTTCTCCAACATGACGGATGCCCAACGCGAACAACAGGCGGTTCAAGCCGGGAGCACGCGCCTTGTCGATGGCCGCTACCAAATTGTCGGCGGACTTCTGGCCCATGCGGTCCAGGCCCACCAGTTCCAGCGGACGCAGGCTGTACAAGTCAGCCAGGGTCTTGACCCGGCCGCTGTCCACCAACTGATCCACCAACTTTTCACCCAGGCCTTCGATATCCAGCGCCTTGCGGCTGGCCGCGTGCCACAGGGTCTGCTTGCGCTGGGCGCCGCAGAACAAGCCGCCCGTGCAGCGCGCAATGGTTTCGTCTTCAAGCCGTTCGATGGCCGAGCCGCAGACCGGGCAGGCCGTGGGCATGACGAATTCCTGTGCGTCGTCGGGCCGCTTTTCAAGCACGGGGCCCAGCACTTCGGGGATGACGTCGCCGGCTCGGCGCACGATGACCGTGTCGCCTTTGCGCACGTCCTTGCGGCGGATTTCGTCTTCGTTATGCAGCGTGGCGTTAGTGACCGTCACGCCCCCCACGAACACCGGCTTCAGGCGCGCCACCGGGGTGATGGCACCGGTGCGGCCGACCTGGACTTCGATGTCCAGCAGCGTGGTGGTGGCTTCCTCGGCGGCGAACTTATGGGCCAGGGCGAAGCGCGGCGCGCGCGCCACAAAACCCAGCACCTTCTGCGCCGGCAACGAATCCACCTTATAGACAACGCCGTCGATGTCGTAGGGCAAGCTGGCACGCATTGCGCCCACCTGGGCGTAGAACGCCATCAAGCCTTCGGCGCCCTTGGCACGGTGGTTGTGCTTAAGGTTCACGGGCAGGCCCAGGGCGTGCAGCCAGGCCAGCATGGCGCCGTGCGAAGCTTCGGGCAACTGCGACGCCTGGCCGGCGCCAGCCGTTGCCTCGTCAAACAGACCGCCTTGCTTGCCGGGCAAGCCCTGCACCTCGCCCCAACCGTAGGCGAAGAAACGCAACGGCCGTTTGGCGGTGATGCGAGGGTCCAGTTGGCGCAGGCTGCCGGCCGCGGCATTGCGCGGATTGACGAAGACTTTTTCGTCACGCTTGGCCTGCGCCACGTTCAATTTTTCGAAGTCGGCGCGATTCATCAGCACCTCGCCACGCACTTCCAGCACCTTGGGCGCGGCGCCCTGTAGCTGCAGCGGTATCGCCTTGATTGTGCGGATGTTGGAGGTGACGTCCTCACCTGTCTGGCCGTCGCCGCGCGTGGCGGCCTGAACCAGCCGGCCGTCTTCGTAGCGCAAGCTGATCGCGAGCCCGTCCAGCTTCAGTTCACAGAAATAATCGGCCTGCTGCGCCGGTCCCAGAAGACCTGCACCGCGCAAGGTGTCTGTTACGCGGCGGTCGAACGCCACGACCTCTTCTTCGTCGAACGCGTTGTTCAACGACAGCATCGGCACCGCATGGCGCACGCTGCCGAACGCCGACACCGGGGCCGCGCCCACGCGCTGCGTGGGGGATTCGGGCGTGACCAGCTCAGGATGCTCGGCCTCAAGGGCTTCAAGCTGCCGCATCAAGCCGTCGTATTCGGCATCCGAAATCGAAGGCTCGTCGTAGACGTAGTAGCGAACGTTGTGCTGCTCGATCTCGGCACGCAGCCGAGCCGCGGTTTCCGCGGGGTTGACTTCACCAGACGCGCCGCTCATTTACGCAAACACCCGCTGAGCACGCTCGCTTCCGGCGGGCAGGCCCGCTTGTTCAAGCTGTTCGAACAGCACTTGCAGGCGTTCGTCGATAACGGTCTCCGAGCCTTCCGCCAGCGGCTTGCCCTGATCATCGACCAGTTCCGCGCGCAGGCGCGCGGCCAGGTCGCGGCCCACGTCCACCATGCGGCCAAAGGCGCGCTTGTCGGCCGGCGCGCAGGGCACGTCCAACAGCAGGTAGAGGCGTTCCACGCCACCCATGCCCGCGTCGAAGGCGGCGCCGTCGGCGCGCGACAGGGTGAAGCGGGTGACGCCGTTTTCAGCGGGCCAGGCCAAACGATTGCCGTCGGCCAGGAAACCGGTATCGCGGGCCACGGCAAGCACTTCCGCCGCCGGCTGGGCCGCACCCAGCAACAAGGTCAAGCCCACTTGGGTGTCCAGCGCGGCGCAGGTGTCGTCCAGCCTGGCGCCCTGCTCCAGCACGGCTTGCTGGTCCGGTCCTTCAATGGTGGCGTCGAATCGTTCGGCCATGTCTTGCGCACGCGCCCAGGCCTGCGACCATTCGATGGCGGTCAGCGGGCCGCTGCGGTTGGCCAGCAAGACGGCCAATTGCATCGATGCATAGGACTCGCCGGCATGCACGCGCGCACGGTGGCGGCGCTGGTCGGTTTCGGCGAACACGCGCATGGGCTTGCGGCCCACGTGACGCAGGCTTTGCATATAGGGCAGCAGGTCGGCGCCACGCACGGGCTCGGCGAAGTTGATTTCAATGACCACTTCGCAGGCGGGATCAGGCTCTTCGGCGTCGTCCGCATCGCTGCCCGGATCCACCGGCGCCGGCTGGCCCGGCTGCGCGCGCGGCGCGTCCGCGCCCATGCCGGGTTCGCGCCGACTTGCACCGGCCGTTGCCGACGCGGCGCCGGCAGCGGCGCCCGCGCCCAGCAGCGGGTCCTGTTCAGAGGTGGGGAAATGGCTTTGCATCTTGCGCCGGACGCGCCGGTCCTGCCACCAGTTGAATCCCAACACCAGCAGTATCAGCAAGACGCCCAGGGCTATCAGCCCGATCTGCAAATCACTCATGTGTACATCCCGCGCCGGGGGGCGGCGCCATTCTAAATAGAGGGTTTATGCCGCTTCGGAGGCCATCATTTGCACGGCCGAATCTATGTCTACCGCAACGATACGCGAAACCCCTTGCTCTTGCATGGTTACGCCGATCAGTTGCTTGGCCATCTGCATGGCGATCTTGTTGTGCGAAATGAAAAGGAATTGGGTTTGTTCGCTCATGTTGGCGACCAGGTTCGCATAGCGTTCCGTATTGGCGTCGTCCAACGGCGCGTCCACCTCATCGAGCAGGCAGAACGGCGCCGGGTTCAGCTTGAACAGCGCAAACACCAGCGCGGTTGCGGTCAGCGCTTTTTCGCCACCGGAAAGCAGGTGGATCGTGCTGTTGCGCTTGCCGGGGGGCTGCGCCATCACCTGCACGCCCGCGTCCAGGATTTCTTCGCCGGTCATGCTGAGCTTGGCCTCGCCCCCGCCAAAGAGCTTGGGGAAGAGTTCGCCGAAGTGGCCGTTCACGATGTTGAACGTCTCTTGCAGCAGCTCGCGCGTTTCGCGGTCGATCTTGCGGATGGCGTCTTCCAGGGTCTCGATGGCGGTCATCAAGTCCTGGTGTTGCGAATCCAGGAAGCCCTTGCGTTCGCGCGACGTATTCAGTTCGTCCAAAGCCGCCAGGTTGACCGAGCCCAACGATTCGATCTGGCGCGAGATCCGCCCCACTTCCTGTTGCAGCCAACTGGCGCGGCGCCATTCGTCCGGCTGATTGGCCAGGTCTTGGGCGAGCGCCTCGCGGTCGACTTCGCGCGCGTTCAATTGCTCGGTGAACTGCTCTTCGGCCAGGCGGGCGGCCTGTTCCTGCAATTGCAGTTCCATGATGCGCGCACGGCGCGGTTCCAGCGTTTGCTCTTGCTGCTGGCGGTCTTCGTCGGCCCCGCGCAGCAAGGCGGCCAGGTTTTCCAGTTCCTGGCGGGCACGCGACAGCGCTTCTTCGCGCTCGGCGCGGGCTTCCAGGGCATCCTGCAAACCGGCTTGCGACGCCGAGGCGTCCAACTCGACCAGATCGCCCATCAGTTGTTCCAGCTCAACCGCGCCACGCTGGCTTTGGTCGGCGGCCAATTGCTGATTGCGTTGCAGGTCGGTGATGCGGACCTGGATGCCGCGCTCGGCGAATTCGGCCTCCTGGGCGGCGCGCTCCAGCTCGCGCAGGCGCGTGCGGGCGGCTTCAGCCTGGGCAGCCAGGGTTTCGCCATCGATTTCGGCATCGGCAAAGCGCGACTGATGCTCGGCCAGTTCTTCGTCCAGCGTCTCAAAACGCGCTTCGGCTTCTTCGCGGGTGGCCCGCAAGTCTTCTTCCTGGACCTTGATTTCTTCCAGGTCCTGGCGCAGACGCGAGGCGCGTTCACCGGATTGTTCTGCCTGCTGCTGCAGCCGCGAGTGCTCCAACTGGATGTCATGCACCCGGCGCGTGACCTCGGCCACGCGCGTACGCGCCGGGGCGATGGCCTGCGTGACCTGCTGCCAGGCCGCTTCAGCACGGGCAACGGCGGCGCGGGCCTGATCCGCGATCAGTTGTTGCGCCTTGATCTCGCGTTGCAGGTTTTCGATTTCCTGCTGGCGGGCCAAGAGGCCGGCCTGTTCGGAGTCGGGCGCATAAAAGCGGACGCTGTGCGCGTCAATCAGGTGACCCGCCTTGACCACGCAGGCGCTGCCCGCTGGCAAGGTTGCCCGCATGGCCAGGGCCTGGGTGACGTCGGTGGCGGTGTAGATACCGGCCAGCCATTCATTCAACAGCGTGCGCAGGTCGGGATCCGTGATGCGCAGCAGGCTGGCCAACGAAGTCAGGCCGGCGGGCGCGGGCGGCACGGGGGCCGCCACAGGCAATTGGTAAAACGCCAAGCGGGCGGGCGGCGCGTCTTCGGCGAAGGCGCGGGCCCAATCCAGGTTGCGCACCTCCATCGAGGCCATGCGTTCGCGCAGCGCGGATTCCAGGGCAGTTTCCCAACCCGGCTCCACATGCAGTTTCTGCCACAGGCGCGAAAGCCCGGCAAGCTCGTGCTTGGCCAGCCAGGGTTCCAGGGCGCCCTGCTTCTGCACGTCTTCCTGCAACTTCACCAAGGCCGACAGGCGGGCCTCAAGGCGAGCCAGGTTCTGGGCGTCGGTCTGCGCGGCGGCCTGGGCGCGGCTGCGCTCGGCATCCGCTTCCGGTACGCGGCCTTCCAGCGTGGCCAGTTCTTCCTGGGCTTCTTGCAGTTGGTCTTCGCCGGCCAGGCGGTCGCCCGCCAATTGTTCCAGGCGGATGGGATCCGGGGCGTGCAGCTCACGCAGTTCCTGCTGCAAGCGCTCACGACGCTGCTCCAGCACCTGCATCTGGCGATCGGCGTCGCGCTGGGTCTGGGCGACCAGCGCCAGGTTCTGTTCGACGCGGGCCAGGGCGGCGCGCATCTCGTCGCGGCCGGACGCGGCTTCGCGCACGCGTTGTTCAACCGAGGGCAGGCCGGCCTGGGCGTCTTCCGCGGCGGCGCGCGCCTCTTCGGTGCGGGCAGCGGCGGCGGCCAGGTCGTCTTCGGCCTGAGCGATTTGTTCAGTGCAATGCTCGCGCTGGCTGGTCCATTCCGCGATCTGCTGCTGAAGCTGGTCGCGACGCGACTGCAGGCGGTTGCGGGAATCCACCACATGGCGAATTTCGGCTTCCAGGCGGCTGACCTGGGCGTTGGCTTCGTATAGCGCGCCCTGCGCGGTATGCACCGCGTCGCTGGCCGCGTAATGGGCCTGACGGCGGGATTCCAGCGCAGCCTCGCCCGCCCGCAGACCGGCAATGGCGGCTTCCAGTTCGTTCTGGGCCTGCGCCATTTCCTGGGCCTTCTTGGCGCGCTCTTCGCGCGCCCCGGTTTCCTTCAGGAACCACAGGGAATGCTGCTTCTTTTCGCCGTCGGCCTGAAGCTCGCGGTAGCGCGTGGCAACTTCGGCCTGGGCCTCCAGCTTTTCAAGCTGGCTATTGAGTTCACGCAGGATGTCTTCGACGCGGGTCAGGTTTTCACGCGTGTCGGACAAGCGGTTTTCGGTCTCGCGGCGGCGTTCCTTGTAGCGCGACACGCCGGCCGCTTCTTCCAGGAACACCCGCAGTTCTTCAGGGCGCGCCTCGATCAGGCGGTTGATCATGCCCTGCCCGATGATGGCGTAGCCGCGCGCGCCCAGGCCGGTGCCCAGGAAGATGTCGTGAATGTCGCGGCGCCGAACCTGCTGGTTATTGACGAAATAGCTGCTGGTGCCGTCCCGGGTCAGGACCCGGCGCACGGCGATTTCGGCGTAGGTGCTCCACTGGCCGGCGGCGCGCCCTTCGCTGTTGTCAAACACCATTTCCACCGAGGCCCGGGCGGCGGGCTTACGGTTACCCGAGCCGTTGAAAATGACGTCCTGCATGGACTCGCCGCGCAGTTCCGAGGCCTTGGCCTCGCCCAGCACCCAGCGGACGGCGTCGATGATGTTCGACTTTCCGCAGCCGTTCGGACCCACCACGCCGACCAATTGGCTGGGCACGGGAATCACGGTGGGATCGACGAAGGACTTGAAGCCGGCGAGTTTTAGCTGAGTAAGACGCACAGTACGATGACGACGGGGTGGGTTGACGAAAGGCGTTAACGGACCTGCCGCACAGATTGCAAACCGGCCCAAGAAGGGCCGGCTCACATATGGGTCGTATGATACCGCAGGCAGTCCCTGGCCAAACGTCAGCAACGGTCAACTCGCGGGCAAACGCGCAATAGCGCGCGGCAAGGCACCGGCTATACTCCCTGACACTTTTTGGCACGACACATAATTTTCACGCTGACAGGCCGGGCGCTGGCCAAAGAACGGGGACATTCTTGAAACGTGGTTTTTATCTGGTCATGGCCGCGCAGGCCTTCTCGTCATTGGCGGACAATGCGCTGTTCATCGCAGCCATCGCCTTGATACAGGAGCTGCACGGCCCCGACTGGTTGGCGCCCATGATGAAATGGTCGTTCGCGCTGGCTTATGTGGTGCTGGCGGCCTTTGTCGGCGCCCTGGCGGACTCGTTTCCCAAGGGCCGCGTCATGTTCTCCACCAACGCCCTGAAGGTGGCGGGCTGCCTGCTGATGTTCTCGTACGCCAGCATCGGCGTCGCCCCTGAATACCAAACCTATCTGGTGTGCGCGGCCTATGCCGTCGTGGGCATCGGCGCCGCCGCGTACTCCCCCGCCAAGTACGGCATCGTCACCGAAATGCTGCCCCCGCACATGCTGGTCAAGGGCAATAGCTGGATCGAGGGCCTGACGGTCTTCTCCATCATCCTGGGCACGGTGCTGGGTGGCCTGCTGATCTCGTCGTCGGTATCCACCGCGCTGCTCAGCCATTCCGTCATCGGCAGCCTGGTGCACACGCCGGCCGAAGCCGCCATCCTGGTGATCGCCTTCGTGTATCTGCTGGCAGCGCTTTGCAATCTGTTGATTCCGCGCACCCATGTGCGTTATCCGCCGCAGCAGAAAAACCCGGTTCGGCTGATGCGCACCTTCTGGGGCTACGTCTGCGTGCTCTGGAAAGACAAGCTCGGGCAGATTTCGCTGGCCGTCACCACGCTGTTCTGGGGCGCGGGCGCCACGCTGCAACTCATCGTCATCGAATGGGGCCGCAGCCACCTGGGCTATCAATTGGACAAAGCCTCGATGCTGATGGGCGTGGCTGCTCTGGGTACGGTGGTGGGTTCCATCCTGGCCGGCCGCATTCCGCTGCGCCGCGCGCTGAGCGTGTTGCCGGTGGGCGCCGCCATGGGGCTGGTGGTATTGCTGATGCCGCTGGTCTATTCGCCCTGGAGCGTCTATCTGCTGCTGCTTATCACGGGCGGCCTGGCCGGCTTCTTCGTGGTGCCGATGAACGCCCTGCTGCAACATCGCGGCCACGTGCTGCTGTCGGCGGGCCATTCCATCGCCGTACAGAATTTCAACGAGCAGCTCAACATTCTGTTGATGGTTGCGATGTACACGTTGCTGCTGTGGCTGCAACTGCCCATCAACATCATCATCGTCATCTTCGGCACCGTTGTTGCGGTGCTGATGGTGGTGTTCATGCGCTGGAGCAAGCGCAACATGCAGGCCGACCCCAACCTGCACGAGCAAATTGGCCAGGAAGGCCACGGGCGCGCGCTGGACTCCACGCACTAAGCGATTGATCTGAAAGACAAAAACGGGGGATGTTAACCATCCCCCGTTTTTTTTCGTTCTGGCACCGAGCCGGTATCAAACCATTTGGGACGCCAGCTTCAGGTCTTGCCAGGCACGCGCCTTTTCAGACGGGCTGCGCAGTAGATAGGCCGGGTGATAGCTGACGATAAGCGGAATCTCGCCGTCGTCCGTTTTCAACTGATGCACACGGCCGCGCAGGCTACCGATCGTGGCGTCCGTGCCCAGCAGCGTCTGCGCCGCGAAGCGGCCCAGCACCAGGATGCGCTCGGGTTTGAGCAAGGCAATTTGCCGCATCAGATAGGGGCTGCACGACGCGATTTCCTCGGGCTTGGGATTGCGGTTGCCCGGCGGACGGCACTTGATCACGTTGGTGATGAAGACATCGGTGTCGCGGCTCATGCCCACGGCGGCCAGCATCGCGTCCAGCAACTGCCCGGAACGCCCCACGAAAGGGTGGCCCTGCCGGTCCTCTTGCTCGCCAGGCGCTTCGCCGACGACCAGCCAACGAGTAGGCGTCGCCCCCTGACCAAATACCGCGTGGCGGCGTCCCTGGCACAGGCCACAAGCCGTGCATGCCACGACCTGCTCGCGCAATTCGTCCAGGGTGGCGTTCTTGACGGCCTCGGCCACCGGAACACGCGGTGCTTCGACGGCTTCGTCCTCCACGGTCTTGGGGACCGGGCGCGGTGGCGGCCCGCTACGGTTCAGGATGGATGCCGGGATGGTCGGACGCCCCGTGGCCCGCCCCGTGGGAACGACGACCTGCGCAGGCTGTTCGACCGCGGCGCCAGCGTCTTGCGTCACGGCGGCGGCAGGTGCCACCGCGTTCGCGGCAATCGTCGGCGCAGCAGGCGGAACGGGAGAAACTGCTTTTGAAACAGGGGCTTGCGACGTGACGGCGGAAGCCATGTCAGCCGAAGGGCCCGCAACCGGAACCGTGGCAGCCGGGGGAGTGACGACGGGCGCCGGCCTTAACCACAGGCGCTCCATGCCGATTTCGCGCAGCCAGATCCGCTGTAGCGGATTGACGCGCGGCGCGGTCGCGGGGGTTGGCAGGCTCATGCCGCCACCTCAGCCACGGCGTTAAAGCGCTTCTGCATCACCAGCGCATCTTCGCGTGCGCCCTTTTCAGCGGGGTAATACCCCCGTCGCACGCCGATCTGCAAATAACCATGGTGCTGGTAGAAACTGACCGCCGAGGTATTGGACGGGCGCACCTCCAGCAACACGCCTTCCAGCCCGCGCTCACGCGCTTGCTGCTCACACCAGTCCAGCAAGATGCCGCCCAGGCCTTGACGATGCAAATGTTTGGACACGGCGATCACCAGCAGATGCGCCACGTCAGGCGCGAACATCAAAATGCAAAAAGCCGCTACCTTGCCCTCGCGCCGCAACACCCAGGCACCGTAGCCCGACGCCAGCGCGTCCGCAAAATTGCCGCGCGTCCAGGGAAACGCCTGTACTTGCGCTTCCAGCGCCACCACTTCGTCCAGGTCGGCTTGCGTCAGCGGCAGCGGGGCTGCGGGAGTTTCGGGGATGGCGGGGTTTTCGGGGGGTTGGGGGGCCTGCGACGCCAGCGCAGCCTGTGCCTTGGGGTTGCCGCCCTCGCCGCGCATGCGCTCGGCGGTGGTGAAAGCAACCTTGTCGCGCACGTACAGCGGCGCAGCTTCCTCGGGCGGCAGCGCTTCGCCGCGCAACCAAGCCTGGCGCGCCAGGCGGGCCACGCTGGCTGCTTCGGGGCGCAACGCATCCGAGGCGCGGCGCCACGCTGTGGGTGGGGTCATGTCGGACGCGTAGGCATCCCAGGCATCGCCCGCCAGCAGTGGCTGCAGCGTCTGGCCGGCCTTGGCCGACCATTGGTTCAGATAATGCGTGGCCCAGGGCACCACTTCGGCCGCCGCAATCAGCAATGGCGCTTGCAGGACGTCCCAGCCGGCATCGGCGACCGTGGCGGCCTGCTGGCGGCGGTAGACCGCAAGATAAACCTCGCTCATGCGGGCATCCAGCGCGACAATGATGGCGTCTGCCGGCGTGGCATCGGCCACCTGAGCGGCGACCGCCTGGTGCGACACCACGGGCACCACGGGAATACCCAGCCCCAAGCCCATGCCTTGCGCCACGCCACAAGCCACGCGCAAGCCGGTAAAACCGCCCGGCCCCTGCCCGAACGCCACGGCGTGCAGCGCGTCCGGCGTCAGGCCGGACTCCGCCAAAAGCTCGCCGGCCATCGGCAAAAGCCGTTCCGCGTGCTCTTGAGAACCCTCGTGTTCGCGGGTCGAGACCTCCAGGCGGCCATTGAGCACGCGCAAAAGGGCCACCCCACAACGGGACGAAGACGTTTCCAAAGCCAGCAGGTTTAGTTCCATAGATGCAGATTGTACGAAATACGGCGGCTCCGCCCCCGGTTGTAAGGGGGATTTCAACCATGGTTCGCAATGTGTAATATCTTGTGAACGCCCACTAGCCGCTGGTTCTTGTCACTGTTACATTTCCGGCCATGAATACGCAAAACACCACCCCCACCCGAAAAATCCTCGTCGTCGACGATGATCCGCGCTTGCGCGATTTGCTGCGCCGGTATTTGTCCGAGCAGGGATTCAACGTTTTCGTCGCCGAAGACGCCAAAGAGATGGGCAAACTCTGGCAACGCGAGCACTTTGACTTGCTCGTGCTGGATCTGATGCTGCCCGGCGAAGATGGCCTGTCCATCTGTCGCCGGCTGCGCGGTGGCCACGACAATACCCCCATCATCATGCTCACGGCCAAGGCGGAAGAAATCGACCGCATCGTGGGCCTGGAGATGGGCGCGGACGATTACCTGTCCAAACCGTTCAACCCCCGGGAACTGCTGGCACGGATCAACGCGATCCTGCGCCGCCGCGGCACCGAGGAACATCCCGGCGCCCCCAGCCAGGAGAACGAATCCATCGCCTTCGGCCCCTACGTGCTGAACTTGTCCACCCGTACGCTCACGCGCAACGGCGAACAAGTGCCCATCACCACGGGTGAATTCTCGGTGCTCAAGGTGTTTGCGCGCCATCCGAAGATTCCCCTGTCCCGCGACAAGCTCATGGAACTGGCGCGCGGCCGCGAATACGAAGCTTTCGATCGCAGCCTTGACGTTCAGATCTCGCGCCTGCGCAAGCTGATCGAACCCAATCCGTCCAAGCCCGTGTTCATCCAGACCGTTTGGGGTCTTGGATACGTGTTTGTGCCGGACGGTGGTAGCTGACCGGGTCGCCCGCCCTGGGCAGGAGCGCAGCCTCGTGCCCCGCTTGCGCAGAACCTTCAGGAACCTGACTTCACGTTTGCGGCTCGGCTTGTTCGGCCGCACGTTCCTGCTGCTTGCCGCACTGATGCTGGTCAGCCTGGGCGCGTGGCTACAAGTATTTTTCAGCATGGAGCTGGGACCGCGCGCCAATCAAATGGCGCAGCGGGTGATCACGGCCGTCAATATCACGCGCACGGCGCTCATCTATTCCCAGAACGGCGAACGCAGCAAGCTCCTGCTTGACCTGGCCACGAACGAGGGCATTCAGGTCTATCCGCGCGAAGTCACTGACTTTGCCGAGGCCCTGCCCGACGACGATTACTGGCAACGGGTGGCCCAGCATATCCGCACGCGCTTCGGTCCGGAAACTCAGATCGCCTGGGGGGTGAACCAGGTACCCGGCTTCTGGGTCAGCTTCCAGATTGAAAAAGACCTGTACTGGCTGGTGTTCGAGCGAGAGCAGATCGGGCTGACAGGCGGGATCGAATGGCTGGGATGGGGCGCCACGGCGTTGCTGCTTTCCCTTGTCGGCGCGGCGGTCAGCGTGGGGTTCGTGAACCGGCCCCTGTCGCGGCTCGCACGCGCGGCCCAGGTGTTGTCTCGTGGCGAGACTCCCGCGGCCTTGCCGGAACAAGGCCCGCTGGAAATCCGCGACCTGAACGCCTCGTTCAACCGGATGGCCAAGGACTTGCGGCAAGCCGAGGCCGATCGCGAGCTGATGCTGGCGGGGATCTCCCACGACCTGCGCACCCCGCTTGCGCGCATGCGGCTGGAGATCGAACTTAGCGGTGTGTCGGAAGACGCGCGCCAGGCTATTGACGAAGACCTGGGCCAGATCGATCACAGCATCGGGCAACTGATGGAATACGCGCGGCCGGCCGGTTCGCTGCCGCAACTGGCGACGGACATCTCGGCAGTGCTGGCCGAACTGTACGAACGAGAACGCAGCCACACCGCGTCGCTGGGCGGCGAACTCGAGGCATCCTTGGAACCCGGGTTGCGCGCCCGGATCACGGCGCTGGACCTGAAGCGCGTGGTCAGCAATTTGATCGAGAACGCGCGCCGTTATGGCCGGTCCACCGACGGCATGGCCCATCTTGTCATGACGCTGCAAGCCGAAGGCGGCATGATCGTGATCGAAGTCTGCGACCGTGGCCCGGGCATTGCGCCCGAAGATGTCGACCGCTTGCTGCGGCCCTTCTCGCGCGGCGAGGCCGCGCGCACCGGTGTCAGCGGCGCGGGGCTGGGTCTGGCCATTGTTGAACGCTTGCTCAAGCACGTCGGCGGGTCGCTGCGGATGCTGCCGCGCGAGGGCGGCGGACTGACCGCGCGGATAGAGTTGCCCAAAGCCAAGTTTAGGAATTATCAATTAGACAACGATAATCCATAGCGTAGAATTTATGGTTTGAGGCACTGCCTTATCTCCACCAACAACTACTGGGAGTAAACATGAAAACTGTTGGCGACAAACTCGAGCCCTTCAAGGTCACCGGCGTCAAGCCCGGCTTCAACCAGCACGAAGAAAATGGCGTGTCGGCGTTTGAAGACATCACCGAAAGCTCGTTCCCCGGCAAGTGGAAGGTGATCTACTTCTACCCGAAAGACTTCACGTTTGTGTGCCCGACCGAAATCGTCGGCTTCAACAAGCTGGCCAAGGATTTCGAAGACCGCGACGCCGTCCTGCTGGGCGGCTCCACCGACAACGAATTCGTCAAGCTGGCATGGCGCCGTGAGCATCCGGACCTGAACAAGCTGGGCCACTACCAATTCGGTGACACCACCGGTGCCCTGATCGACCAACTGGGCGTCCGCGAAAAGGGTGCTGGCGTTGCCCTGCGCGCCACGTTCATCGTTGATCCGGACAACACGATCCAGCACGTTTCGGTGAACAACCTGAACGTCGGCCGTAACCCGGAAGAAGTTCTGCGTCTGCTCGACGGTCTGCAAACCGACGAACTGTGCCCGTGCAACCGTACGGTTGGCGGCGCCACGCTGTAATTTCCAGCCCGGCCCGGGGCCTGCTTGCAGGCTCCTCGCTGGGCTTTCATTGCTCTAGATTATAGGTAAAAACTATGGAATTTCTTACTACCATTAAGGAACAGCTCCCGGATTAGGCCAAGGATATCCGCCTGAATCTGGACGCCGTGATTGCCCGTTCGACCCTGGCGCCGGAAGACGCCGTGGGCGCCGCCCTGTCGGCCGCTTATGCCGCTCGCAGCCCGGTGCTGGTCGAGGCCTTCAAAAGCGGCTTGTCGGAAGGCGATGCCAACGCCGCACTGACCGCGTCCGCGCTGATGGGCATGAACAACACCTGGTATCCCTATGTGGAAATGACCGGTGACGCCAACCTGAAGAGCCTGCCCGCCCAGTTGCGCATGAACGCCTACGCCACCCATGGCGGCGTCGAGAAAAAGCGCTTCGAACTGTTTGCGCTGGTCGCTTCGATCATTGGCAAGTGCCATTTCTGCGTGGCCTCGCACTACGAAAACCTGAAGAATGACGGCCTGTCGACGGAACAACTGCGCGACGCCGGTCGGATTGCCGCGGTCGTCAACGCCGCCGCCCTGGCGCTGGCCGCCCAAGGCAAGTAAGCCGGTCCGAAGGCTGGGGCTGAACACTCGGCCTGAAAACGAAGAAGCCCGCCTGCATAGAAACAGGCGGGCTTTTTATCGCTTGCCGCTATCCGCTGGACCGCGAGGCTTAGTTCTGCGCGGGCTTCACCGGTGCCGTCGGCAAGCCATTGGCCACCCAGGCCTCCATGCCGCCCCGGTACCAGTAGGCATCCCAGCCCAGCGTACCCACGCGCAAGGCTGCGTTATACGACGATCGATCATTCATGCTGGCGCCCATCAGCACAATGGGTACGCCGCGATTACCGCCCGCCTTCTTCAACAGCCAGTCATCCAGCGCGCTTTGCAGGTGGTCCTTGACGCTGCCGTCCGAGCCCGCGTCGGCCAGCGGATAGGCGATGGGCAGCGTATCGCGCAGCCCGCTGGTATCGACGATGACAATATTCTTGTTGTTCGTGATCAGCGGCACCAGGTCCTTGGTGGTGATGACCTTGGCGCGGTAGTGCTGAATAGGCGTCGGTCCTTTGTAGGGCGCCGTGAACAGCAAGGTGGTGGCCGGCACACCGCTGTCTTTCAGTTCATCAAAGGCGCCGGTCGGCGCGGTAGCGCCCTGCCCTTGTCCCGCGGGCGATTGCTGGCGGGGCGGCGGCGCCGAACCATCCTTGGCGACCACTTCGCCGCCCACGGTGCCCATTTCAATGTCCGAAATCATCACCGCGATGTTCTCGATCAGCTCATAGCACATGGTGATCGAGCCTTCGCGCGGGCTGTACCAGGCGTTCAGCTTGCCGCAGTCCTTAAAGACCACATTCACGGGGCGCGGCAGCACATACGTCTTGCCCAAGAGCTTGATGTTTTCGCTGATGGCGTCCGACAGGTGCTTGGCGAACAGGTTGCCGATCTTGCGCGTGGACGGTTCAAATACCACGTTCACCGGCGCGCCAGGCGCGTTGGCGGGCTGCAAACCATCGGGCGTCCAGGTTCCCACACGGGTATGAGGCGCCAGAATCTTGCGCCAGGCGCGATTCTGCTTGTTGAATTCGTCGGTGCAACGCGCCTTGGTGCGGTCTTCAAAGCCGGTCTGGCGCACCACGGATTCAAACACTTCGGGGTTGCCGCCATACATGATGCACAGCATGTTGCGAAAGCGCTTCAGGTCGCCGGTGTGCTCGTCCTGCCATGCCGAGGGAGCCTGGCCCTTGCCCTCGGAAAGCTTGCCGCTGTAGTACCACTGCAAGGCGGCATAGGTGGCGGCTTCGCGGGCCATGCGGTCCACGTCCTTGCTGCCCGACGGGTACATGGTGGGTTCCACGATCTGCAGGGCCGCGTAAATATCCACCGCGTCTTCTTCCGCGCCCGTCGACGGCAATTCCAATTCACCGATCAGGGCATGGCCGAATTCGTGCATGAAAATGCTCTTCATCAGGCCGATGTACACCGCGACGATACGCTCGGTGTCGCCGCCGAAACGGGGGTACGGACCCGCACCCTGCAAGCCGGAATTATTGCTGCCTTGCGCCGGTGCCGACTGCGGCGGCGCGGCGGGCGGTGCCGTGTTCTGCGGACTGGCGCCCGTGCCGCCACCACGAGGAGGCAGTCCGGTCCGTGGCGGCAGTCCGGCAGGCGGATTTGCCGCGGCTTGCGGGGTGCCCTTATTGGTGGTGATGGCAAAGTCCGCAACACCGAACGTGCCAACGTCATACGCCATGATGCCGATGTCGCCACCCAGCGCGGGCACATCGGCAACGTCGCCGATCTTCTGGCCATTCACGATGAAGCGCGCGGCGCCGGGCACTTCAACCACTTTGATGCGGTCCGAGCCGTCCAGCTTGGCCACGTTGGGCACCGAGCCGAAATCGCGGCGGTTCTGGCCTTCCAGACAGAAGAGCTGCGTATTCTTGTCTGCCGAAATCTCAAGCAGGCACAGGCTTTTGCGCGGGCGGTTGTTCAAGACAACGCCGATGGAAGCCTTGGGGTTTTGCGAACTGACGACCACATTGACGTCAGTGATGCGGCCGGCATCCGGCGCGGGGCCGGCATTCACATACAGCGTTTGCTCGCTACCGGGCGTGGCCTTGTTCTGCAAGGTGAACCAGCCATCCTGCACACCTGCCGTCCACCCCTGCAACAACTGCTGCCTGACCGTGCCCGCAAGAGGCCCAAGCTGCTGTTCAAATTCGGCGTGCGCCGGGGCACACGCTGCACCAAGGACGAAAAGCAGGGCTGCGCCACGTAAATGCATCCGAATTTCTCATGATCAGATTTAGGTAGCGCGCAGAATATTCCGAATCATACGGACCCGCTTATTTATTTGTTAAAGATGTATGCCAACGTAAATGGCAGGCACGATCACGCGTCGATTACGCGTCCGTCCGGGCCAGCAGCGTGACAACGGTGGCGGCGATGCCCTCCTTGCGACCCAGGTAACCCAGGCCTTCGTTCGTCTTGGCCTTGATGTTCACATCGGCTTCGGCCAGCCCGGTGTCGGCCGCAATATTCTTGACCATGGCGGGCGCGTGCGGGCCGATCTTGGGGGCCTGCGCATGCAGCGTCGCGTCGATGTTGACCGGCGTCCAGCCCGCGGCGCGCACGCGCGCCATGGCTTCGCGCAACAGCACGCGGCTGTCCGCGCCCTTGAAAGCAGGATCGGTATCCGGAAAATGCCGCCCGATGTCGCCCAGGCCCGCCGCGCCCAGCAGCGCATCAGTAATGGCGTGCAGCAACACGTCGGCATCGGAATGGCCCAGCAAGCCATGCGTGTGCGGGATCGTGACGCCGCCGATGATCAGCGGCCGGCCTTCAACCAAGGCATGCACGTCAAAGCCCTGCCCAACGCGAAAAGGAATGCTCATAGCCATTTTTCCATCAGTTCGAAATCATCCGGCCACGTCACCTTGAAGTTGCGCAAGGCGCCGGGGACCAGCAATGGCGCGTAGCCGGCCGCCTCTAGCGCGGAGGCTTCGTCGGTAACGGTCACGCCATTCACGGAGGCCGCCGTCAGCGCATCGCGCAGCACGCCGGCCCGAAACATTTGCGGCGTCTGCGCCAGCCACAGGCCATTACGATCCAACGTGCGCTCGACGCGATCGTGCCCGCCCTTGACGGTGTCGGCCACGGGCAACGCCAGCAGGCCGCCCACGGGGTCCGCCAGGCAGGCGTCGATCAAGCGGCGCAGCGCGCCTTCTGGCAATCCGGGCCGAGCGGCATCGTGCACCAGCACCCAGGTATCGTCAGCCACGCCGCTATCGGCCAGCGCGCCAGCCACGGTATCGGCCCGCGTCGCGCCACCGCATGCGCGCCACACGGTGCGCGGCAAACCCGCCAGCGCGGCGTCAACCCAGCCATCGCCCGGCGTCACCGCCACCCGCACCTGGGACACACGATCATCGGCCAGCAAGGCAAGCACCGCATGGCGCAGCATGGGCTGTCCGGCCAATGGACGATATTGCTTGGGCACGGGTTCTGCGCCGGGCTGGCTGGCGCGGGCGCCAACGCCCGCGGCGGGAACGATTGCAATGATTGAGTCAGACATGGTGCGGTGATTTTATAATCTTCCGCTTGATGCCTGCTTCCACCCTGATGCCCACCCCCACATCCCCCGCCACCGCCGCGCCGCCCGTCCCCGCGACCGCCTCCACTTTGTCCGCGCTGAAAATCGGCGCGCGCTATGCGCAGCCCCGGCCGCCCGGCTCGGGAGACGCCTGGCTGCTGGCGGACCTGGCGCGTCAGGCGTCCGTGCCCGTGGTCATCCTGACCGCCGAACCGGTAGAAGCCCAGCGGCTGGCCGAAGAAATCCAGCTATTCGCGCCGGACATGCGGGTCAGCCAGCTGCCCGACTGGGAAACGCTGCCCTACGACGCCTTTTCTCCGCACCAGGATCTGATTTCCCAGCGCCTGCACACGCTGCATTCGCTGATGATGAAGACGGTGGACGTGCTGACGGTGCCCATCACCACCGCCTTGTACCGCCTGGCGCCGCCTTCGTTTCTGGCCGCCTACACGTTTTCGTTCAAGCAGAAAGACAAGCTGAACGAAGCGGCCCTGCGCGCGCAGTTGACGCTGGCCAACTACAACCACGTGACCCAGGTCACCGCGCCGGGCGAATTCTGCCTGCGGGGCGGCCTGATCGACCTGTTCCCCATGGGCTCGGTCGTGCCCTACCGGCTGGACCTGTTCGACGACGAAATCGAGACCATCCGCAGCTTCGACGTAGACACCCAGCGCAGCCTGTACCCCGTGCGCGAAGTGCAGTTGCTGCCCGGCCGCGAGTTCCCCATGGACGAAGACTCGCGCACCCGTTTCCGCGCGCGCTTTCGCGAAATATTCGAGGGCGATCCATCCCGCGCCCTACCCTATAAAGATATCGGCAACGGCATCCCGTTCGCGGGCGTCGAGTACTACCTGCCGCTGTTCTTCGAAGAAACCGCCACGCTGTTCGATTACCTGACCACGGGCACGGTCACCGTCACCATCGGCGATATCGACGACGCCATCCAGCGCTTCAATCAAGACACCTCCAGCCGCTACAACTTCCTCAAGAGCGACCGCGAGCGCCCCGTGCTGCCGCCCTCGGCGTTGTTCCTGGATAACGAAACGCTGTACACGCGGCTTAAGGAATTCCGCCGCCTGTCCTTGACGGCCGGCGACCCGCATCCCGATTTCCGCGCCGTGCCCGACGTCAGCGTGGCGCGCCGTTCCGACGACCCCATCGCCAAGCTGCGCGCCTTGGTCCAAACGAGCCAGACCCGCGTGCTGCTGTGCGCCGACTCCGCCGGCCGGCGCGAGACCCTGGTGCAGATGCTGAACGAATTCGGCGTCACGCCAGACGCGCAGCCCGACACGATCGAAGCCTTCCTGGCGTCGGACGCCAACTTCGGCATCGTCGCCGCGCCGCTGGCCACGGGCTTCGGCCTGCCCCAGGCCAACCTGGCCTTCCTGACCGAAAACGACCTGTACCCGGGCCACGCCAACACGGGCCGCCGTGGCAAGCGCGACCAGGAACGCGCCAGCAACGTCGAAGCCATGGTGCGCGACCTGTCCGAACTGCGCGCCGGCGACCCCGTCGTTCACGCGCAGCACGGCATCGGCCGCTACCACGGCCTGGTCAACATGGACATGGGCGAAGGCGAGATGGAATTCCTCCATCTTGAATACGCCAACGGCAGCACGCTCTACGTGCCGGTGTCGCAACTGCATGTGATCGCCCGCTACAGCGGCGCCGACCCAGACGCGGCGCCGCTGCACCAACTGGGTTCCGGCCAGTGGGACAAGGCCCGCCGCAAGGCCGCCAAGCAAGTGCGCGACACCGCCGCCGAGCTGCTGGCGCTGTATGCGCAGCGCGCGGCGCGCGAGGGTTTCGCCTTCAACCTGCCACTGAACGATTACCAGGCGTTCGCCGAGGGCTTCGGCTTTGAGGAAACCGTGGACCAGGCGGCCGCCATCGAAGCCGTGATCGCCGACATGACCTCCGGCCGCCCGATGGACCGGCTGGTCTGCGGCGACGTGGGCTTTGGCAAGACCGAAGTGGCCTTGCGCGCCGCCTTCCTGGCCGTGGCCAACGGCAAGCAGGTCGCCCTGCTGTGCCCCACCACGCTGCTGGCCGAACAGCATGCCCAGACGTTCTCCGACCGTTTCGCCGATTGGCCGGTACGCGTGGTGGAACTGTCGCGTTTCCGTTCCGCCAAGGAAGTGGCCGCCGCCGTCGAGGGCATCAACGACGGCCGGGTCGACATCGTGATCGGCACGCACAAGATTCTGTCCAAGGACGTGAAATTCAAACGCCTGGGACTGGTCATCATCGACGAAGAACACCGCTTTGGCGTGCGCCAGAAAGAAGCGCTGAAAGCGCTGCGCGCCGAGGTCGACGTGCTGACACTGACGGCCACCCCCATTCCGCGCACGCTGGGCATGTCGCTGGAAGGCATCCGGGATTTCTCCGTCATCGCCACCGCGCCGCAAAAGCGCCTGGCCATCAAGACCTTCGTGCGGCGCGAAGACGGCAGCACGCTGCGCGAAGCGCTATTGCGCGAACTCAAGCGCGGCGGCCAGTGCTACTTCCTACACAACGAGGTGGAAACCATCCACAACCGCCGCGCCCGTCTGGAAGAACTGGTGCCGGAAGCGCGCATTGCGGTGGCGCACGGTCAGATGCCCGAGCGCGAACTGGAACAGGTGATGAAGGGCTTCTACCAGCAGCGCTACAACGTGCTGCTGTGTACCACCATCATCGAAACCGGCATCGACGTGCCCAGCGCCAACACCATCGTGATCCACCGCGCCGACCGCTTCGGGCTGGCGCAGTTGCACCAGTTGCGCGGCCGCGTGGGCCGTTCGCACCACCAGGCCTACGCCTATCTGCTGACGCCTGGCGAAGACGCCATCACCACCAATGCCAAAAAGCGCCTGGAAGCGATCCAGGCTATGGAGGAACTGGGGTCCGGCTTCTATCTGGCCATGCACGACCTGGAAATCCGCGGCACGGGCGAAGTGCTGGGCGACTCGCAGTCGGGCAACATCCAGGAAGTGGGCTTCTCGATGTACAACGAGATGCTCAACGAAGCCGTGCGCGCGCTGCGCGCGGGCGAAGAGCCCGATCTGGACGCGCCCTTCAACCTGGCCTGCGAAGTCAATCTGCATGCGCCGGCCCTGCTGCCGTCCGACTACTGCGCCGACGTGCACGCGCGCCTGGGCATCTACAAGCGCCTGGCGCACGCCGCCGACGAAGACGACCTGATCCGCATCCAGGAAGAACTGATCGACCGCTTCGGCAAGCTGCCCGAAGCCGCGCAAACGCTTTTGACCACGCACCGTCTGCGCCTGGCTGCGCAGCCGCTGGGCATCGTCAAGATCGACGCCAGCGAAACCCAGGCGCTGATCCAGTTCGGCCCCAAGACCAGCGTCGACCCCGCGCGCATCATCGAACTGGTCCAGCGCCAACGCAACATCAAACTGGCCGGACAGGATAAATTGCGGGTTGAGATCAAGGCAGCGCAAATCGCCGCCCGCTCTGACGCCGTCCGCGCCGTGCTGCGTGCCTTGAAGTAAATCCACGACCTTCCCAATTTTCTTATGACCACCCATCACCTTGTCGTCCAATCTCCCGGCCTACGCATCGAACACGCCGAGCAACTGGCCGCCATGGCCCAAGCCCAGGGCGTGGCGCGCATCAGCAATACCGCCGCCCGCTTGCTGGACGTTCAGCACGACGCCCTGACCCGTGCCGAAGTCGTGGCCTGGGCTGAACGCCAGGGCGTTGATGTGGCGTTCGTGCCCGCCGGGCTGAAGCTGTCTGGCTGCAAGGTGTTGGCGATGGACATGGATTCCACGCTGATCAACATCGAATGCATCGACGAGATCGCGGGCGTGGTGGGTGTGAAGGACAAGGTGTCCGAGATCACCGAAGCCGCCATGCGCGGCGAAATCAAGGACTTTGCCGAAAGCCTGCGCCGCCGCGTCGCGCTGCTCAAAGGTGTGCCCGCCGAAGCGCTGGAACAGGTCTATGTGGAAAAGCTGCGCCTGAATCCCGGCGCCGAACGGCTGATCTCCACGGCGCAGGCAGCTGGCATCAAGGTACTGCTGGTGTCGGGCGGCTTCACCTTCTTTACCGACCGCCTGCGCGAACGCCTGAAGCTGGACAGCGCCCACGCCAACACGCTGGAAATCGACAACGGCCTGCTGACCGGCCACGTGCTGGGCGACATCCTGGACGCGCAGGCCAAGGCCGTCTACCTGCGCGAATTCGCGCGCACCCACGGCGCCACCAAAGACCAGATCATCGCCATGGGCGACGGCGCCAACGACTTGCTGATGCTGGGCGCCGCGGGCTTCCCCGTGGCCTATCACGCCAAGCCGGTGGTGCGCGAGCAAACGCGCTTCGCCTTGAACGTCACCGGGCTGGACGGTGTGCTGAACTGGTTTGAAAGCTGATTTCGCCCGGGCTTCAACACTCCAAAAAAATAGCCACCGATCAAGGTGGCTATTTTCATTCCCGCGCCCGATCAGTAGCGCATCTTCAGCGTCAGCAACGCCGCGCGTCCGGTGCCCAGCGCCGCGTAGTGGGCCGCGTAAGCCTTGGTGTAGTACGTTTCGTCGAACAGGTTCAGCACGTTCAGTTGCGCCGAGTAGTGCTCGTTGAATTCGTAGGCCGCCATGGCGTCGAAGCGCCAGTACGACGGCACCCAGCGCGCCTTGGGCGTGCCGTTGGCGTTACGGGTGGCGTCTGAATTGCCGTAGACCTTGTCCACGTAGTAGGCGCCGCCGCCCACCGTCAGCTTGGGCAGCACCTTGTAGGTGGTCCACAGGCTGAAGGCGTTGCGCGGGGTATTGGGCAGGTCCTGGCCCACGGCGCCGCTGTTGTAGGCGCCCTTGGTCATTTCGCTATCCATGAAGGTGTAGCCGCCGAACACGTTCCACTTGGGCGTGATGTTGCCCGAGAAGCCCAGTTCAATGCCGCGCACCTTGGCCTCGCCCACCTGCGCCACTTCGGTGGCGGAAACGGCCACGCTGGTGTTCTTGCGGATATCGTGGAACGCCGCCGCCGACAGCGTCAGGCGGTCGTCAAAGACCTGCCACTTGGTGCCCACTTCCACGGTGCGGCTTTTTTCGGGTTCCAGCGACGAATTGCTCAGCGACGTAGCGTCGCTGGTGGCGCTGGCCGCAATGGCCGAAGGCGTGGACGAGGTGCCGTACGTGGCGTAGATGGTGCCGTTGGGCAAAGGCTTGTACGCCAGGCCGATCTGGTAGTTGAACAGGTTGTCGTTGCGGCTGGTGCTGTAGAACGACGGCGTGCCCGCCGGGTCGTTACGGCCGGCGGCGATGTTGCTGCCGCTGGTGCGGTAGTTGTCCCAGCGCGCGCCCAGGCTGGCTTGCCACTGCTCGTTGAACTTGATGGTGTCAAACCCGTAGAGCGCCAGGGTATCCGTGTTGTAGCGCGCGGGGTTGTTGTTGCGGGTCAGCGTGCCGGGGTAGTCGGTGCCGGGGTCCGGGTCCCACAAGGACGCGCACAGTGCCGGGTTGGCGTAGGTGTTGACGCCGGATGCGCTTGTCGCGGTCACGCAGTTGCTGCCGCCCGTGGGCACGCCCGATTCCTTGTAGCCGTCCTTGTTCTGCTTGATGTTGCTGTATTCAAAGCCCAGGTCGAAGGTGTGCTTCAGGCTGCCCGTGTCGAATTCGCCGGTCAGGTCGGTCTGGTTGGCGAAGGTCTTGGTGACGTAGTAGCCCGACTTCAGCGCGCGGTACACCAGGCCGTTGGCCACATTGCCCTTGCTGTCGTCCGGGTTCGTGGCGGCAAAGTCCGTGGTGCCCCGGCCATAGCGGGTCACGTTGCGCAGCTGCAGCTTGTCCGAGAAATCATGCTGGAAGTCCACCGTGGCAACGTCGTCGCGGGTCTTCATGAAGTCGCGGCCCGTCAGGCCATAGAACGACTTGCGGCTCACGCCCATCGTCTCCGTGACCGGCTGCCCCGTCTTCGGGTCATACGGAATGGAGTAGTCCGGCATGCTGTCGTCTTGATAGTGGTAGTAGCTGAGCGTGATGCGCGTCGGCGTTCCCACCCCCAACGTGAGCGACGGCGCCACGCCCCAACGTTCGAAGTCCACGGCGTTGTCGCGGCCGGCCACATCGCCCTTGTTGCCCATCACGTTCAGGCGGAAAGTGGCCTTGTCGGCCAGGCGCCAGTTGCTGTCGATGGTGGCGCGGTAATTGTTGTCGGTGCCGATCTGCGCGGTGGCTTCAGTGAAGTCAGTGGCCTTGGGCGCCTTGCTGACCATGTTGATGCTGCCGCCCGCCCCGCCCCGGCCGGAATACACCGAGTCCGGACCCTTGATCACTTCCACCTGTTCCAGGTTGAAGGTGTCGCGCACCTGCGTGCTGGAATCGCGGATACCGTCCAGGAACAGGCTGCTGGCGGCATTCTGCCCGCGAATAATGGGAAGATCGCCACCCGGACGGCCGCCTTCACCGGCGCCAAACGTAATGCCGGGCGAGTTGCGCAGCACGTCCTGCAAGGTCGACGCGGCCTGATCCTGGATCACCTGCTTGGGCACCACCTGCACAGTGCGCGGCGTGTCGAGCAGCGGCGCCGTCATCTTGGGCGACGGTACGGTGTTCGTTTGGTAGGAAGAGCCCTCGCCCTCCACCCGAACCGGCGCAAGCTGCGTGACACCCGAATCCGTGGACTGCGCGGCGGCGTAGGGGCTGATGAACAGGGCGGGCGCCGCAATGGCCGCGGCAAGCGAGGTAGCGAGCGTATTCAGCGAATACGAATCTTGGGACTTCAAACCAGCTTCTCCAGAATGTGAATAGCAACGATTCTTGTTTTTTTACCGGTTGCGATTTTGATCTTGAGCGCTGAACGACACCTGAATGACGGCATTGCCGGTCGGTAAAAGATGAAAAAACAACACCCGTAAATAGATAACGGGGGACGCGGACGGCGCCGCTGCTCTTGCCCAAACCACCTTTGCTGCGGCCCGCCACGGCCCCGCTACAGCGGGCGGGTTCAAGCGTGGCGCATTTCACATCCCCAAAAGAAAAACGCCCCGTAGGGCGTTTTGTGGCGTTGGCGGGGCATTCAAACCCGTAAGCGAGGGTGCCGCTTGAACAGATAGCGGTACACGAAGCCCGGATAGGCCAGCACCAGGTACAGGCTGAGGGTAATGGCGTAGAACTCCCACGTCTGGGCAAAGCGATTGCCCAGCGTGGATTCGAAAGCAAAACCCAGCGCGCCGACGATGCCGTAAAACACCAGCACTTCAACCAGACGCATCCAGAACGGCTTGACCGCCACCGCCCCACCCTGCTTCCAGGGCAAGACGGCGAAGACGCGTTCGGTCAGGAACGGCAGGTTGGCGCTGACCAGCGCCAGCGCGATCAACAGCCATACCGCCAGCGTCTGGTTCATGGCCGGGTTCCGCTTACAGGCTCAGCGACGAACGAATCGCCTGCACGCACAGCGCCATCAGGCCACCGGGCAACAGGCCCAACAGCAGCATCATGGCGCCGTTGATCGACAGCAGGCCGCGTTGGCCGCAGGTCGCGACGATCGGGGCCGCATCAGCCACCGGCTCATCGAAGTAAACGACCTTGACGACACGCAGGTAGTAGAACGCGCCGATCAGCGAGAACAGCACCGCCACCACCGCCAGCGTCACGTGGCCCGCGCTGACCAGCGCTTGCAGCACGGCCAGCTTGGCGTAGAAGCCCACCAGCGGCGGAATGCCGGCCAGCGAGAACATCAGCAGCAGCACGATGAACGCATGCCACGGGCTACGGCGGTTCAGGCCCTTCAGGTCGTCGATGTGCTCGCACTCGAAACCCTGGCGCGACAGCAGCAGCACGATGCCGAAGCTGGCCAGCGTGGTCAGCACGTAGGTCAGCATGTAGAACAGCGACGCGCCATAGGCGGCCGACGACAGTTCCGGCTTGCCTTCGACCGCGCCCGACATCAGGCCCAAGAGCACGAAGCCCATGTGCGAGATGGTCGAATAAGCCAGCATGCGCTTGAAGTTGGTCTGCGCGATGGCGGTCAGGTTACCGATCGCCAGCGACAGCACGGCCAGAATCATCAGCATCGGCTGCCAGTCGGCGGCCAGGCCATGCAGGCCGTCCACCAGCAGACGCAGGGTGATAGCGAAGGCCGCCAGCTTGGGCGCGCCGCCCAGGATCAGCGTGACGGCGGTCGGCGAGCCTTGGTAGACGTCCGGCACCCACATGTGGAACGGCACGGCGCCCAGCTTGAACGCCAGGCCCGACACCAGGAACACAATGCCGAACACCAGCGCCATTTTCTCGGCCTTACCGGCGGCGATGACCTTGGACACTTCGGCCAGGTCCAGGTGACCCGTGGCGCCGTAGACCATCGACATGCCGTACAGCAGGAAGCCCGAGGCCAACGCGCCCAGCACGAAGTACTTCATGGCGGCTTCGGTGGCGACGACGTCATCGCGGCGCAGCGCGATCAGCGCGTACAGCGCCAACGACATCAGTTCCAGGCCCAGGTAGATGGAGATCAGGTTCCCGGAGGAAATCATGACCATCTGGCCCAGCAGCGCGAACAGCGTCAGGACGTAAAGCTCGCCGCCCTTGAGCATGTCACGCACTTGCGCGTAGACACGGCCATAGACCAGCGTGGCTCCCACGGCAATGTAGGACGCGATCTTCAGCAGGTGCGACAGTTCGTCGGTGACGTACAGACCGTGGAAGGTCGCGCCCTTAACGCCGTTCATCCATTGCACGGCCGACACGACGGTCAGCGCGCCCAACACCAGCAGGGTCAGCAGAAACGTCGGCTTGCGCTCGGGGTGATTGCTGACCGCGTCGACGAGCAGGATAGCCAGGCCGGAAACCAGCAGAAGGATTTCCGGCGCCGCCAGGGCGAAATCGATTTGGGATTGCATCATTGTCTTGTCTTACAGTTTCGAGACGGCAACGTGTTGCAGCAGGGCCTCGACCGATACGTGCATGACGTCGGTAAAGGGCTTGGGATAGATCCCCATGTACAACACGGCGATCGCCATCACGCCAAGAATCACAAATTCGCGGCGGTTGATATCGGTCAGCTCGCGGACGTGGTCATTGGCGATGTCGCCCAGGACCACGCGCTTGACCATCCACAGCGAATACGCAGCCCCCATGATCAGGGCGGTAGCCGCCAACAGGCCGATCCAGAAGTTGTGCTCGACCGCGCCCATGATCACCATGAACTCGCCGACGAAACCGCTGGTGGCCGGCAGGCCGCTGTTGGCCATCGAGAACAGGATGAAGAACGTGGCGAAGCGCGGCATCACGTTGACCACACCACCGTAATCGGCGATCTGGCGCGAGTGCATGCGGTCATACAGCACGCCGATACACATGAACATGGCGCCCGACACGAAGCCGTGGGAAATCATCTGCACGATGGCGCCTTCGACGCCGGCCGTGTTGAAGATGAAGAAGCCCAGCGTCACGAAACCCATGTGGGCAACCGACGAATACGCCACCAGCTTCTTCATGTCTTCCTGGATGATCGCCACCAGGCCGATGTAGATCACCGCAATCAGCGACAACGTGATCATCAGGCCGGCCAGGCTGTGCGAGGCGTCGGGCGTGATCGGCAGCGAGAAGCGCAGGAAGCCATAGGCGCCCAGCTTCAGCATGATCGCGGCCAGCACGATGGAGCCGCCCGTGGGCGCTTCAACGTGCACGTCCGGCAACCAGGTGTGAACCGGCCACATCGGCACCTTCACCGCGAAGGCCGCCAGCAGCGCCACGAAGATCAGGATCTGTTCGGTCTGGCCCAGCTTGACCTGGTGCCAGGTCAGGATGTCGAACGAACCACCCGATGCATGCCACAGGTAGATGAAGGCGATCAGGGTCAGCAGGGAACCCATCAGCGTGTAGAGGAAGAACTTGAATGCCGCGTAGATACGGTTATCGCCGCCCCACGCCCCGATGATGATGTACATCGGGATCAGCGTAGCTTCGAAGAACACGTAGAACAGCATGCCGTCCAGCGCGGCGAACACGCCCACCATCAGACCCGACAGGATCAGGAAGGCGGCCATGTACTGCGCCACGCGGCTGGTGATGACTTCCCAGCCGGCCAGCACCACGATGACGGTGATGAACGCGGTCAGGAGGACGAACCACAGCGAAATGCCGTCGATGCCCAAGTGGTAATTGACGTTGAAGGCTTCGATCCACGAGGCCTTTTCCACGAACTGCATGGCGGCCGTGGTGTTGTCAAAACCGGTGTAGAGCGGAATCGTGACGAGGAAACCGGCAACGGCGCCGGCCAGCGACAGGCCGCGCGTCAGACCGGGACGGTCGTCACGGCCCACCGCCAGCACCAGCAGGCCGAATACGATCGGGACAAAGATCGCAAGCGTGAGCCAGGGGAAAGTGTTGGATGCCATCTCGCTTGCCATCATTGGGGAATCAGCACAAAGAAAGTCACCAGCGCCATGATGCCGATGATCATCGCGAACGCGTAGTGATAGATGAAGCCGGATTGCAGGTGGCGGCTGACCGCTGCCACCCAGCCCACGACGCGGGCGCTACCGTTGACCAGCAGGCCATCGATGATGCCGCGGTCGCCGGTCTGCCACAGGCCACGGCCCAGGGCGCGCATGCCGCGAGCAATGATCTGCTCGTTGACCCAGTCCACGTAGTACTTGTTTTCAAGCACCTTGTTGACGCCGGACAGGTTGGCCTTGATGGCGGCCGGAACCTTGGGATTGATCAGGTAGCAGTACCAGGCAATGACGAAACCAGCCACGACCAGCCAGAACGGCAGGGTCTGGAAGGCATGCAGGCCGTAGGCGACCCAGCCGTGCCACTCTTCTTGCAGTTCGTGCATGGCCGGATGCTGCGGCAGCACCGTGATCACGCCGTTGAAGAACTTGCCGAACAGCATCGGGTCAACCGCCCAGGCGCCAACCAGCACCGACGGAATCGCCAGCAGGATCAGCGGCAGCGTGACCACCCAGGGCGACTCATGCGGCTTGCCGCCATGATGGCCGTGGCCGTGGTCGTCATGACCGTGATCGTCGTGGCCATGGCCATGACCGTGGTCACTGGTGTCGAAGCGTTCCTTGCCGTGGAAGACCAGGAAATACACGCGGAACGAGTACAGCGAGGTCACGAACACACCGATCAGCACGGCGTAGTACGCGAAGCTTGCGCCCCAGACGTTGGCGTGGCCGGCCGCTTCGATGATGTTTTCCTTCGAGTAGAAACCCGAGAAGAACGGCGTGCCAACCAGTGCCAGCGTGCCCAGCAGGAACGTGATCCAGGTGATGGGCATGTACTTGCGCAGGCCACCCATGTTGCGGATGTCCTGGTCGTGGTGCATGCCGATGATGACCGAGCCCGCGCCCAGGAACAGCAGCGCCTTGAAGAACGCGTGGGTCATCAGGTGGAAAATGGCCACCGAGTAGGCCGAGGCGCCCAGCGCCACCGTCATGTAGCCCAGCTGCGACAGCGTGGAGTACGCAACAACGCGCTTGATGTCGGTCTGGATGATGCCCAGGATGCCCAGGAACAGCGCGCCGATGGCGCCGATCACGATGATGAACGACAGCGCCACGTCCGACAGTTCGAACAGCGGCGAGAAGCGCGCAACCATGAAGATACCGGCCGTCACCATGGTGGCGGCGTGGATCAGCGCGGAGATCGGGGTCGGGCCTTCCATTGAGTCAGGCAGCCAGGCGTGCAGCGGAACCTGGGCCGATTTGCCCATGGCGCCGATGAACAGGCAGATACACGCCACCGTCAGCAGCATCCAGTCAGAACCCGGCAGGGTCATCGCGGCCAGCTTGTCGGCTTGGGCGAAGACTTCGCCGTAGTGCATCGTGCCGGCGTACGCGAACAACAGGCCGATACCCAGCACGAAGCCGAAGTCACCAACGCGGTTGATCAGGAATGCCTTCATGTTGGCGAAGATGGCCGTCGGGCGGGTGTACCAGAAGCCGATCAGCAGGTACGACACCAGGCCCACCGCTTCCCAGCCGAAGAACAGCTGCACCATGTTGTTCGACATCACCAGCATCAGCATGGAGAACGTGAACAGCGAGATGTACGAGAAGAAGCGCTGATAGCCGGGGTCGTCAGCCATGTAGCCGATGGTGTAGATGTGCACCATCAGCGACACCGACGTGACCACGACCATCATCATGGCCGACAGCGGATCGATCAGGAAGCCGATTTCCAGCTTGGTCTGGCCGATCAGGCTCCAGGTGTAGACCGCGCCGTCAAAGCGCAGGCCGTTGAGCACGTCGCCCAGCACCACCACCGAACCGATGGCCGAGATGAGTACGCCAAGAATGGTGATGACGTGGGACGCGCGGCGGCCGATGGGACGGCCCAGGAAGCCGGTGCCGAAAAGGCCCGCGAGAATTGCTCCGGCCAGCGGTGCCAGCGCGATGAGCAAGTAGAGATTGGGTGAGCTAGACATTTTCTTCCAATACCCCGTCAGCCCTTCAGGCGATCGAGTTCGTCAACGTTGATCGTGTTCAGGTTGCGGAACAGCAGCACCAGGATGGCCAGGCCGATCGCCGCTTCAGCGGCGGCCACGGTCAGGATGAAGAACACGAACACCTGGCCGGCGGTGTCGCCGAACCAGCTGGAGAACGCCACGAAGTTCATGTTGACGGCCAGGAGCACGAGCTCGATGGACATCAAGAGAATGATCAGGTTGCGGCGGTTCAGGAAGATGCCGAAGATCCCGATGGCGAACAGGATCGCCCCAAGGATCAGATAGTGGGCCAGCGTCAGCGTCATTGTTTTTCTCCTTGGGGCGCGGCGGCGGCGCCGGACGAGGCATCACGCTTGGCTTGGGCACGCTCGCTCTGGGCGGGCATGTTGACCATGCGGAAGCGGTCCTTCGAGCGGACGCGCACGGCGGCTACCGGGTCGTTGTACTTCACGTCGCGGCGGCGGCGCAGCGTGAGCGCAATCGCGGCGACCATGCCCACCAGCAGCAGCGCGGCGCCAACTTCGACGGCGTAGATGTACTGCGTGTACATGGCTTCGCCGAGCGCGCGGGCGTTGTTGTAGTCGCCGGCGACCGGGGCTTGCGGGCCCGCGCCATACCAGGTGGAACCCAGCACGAACGACATTTCCAGCACCAGCACCAGACCGATCACCAGGCCCAGCGGCAGGTAGGTCTTCAGACCCTGGCGCATGGCGTCCATGCGGATGTCCAGCATCATCACGACGAAAAGGAAGAGCACCATCACGGCGCCCACGTACACCAGCACCAGCAGCAAGGCCAGGAATTCAGCGCCCAGCAGCATCCACAGCATGGCTGCGTTGGAGAATGCCAGGATCAGGTGCAAGACCGCGGTGACCGGACTGCGCGCGGTGATCACGCGGAACGCCGCGATCACCAGCACGGCGGCCAGTATGTAGAAAAGGACAGTGGTAAAAGTCATGGATCAGACCCTGGGCTTCAACGGTAAGGAGCGTCGTCGGCCCGGCGGCGGGCGATGTCGGCTTCGTAGCGGTCGCCCACGGCGAGCAGCATGTCTTTGGTGAAATACAGGTCGCCGCGCTTTTCACCGTGGTATTCGTGGATATGGGTTTCCACGATCGAGTCCACGGGGCAGCTTTCCTCACAGAAGCCGCAGAAAATGCACTTGGTCAGATCGATGTCGTAACGCGTGGTGCGGCGGGTGCCGTCCTCGCGCTGGTCCGATTCGATGGTGATCGCCAAGGCCGGGCACACGGCTTCGCACAGCTTGCACGCAATGCAACGCTCTTCCCCGTTGGGGTAGCGGCGCAATGCGTGCAGGCCGCGGAATCGCGCCGACGTGGGCGTCTTTTCCTGCGGATAACGCAAGGTGACCTTGCGCTTGAAAAAGTACTTGCCCGTCAGGCGCATGCCCTTGAGCAACTCGGTCAGCATCAGGCTGCCGAAGAAATCTTTGATCGCTTCCATATCCTGCCTCTGCCTGGCGGCTTAGCGCCAAATGTTCCAGGGCGTCTGCATCCAGATCGCCACCACGACCAGCCAAACGCCGGTCAGCGGGATGAAGATTTTCCAACCCAAACGCATGATCTGGTCATAGCGGTAGCGCGGGAACGATGCGCGGAACCACACAAACAACGAGACCACGAAGAACGTCTTCAGACCCAGCCAGATCCAACCCGGAATCCAGGTCAACGGCGCGATGTCGATCGGGGACGCCCAGCCGCCCAGGAACATGATCGACGCCATGCAGGACAGCAGGATCATGTTGGCGTATTCACCCAGGAAGAACAGGGCGAAGGCCATACCCGAGTACTCGACCATGTGGCCGGCCACGATTTCCGATTCGCCTTCGACCACGTCGAACGGGTGACGGTTGGTTTCGGCCACGGCCGAAATCACGTAGATCACGAACAGCGGCAACAGCGGCAGCCAGTTCCAGGACATGAACGTCAAGCCCTTCTCCGCAAACCAGCCGCGGTTCTGGACGTTGACGATTTCGGACATGTTCAGGCTGCCCGAGACCAGCAGCACCGTGACGAGCACGAAGCCGATGGCCAGTTCGTAGGACAGCATCTGTGCCGAAGCGCGCAGCGCGCCCAGGAACGCGTACTTGGAGTTCGACGCCCAACCCGCCACGATCACGCCATACACGCCGATGGACGTGATGGCCATGATGTACAGCAGGCCGGCGTTGACGTTGGCCAGCACGATGTCGGGACCGAAGGGCACCACCGCCCAGGCGGCCAGCGCAGGCATCAGCGTGACCACGGGGGCCACGATGAACAGCACCTTGTTGGCCTGGCTGGGGACCACGACTTCCTTGGTCAGCAGCTTGAACACGTCGGCAAACGGCTGCAACAGCCCCTTGAAACCCACGCGGTTCGGACCCATGCGCACGTGCATGGCGCCGATCATCTTGCGTTCCCAGTACGTCAGGTACGCAACGCACAGAATGATCGGCACGGCGATGATCACAATCTTGATGAGGGTCCAGAGGACCATCCAGACCGTCGGGCCCAGCAACTCCTGCCCGTGGCTCTCAAGAACATTAAGCCATTCCATCAGGCACGCTCCACGCTGAGTTGACCGAATGCGCCACCCAGGGCCGCGGTGTTTTCAAAGGCTGCGGAAATGCGCACGGCGCGGTCGGCCACGGCATCATCCTGCACGGTTTCAAGTTCGACGGCGCCTTGCGCACCCGCCACGCGCACCTTGACCCCGGCCGTCAGGCCCAGGCTGGTAAGCGTGCGGCCGTTCATGGCGGCGGCCGGCTTCTTGGAGGCCGGGGACGCTTGCAGCGGCTCCGAACGGCGAACCATGGCGTCGGTGCGGTAGATCGGCACATCGGCCACGCGTTCCAGGCCGGTCAGCGCCTGACCCAGGCCCAGCGGCGCCTTGACGTCGTTGGACAGGCGGCCTTCGATGCCACCGGCCAGCGCGGCGTCGCGCACCGATTCCGACGTTTCATCGTCAAAGCCGGCCAGATGCAGCACGTTGCCCAGCACGCGCAGGACCTTCCAGCCCGGACGCGTCTGGCCCAACGGCGTAACCGTGCCCTTGAAGCTCTGGGCCAGGCCTTGCGCGTTGACGAAGGTGCCCGAGGTTTCGGTGAACGGCGACACCGGCAGCATGACGTCGGCCCATTCGGCCGCGGCCGAACGGTAAGGCGTCAGAGCCACGGCGAACTGCGCGCCACGCAGCGCGGCGATGGCTTGCTGGCCGTTGTCGGCATCCAGCAGCGGCTCGGCGTGCAGCACGATGTAGGCCTTGAGCGGCTCGGCCAGCATGGCGGCGGCGTTCTTGCCACCCTTGCCCGGCACGGCGCCGGCCAGGTAACCGCCGACGGTGTTGCCGCCGGAAGTCAGGAAGCCGAACTTGCCACCGGCCAGGTTCGCCACGGCGCGGCCGTTGGCGGCCAGCGTCGAGGCTTGGGCGCTGGCCACGGCCAGGTTGCCCAGCAGCACGGCGGTGTTGGCGCCGGAAGCCAGGCTGGTGGCGATGATCTTGGCGTTTTCGCCCGGGGTGACCGAGGCGAATTCGGCCGGCACGGCCTGTTCCTTGGCTTGCGCCAGAGCGACGGCCACTTCGGCCAGCGCGCGCGGCAGCTCGGACGGAGCCACGGTGATGCGGGCGGCGATGGGCATCAGAGGATCGTCAGCGGCGCTGTCGACCATCAGGATCTGCGTGCCGCGCTTGGCGGCTTGACGCAGGCGTTGCGCCATCAACGGGTGATCCTTGCGCAGGAACGAGCCGACGACCAGGACGCGGTCCAGGTTGTCGAGTTCAGCGATGGGCATGCCCAGCCACGGAGCACCGGTCAACGCGGCGTCGAAGGCCGGGTCGGTCTGGCGCAGGCGGAAGTCGATGTTCTCGGAACCCAGCGCGCGGACCAGGCGGCCCAGCAAGGCATATTCTTCGGTGGTGGCGTATTCCGACGCCAACGCGCCGATCTGGCCGGCGCCGAAGCTGTCGCGAACGCGCGACAGGCCTTGGGCCACGGCTTGCAGCGCGTCAGCCCAAGATGCTTCCTGCCACTTGCCGTCGGTGCCCTTGATCATCGGGGCAGTCAGGCGGTCGTCGCTGTTCAGGCCTTCGTACGAGAAGCGATCGCGGTCGCTGATCCAGCATTCGTTGACGGCTTCGTCTTCGAACGGGACCACGCGCATGACGCGGTCGCCCTTGACCTGAACCACCAGGTTGGCGCCCAGGCTGTCGTGCGGGCTGACCGAACGGCGGCGAGCCAGTTCCCAGGTGCGGGCGCTGTAGCGGAAAGGCTTGGAGGTCAGCGCGCCCACCGGACAGATGTCGATCATGTTGCCCGACAGCTCGGACTCGATCGAGCGGCCGACAAACGTCGTGATCTCGGAGTGTTCGCCACGGCCCAACATGCCCAGTTCCATGACGCCTGCGATTTCCTGGCCGAAGCGCACGCAGCGGGTGCAGTGGATGCAGCGGCTCATTTCCTCGGCGGAAACCAGCGGACCCAGGTCCTTGTGGAAGACGACGCGCTTTTCCTCTTGGTAACGCGAGGAAGAGCCACCGTAACCCACGGCCAGATCCTGCAACTGGCATTCGCCGCCCTGATCGCAGATCGGGCAGTCGAGGGGGTGATTGATGAGCAAGAATTCCATCACCGACTTCTGAGCGGCGCGAGCCTTTTCAGAGCAGGTGTGGACGACCATGCCGTTGGTCACGGGCGTGGCGCAGGCGGGCAGCGCCTTGGGCGCTTTTTCCACTTCAACCAGGCACATCCGGCAGTTGGCCGCGATGGACAGTTTCTTGTGGTAGCAGAAATGCGGCACGTAAAGCCCGACTTTCTGAGCGGCATGCATGACCATGCTGCCTTCGGGCACTTCGACCTGATTGCCGTCGACGGTTAGTTCAACCATTGCTGTTCCTGAGACCTACAGATATTGCGGGACCACACAAGACTTATGCTCGATGTGGTGCGCGAATTCGTCGCGAAAATGCTTGAGGAAGCCACGGACGGGCATGGCGGCGGCGTCACCCAGGGCGCAGATGGTGCGGCCCATGATGTTGCCTGCCACGTTGTCCAGCAAGTCCAGATCTTCCGGACGGCCGTGACCGTTTTCGATGCGATGCACCATGCGGTAGAGCCAGCCGGTGCCTTCGCGGCACGGCGTGCACTGGCCGCAGCTTTCCTCGAAATAGAAGTACGACAGGCGCAAGAGCGACTTCACCATGCAGCGCGTTTCGTCCATGACGATCACCGCGCCAGAACCGAGCATCGAGCCGGCCTTGGCGATGGAGTCATAGTCCATCGTGCATTCCATGATGATGTCGGCCGGCAGCACCGGGGCGCTGGATCCGCCAGGGATCACCGCCTTCAGTTTCTTGCCGCCGCGCATGCCGCCCGCCAATTCCAGCAGCGTCGAGAACGGGGTGCCCAGCGGAATCTCGTAGTTGCCGGGGCGTTCGACGTCGCCGGTGATCGAGAACAGCTTGGTGCCGCCGTTGTTCGGCTTGCCAACTTCCAGGTAGGCCTGGCCGCTGTTGCGGATGATCCACGGCACGGCCGCGAACGTTTCGGTGTTGTTGATCGTGGTGGGCTTGCCGTACAGGCCGAAGCTGGCCGGGAACGGCGGCTTGAAGCGCGGTTGGCCCTTCTTGCCTTCCAGCGATTCCAGCAGCGCGGTTTCTTCGCCGCAGATGTAGGCGCCGTAGCCGTGGAATGCATGCAGCTGGAAGCTGTAGTCCGAGCCCAGGATCTTGTCGCCCAGGAAGCCGGCGGCGCGCGCTTCTTCCAACGCTTCTTCGAAGCGTTCATACACTTCGAAGATTTCGCCGTGGATGTAGTTGTAGCCGACGCTGATGCCCATGGCGTAGGCCGCGATCGCCATGCCTTCAATCACGATGTGCGGATTGAAGCGCAGGATGTCGCGATCCTTGAACGTGCCCGGCTCGCCTTCGTCCGAGTTGCAGACGAGGTACTTCTGGCCCGGGAACGCGCGCGGCATGAAGCTCCACTTCAGGCCGGTCGGGAAGCCCGCGCCGCCACGACCGCGCAGACCCGACGCCTTGACTTCGGCGATCACGTCTTCCGGCTTCATGCCGGTGGTCAGGATCTTCTTCAGGGCTTCGTAGCCACCGCGCTTGACGTAGTCTTCGAGGCGCCAGTTGGCGCCGTCGACATCAGCCATGATCTGCGGCTTGATGTGGCGGCCGTGCAAGCACATCGAATTGGACACGTCGTTCAGCGGGTTGGGGTCCAGCCCCTGCGCGAACTGCTTGTACAGGTCGGGCGCGTTCATGCCGACTCTCCTTGCACCTTGAGGGCCGCGACCAGCGCGTCCAGCTTCTCGTCGGTCATGCGCACGCACATATGCTTGTTGTTCACGATCAGCACGGGGGAATCGCCGCAAGCGCCCATGCATTCGCCTTCAACCAGCGTGAACTGGCCGTCGGCGGTGGTTTGGCGGTAGTCGACACCCAGCTTGCGCTTGAGGTATTCGCCGGCACGGTCGCCATCGCGCAAGGCACAGGGCAGGTTCGTGCAGACGGCGATCTTGTTCTTGCCGACGGGCTTGACGTCGAACATGTTGTAGAACGTGGCGACTTCCTGCACCGCAATGGGCGGGACGCCAATGTAATTGGCCACATCTTCAATGGTTTCGGTAGCCAACCAGCCCTTCTCTTCTTGCGCGATGGCAAGCGAGGCCATGATGGCGGACTGCCGCTGGTCGGCCGGGAACTTCGCGAGTTCTCGGTCGATTTTCTGGTAGGCCTGTTCGGAAAGCAGCATAGTTTGAATCCGGGTTATGCGGGCGTGCTCGTGACTGTCTGGGCGGATCAGCGATCGATCTCGCCGAAAACGATGTCCTGCGTACCAATGATGGTGACGGCGTCGGCGATCATGTGACCGCGCGACATTTCATCCAGCGATTGCAGGTGGACAAAGCCGGGGGCCCGAATCTTCAGGCGGTAAGGCTTGTTGGCGCCGTCCGACACCAGATAGATGCCGAACTCGCCCTTGGGGTGCTCCACCGAGGCATAAGCCTCGCCCGGGGGCACGTGGAAACCTTCGGTGAAGAGCTTGAAGTGATGAATCAGCTCTTCCATGTTGGTCTTCATGGCGGTGCGCTTGGGCGGGGCGATCTTGTGATTCTCGATCATGACCGGACCCGGGTTGTTGCGCAGCCATTCCACGCACTGGCGGATGATGCGGTTACTTTCACGCATTTCAGCGATGCGGACCAGGTAGCGGTCGTAGCAGTCGCCGTTGACACCCACGGGGATGTCGAAATCAAGCAGGTCATAGACTTCGTAGGGCTGCGTCTTGCGCAAGTCCCAGGCGACGCCGGAGCCGCGCAGCATCGGGCCGGTGAAACCCAGCGCCTTGGCGCGGTCGGGGTCAACCACGCCGATGCCCACCAGACGCTGCTTCCAGATGCGGTTGTCGGTCAGCAGCGTTTCGTACTCGTCGACGCAGGCCGGGAAGCGGTTGGTGAAGTCTTCGATGAAGTCCAGCAGCGAGCCCGAACGCGCGTCATTCATGATGCGCATTTCTTTGTCGCCGCGGTATTTGCTGGTGTCGCCGTACTGCGGCATCGTGTCCGGCAAATCACGGTAGACGCCACCCGGACGATAGTAAGCCGCGTGCATGCGCGCGCCCGAGACCGCTTCGTAGCAGTCCATCAGGTCTTCGCGTTCACGGAAGGCGTACAGGAACACGGCCATGGCGCCCACGTCGAGTGCGTGCGAACCCAGGGACATCAGGTGGTTCAGCAGACGCGTGATCTCGTCGAACATCACGCGGATGTACTGGGCGCGCAGCGGGGCTTCAACGCCCAGCAGCTTTTCGATGGCCATGACGTAGGCGTGCTCGTTGCACATCATGGACACGTAGTCCAGGCGGTCCATGTAGGGCAGCGCCTGGATGTAGGTCTTGTGCTCGGCCAGCTTTTCAGTGGCGCGATGCAGCAGGCCGATGTGCGGGTCGGCGCGCTGGATGACTTCGCCGTCCAGTTCCAGCACCAGACGCAACACACCGTGCGCGGCCGGATGCTGAGGACCGAAGTTAAGCGTGTAGTTCTTGATTTCTGCCATGATTTAACGCCCCAAGCCGTAGGAGTCTTCGCGGACCACGCGCGGGGTGATCTCGCGCGGATCGATCGTGACCGGCTGGTAAATGACGCGCCGCTGTTCGGGGTCGTAACGCATTTCGACGGTACCCGACAGCGGGAAGTCCTTGCGGAACGGGTGACCGATGAAGCCGTAGTCGGTCAGGATGCGGCGCAAGTCGGGGTGGCCTTCGAAGACGATGCCGTACAGGTCGAACGCTTCGCGCTCGAACCAGCCCACGGCTGGCCAGCATTCCATCAGCGACGCCACGATCGGGAATTCATCGTCGGCGGCCCAGGTGCGGACACGCAGGCGCCAGTTGTGTTCGATGGAAAGCAGGTGGATCACCACGGCGAAGCGCGCGCGGTGCACCTTGGCGGTGGGTTCCTCGGGCAGTTGGCGCGTGCCGTTGCCCCAGGTCAGGTAGTCGACGCCACAGAGGTCGATACAGGTTTCAAAGCGCAGGCCGGCTTCGGTGCGCAGCTTGTTGCAGACCGAGAACCACTGCTGCGCGGGCACTTCGAGCGTCAGCTCGCCCAACGCCTCGGTCAGCGCGATATCGGCGCCGAGGGTGGTCTGCAAATTGTTTTTCAGGGTTTCGAGCCTGGTCATCATCTTGTACGCTTAGGTGAACCGATACGCTGGTTTCGCAAGGTCGGCGGCAAGGGCTGCCGCCGACGGGGCGAAGGATCAGCGCGCAATCGTGTTGGTCAGGCGGATCTTGTTCTGCATTTGCAGCAAGCCGTAGACCAGCGCCTCGGCCGTGGGCGGGCAGCCTGGCACGTAGACGTCTACCGGTACGATGCGGTCGCAGCCACGAACCACTGAATACGAGTAGTGGTAGTAACCGCCGCCATTGGCACAGGAGCCCATGGACACGACCCAACGCGGCTCGGGCATCTGGTCGTAGACCTTGCGCAGCGCCGGCGCCATCTTGTTGCACAGCGTGCCAGCAACGATCATCAGATCGGACTGACGCGGACTGGGTCGGAAGATGATGCCGAACTGGTCCAGGTCGTAGCGGGCCGCGCCCGCGTGCATCATCTCAACCGCGCAACAGGCCAGACCGAAGGTCATGGGCCACATGGAGCCGGTCTTCGCCCAATTAAGGAACTTGTCGGCGCTGGTTGTGATGAACCCTTGCTTGAGAATGCCGTCTATAGCCATATTCGTCTCTGATAGCGTGCGGTGAAGAAAACCCCGGGGGGTTTATTCCCAGTCCAGCGCGCCCTTTTTCCATTCGTAGATGAAGCCGACGGTCAACACGGCTAGGAAAACCATGACCGTCCAGAAACCGACGAGTCCAACTGTGCCTTGGGCGATGGCCCACGGGAACAGGAACGCGATTTCCAGGTCGAAAAGAATGAACAAAATCGCCACCAGGTAGTAGCGCACGTCAAACTTCATGCGGGCGTCTTCGAACGCTTCGAAGCCGCACTCATAGGGCGACAGCTTCTCAGCGTAGGGACGCCGCGGGCCAAGGAGGGAGCCGGCCGTTAGAAGCGCGAACCCGATCAGGGTGGCCACTACGATAAACAGCAGGACGGGAAAATACTGTTGCAGGTTCATTCAGGCGTCCGTCAAATGCGCAAACCTTAGGATTGTAGCATTCGCGTGGTTACTTCCGGCTGAACTCTGTAGCTTGAACAAGAGGTGAAAGACTGCATTCCTCAAATGGAACAATCGCAGTTTTCAAGGCAGAAGCGCAAGCATACAGGACTCAACTGACAAGCTCCTGCGCGTCATCAAAAATCAGACCAAAACACAAAAAAAAGCCACCCCGAAGGGTGGCTTCATACGAACGAGCCGCAGCCCGTTCGTTCGCTTGCGTTTCAAATCCAGACAGGGCTTGCGCCCTGCAGTGGATTAGAAGCGGTGACGGACACCGACGCCGACAGCGGTCGACTTGACGCCATCGATGAAGGCGTAGTCTTTGGCGTACGAACCGTAAGCGTACAGGTTGGTGCGCTTGGACAGGTCGTAGGTGTAACCCAGCGAGAACACGTTCATCGTTTCGTCGCCGCCCGTCAACTTGTCGTTCGACGGGTCAACCATTTGCCACGAACCGAACAGCTTGCTTGCGCCGCCGATCGGAGCCGACAGGCCAACCATGTACGAGTTCGACTTGAAGCCGTCTGCGAACAGGTTGCCACCGAAGCCGATGTTGCCAGCGTCGCTGTTCACGCCTTGACCAGCGAACCAGCCGTCGGTCGTGCGGCCATAGGCCAGGGCGAGCTTCACAACTTCAAAGTCGTACGAAGCGCCGAGGGCGTACATACGCGGGGTCGCGTCGGTTTGAGCGGTCGGCAGCTTGTTGGAAGCGTTCAACTGGTCGTACGTCAGGGCCACGTTCAGCGGGCCGTTGACATAGCGCAGACCGGTGGTGATCGCGCGGGTGTTGTCGGCAGTGCGCCAGCCGGTTTCGGCGGTGTCGGTGTCGTCAGCATTGAACGAGTAGCCAACGCCGAACTGGAAGCCGCTGAACGACGGGGTCTGATACATGACCATGTTGTCGTAGCGTTGCGTGTTGGCAGCGCTCAGGCCAACGCCGATGTTGGCTTGGCCGAAGCCGGCGCCGAACGGATCGATCGAGCCGAAGTACTTCGACGCGATGTTGGTTTGACGACCGAAGTCCAGTTGGCCCCAGCTGTCGCTGGCCAGACCGACGGTGGCTTGACGACCGAACAGACGGCCACCTTGAGCCGAGCGGCCGTTACCCGAATCAAAGCCGGATTCCAGTTGGAAAACAGCGCGCAGGCCGTCACCCAGATCTTCCGAACCACGCAGACCCCAGCGCGAACCGTTTTGGACGCCGTTGATCATGCCGAAACGGCTGCCATTGGCATCGCCAGCACCGCTGATCTTGTTGTAGCCGAGGCCCGTGTCGATGATGCCGTACAGGGTGACAGACGTTTCTGCCTGGGCGACACCGGCAAAACCGGCGAGCAGGGCGGCAGCGAGCAGAGTCTTTTTCATTTAAGAAATCTCCGTTGATTTGAGTGACAAGAGCAGCAATCCAGCAAACCAGCCTGCCGCCCCCCTAACTCCGCGAAGGGAAGTTGACGCTATTGCATCAAAAATCGGGGGGACTGGCTATGGTCGGCATCAGAAAAGTGCTCGTTTGCGACACCCCTGTTGGGATCTTGCAACATCGCGCGATCGGCGCACCACAGGTGTTAGGGCTTACCCGCACTTGAAGAGGCAAGCCCGTATCCATGCGACTTTCAGCCCTGCCCCTAATTATCGGGTCCATTTGCACGGGGTTCTTTCACCCCCCTTTCACCGCGACCTCAGCCGGATTTACCCCCCGGTATCCCTGCGAATGCCTGTGGGGCGCGTGCCGTTTCCGGCTTGTCCTCAACGCGCTCAATAACATTGTTATTTAGAAAAATCGTGGATATTATCAGCGCACATCGTCGACCTATTTCCGGCCACTTCCATGCCCACCACCCCAACCGCCCGCACCGAAAGAAACGAAAGGCTCAACGCGCTGCGACGCCAGATGATTCTGGACGCCGCGCAGCGAGTCTTCGAGCGCGACGGGCTGGAGAACACGACGATACGGGCCATTGCCAAGGAAGCCGGCTGCACCACGGGCGCCATTTACCCATGGTTCGCGGGCAAGGAAACGCTTTACGGCGCATTGCTGGATGAATCGCTGGGGCGGTTGCACGAGTACCTGGACGAGGCGGCAAGCACGGCTCCGGCGATGGACGCCGCGCGCAAGGCGATCCAGGCTTTCTTCGATTATTACGCCCGGCGCCCGACCGATTTTTCCTTGGGCATGTACCTGTTCCAGGGGCTGGGACCCCGAGGGCTGGGCCGGGACATGGACGAAAAGCTGAACGCACGCCTGCGGCAATGCGTGGACCTGCTGGGTGGCGCACTGGCGCGCACCAAAGGCTGGGACGCGACCACCGTGGCGGTCGAACAGATGAATGTGTTCACCTACCTGATGGGGCTATTGCTGTTGCTGCATACCCATCGCCTGAAATCCCTGGGTCAGCAGGCCGACACGCTGCTGGACCAGTATTGCCACGCTCTGGAGCAACGATGATCGCTACCCCACTGGCCGCCGCCCCCGACGCGCCCCTGATCAGCCTGGCCGATTTCCACATTCTGCTGGCCGACCAGCACCCCTTCTCTCTTTTGCTGGGCATCGACGTACTGCATATCGGCCGCGGCACTGCCCGCGCGGTGCTACCTGCCCGCGACGCGCACCAGCGACTGGGCGGCATCGTCGCCGGCCCCATGTTGATGGGCCTGGCGGACCTGGCCATGTACGCCGCCGTCGTCGGCGCCACGGGTCAAAGCCACGCCGTCACGGCCAGCCTGACCATCAACTTCCTGCGGAAAAGCCCGGCGGGGGCCATCCATGCCGACGCCCGGTTGCTGAAAGTGGGCCGGCTGTCGGCAGGCGAAGTCATCCTGACCGGCGCAGGCTCGGACGAGCCGCTTGCCCATATCGTAAGCACATGGTCCGTGCCCAAGCCATGAGCCCGCGCATCAGCATTGTGGGCATGGGCGACACCGGTACGCAGGCTGCCCGGAGCTTGCTGGAAGCCGAACCGGACATCGCGTTGACCCTGTATGACATCGACCCGGAACGCTGCGAGCAATTTCGCGGATCGGCCACCTTGGCGACCTCGGCGCGTGAAGCGTTGATGGAATCGGACACTATCGTGCTGGCCTTGCCGCACGAACGCGAGGTTGATCGCACGCTGGAACGGTTCAGCGATGGCGAGGTGACGGCGTCGATCCAGGGCAAGCGGATCGTGGACTTGGCCCCGCCGCCGCCGGAACGCGCCCAGCGGCTGGAGCGAGCCATTGCCGGCGCGGGCGGCCGCTACACGAACCTTGGCGGAGCAACCGCCGAGGCAAGCAGCATGCCGCAGCGGCTCTCAAGGCTGTTACGGCTGTTGTTCTGCCCGGCGTGAACCGCAATAGCGTTCGGCCACCACCACGCAGACCGCCAGCCATGCCAGGGTGACGGCAAACCCCGCCGTCACATCGCTGGCGAAATGCACCTGCAGCAAGATGCGGCTGAGGCCGATTGCCATGATCAGCGCCGCGGCAGCCGCCACGCCAGGCCAGCGCCACGACGCAGGCGCCAGACGCCACAGCAGATAGCAGGCCGTGCCGTACACGGCCATGGCCGCCGAGGCGTGGCCGCTGGGAAAGCTCCAGCCCATGGCGGCGGCAAACCCATGGTCGTGCTCAGGGCGAACGCGCTCGAACGTCACTTTGAGCACCCGGTTAAGCAGCCCGCCCAAACCCGTGGTGATGGCGCAAAACGCCGCAAGCCGCCACCGTCCCGTCCAAAGCAGATACAGCGTCATCGCCACGCTGAGCACGGTAAGGAAGTTGCGATCGCCCAAATACGTGACCCAGGACAGCAGCCACAGCAAGGACGCATCCATCGACATGCTCAACGCGTCAGCCAAGGCGCCGTCGAACGCCACGACGCGCCCCCGGCTATGTACCGCCGCCGCCAACACCAGGAAGATCGCCACGCCGGCCGACACGCCCGCGCCGACCATGGCGCGGCGCGTCAAGGCGGAGCCTCCGACAAACGCCCGGACGACCAACAACGCCGCCGCGCCGGCCAACACCGGCAGCGCGATAAACAATTCCATCGCGTGGGACGCGGCCCATTGCGCATACACCTCGCTCATAAGGTGGTCACCAGCGTCTTGTCGACGGGCGCGAACACGTGCGTACCCTCGGCATAGTCCCAGCGTTCGACATGGCAAAGCTGCTGGCCGTCCTGGCCTTCATGGGTAATCACGTTCACCGAATTCGGCACGCTGCCGCGAACCCGGCGCGAGCATGCCGTACCGGCCTGCACGATCCAGCCGGCCGGCTGCCCCGCCGCCGATAGCGGCAGCACGTAGGGCAGATGGATATGTCCGCCCAAGACCAGGTCGATTCCCGCCTGCGCCCACGCCGCCAGCGCCCGTTCGCGCCCGTTGAGCAGGTTGGACAGGTCGGATTCCACCTTGGCCCGGACGGGGTGATGCGCCACGACGATACGCAATTGGCCTGGCCGAGCCTGGCGCAGGCGTTGCGCGACGCGTGCAATCTGCGCGTCGGAGATCTCGCCGTCCTTATGGCGGCGCGGCCGCGTGGTATTCACGCCGATGGCCAGCAGCCCGGGGCTTTCAAAGACGGGTTCCAGCACCGCCCCCAGTGCCCGGCGGTAGTTACCGTAAGGGTTGAGCGCGCGGGCGAAAAGGTTGAACAGCGGAATGTCGTGGTTGCCCGGCACGGCCAGCACGGGCAGCGACAGGCGCTCGATGAACCGGCGTGCCGCGGCGAATTGCGCGCGTCGGGCACGCTGGGTGATGTCGCCACTGAGCACCACCAGATCAGGTTTCAACGCGCGCGCCAGATCCAGCGCCGCCTCCACCACGGGTTTGCGTTCCGTACCGAAATGCGTGTCGGACAATTGCAGTATCCGCGTCATGAGCGGTCCAGGTATTGCGAGTCAGCGGGCACCACCAGCGGCAGTTGCTCATCGGCCACCTTGAATTCGAGCGGCGTGCTCATCCAGGAAATCTCGCCATCCATCGCCACCTTGACGCGGTTGCGCCCGCGTATCCGCACCCGCATGCGGTCAAAGCCGAAGCTGATGACGTGTTCAGCTTCGCCCAGGCGACTGAACAGGCCGCGCACCAGCAGCCCATACAGCGCAAGCGTACCGACGGGCTTGACCGTCATCGCCACGAGGCGGTTGCGTTCCAGTTCACTGGACTCGATGCCGATATGTTCCAGTTGCAGTTTGTTGTTGCCCACTACCAGCGTCGGCGTGCGCAGGTCGCGCAGCTGTCCCTCCTCTTCCAGTTGCAGCCGCAGTTGGCGCGGCGCGCGCAGCAAGGTGACCAGCCCCGACCACAGCGCCACCATCCGGCTGCGGCCGAAGCGCTGCTTGTAGGCCTCGCGGTCTTCCAGCAACGTGGGGTAAAGCCCCAGGCTGGCGTTGACCAGGAACAGGTGGCCGTTCAACTGACCGACACGCACGGGTTCGATGTGCCCCTGAAGAAAGCCACGCAGCGCGACATCCGTGTCTTGTGAAATTCCGTAGGTGCGTCCGAAATAATTGAAGGTGCCCTGCGGCAGGATGCCGAACGGCACGCCCTTACCCAGCACGGTGGCGGCGACCGCGTTGAGCGTGCCGTCGCCGCCCGCTGCGATGACGACGCCCTGCTCGTCCTGGGCGCGCTTGACGGCGGCCTGCGCCGTCTCGGTCAGGCGTTTGGGGTCGTCTACGGCCATCAGCGTATAGCGCCTGCCCGCCTCGTCGAGAATGCCGCGGATGGTGTCCTGCAGGACCTGCGCGTCGCCGCGCCCCGATCCGGTGTTGAGGACGATGAATAGGGGCTCTTGTCCCGTCAGGGAGCGCGCTCCGGTGCGTGGGCGCTGGTCGGATGAGGTCATGGAAGAAAGATAGCCCATGCCGGCAAAACGCCGCAAGGCGGCATGATTCCCGCAGCCCGGACAGACCGAAGAACCCGGGCGCCACAGGCGCGGCGCCCGATTCCAGAACGGTCAGCGGCCGATGGCGTAGGCCTGCATCAGCCGCGGCGTGGCCGCCGCATGCAAGAGGCCGTCTTCATCCCGCGAAGCGGCCGTCAAACGCCCCACCGACCACGCTGGCACCTCTTCGATCTGATGCCCACGCTGGCGCAGGCCATCGATCACATCGGCGCCAAAGCTGGCTTCCACCGCCAGGTGGCCCGGCTTGCGGTCGCGCGGGTAAAACGACGTGGGGAAATGCATGGTGTGCGACATCGGCAGGTCAATCGCTTCCTGCAGGTTGAGGCCATGGTGCACATGACGCAGGAAGAACAGCAACTGCCATTGTTCCTGTTGGTCGCCGCCTGGCGTGCCGAAAGCCAGATAGGGCTTGCCATTGCGCAGCGCCAGCGACGGCGTCAGCGTGGTGCGCGGACGCTTGCCCGGCGCCAGCGTGCCGGGCAAGCCTTCTTCCAGCCAGAACATCTGAGCACGCGTATTCAGGCCAAAACCCAGTTCGGGAATCACAGGGGAAGACTGGAACCAGCCGCCCGAGGGCGTGGCCGAAATCATGTTGCCCCAGCGGTCGATCACGTCCACATGCGTGGTGTCGCCGCGCTTGGCCGAGGCATGCATGTTGGAAGCACGCGTGTCGGAAGCACGCATATCGGCCAGCGTGGGCTCGTTGGTGGCGCTGCCAGGCGCGGACACCGGAGACAGGCGTTCCAGCGTGTCCATCACGCGGGCAACCTGCGCCTCGAACCCGGGCACCCTGCCGGGCAGCAAATCGTGCGACGCCATTTCACCGATCAGCGCGCGGCGCTCGGCGCTATACGCGTCCGACAGCAGGTGCGCCAGCGGCACGTCGATGAAAGCCGGGTCGCCGTAATAGGCTTCGCGGTCGGCAAACGCCAGCTTCATGGCCTCGGTGACGCGGTGGATGAATTCCACGCTGTTCGGCCCCACGCCCGCCAGGTCCATGTCCTTTAACAGCGCCAGCGTCTGCAGAAACACCGGGCCTTGGCTCCAGGCCCCGGCCTTGGCCACGGTGTAGCCATGGTAGTCGTAGGTCAGCGGCGTGTCGTAGCTGGCTGACCAGCCGGCTAGGTCATCGGCCGTGATGACGCCACGGTGCGTCGCGCCGCTTTCGTCCATCACGTCCGTGTTGCGGGCGAACCGATCGATCTCTTCAGCAATGAAGCCACGGTAGAAGGCGTCGCGGGCGGCCTCGATCTGGCGTTCGCGGTCCGCGCCCACGCTCTCGGCCTCTTTCAGCACGCGGGTCCAGGTGCGCGCCAGCGCCGGGTTGCGGAACAGCTTGCGCGCTTCGGGCACCTTGCCGCCCGGCACATAGACCTGGGCGGTGGTGGGCCAGTGGGTCTGGAAGAAATCCTTCAGGCCCGCAATGGTGTTGGAAATGCGCGGCATCAGCGCATGGCCGTGCTCGGCGTAATAGATGGCGGGTTCCAGCACATCGCGCACACGCATCGTGCCGTGGTCGCGCAGCAGCAGCATCCAGGCGTCGAAGGCGCCGGGTATCACCGTGGCCAACAGGCCATTGCCGGGGATCAGCTTCAGCCCTTCGGCGCGGTAGCGTTCAAGTGTGGCGGCGGCGGGCGTGGTGCCCTGGCCGCACAGCACTTCCAGCCTGCCGGTGCGCGCCGAATAAAAAATTGCCGGCACTTCACCGGCCGGGCCGACCAGATGGGGCTCCACCACTTGCAACACGAAAGCCGACGCCGCGCAGGCGTCGAAGGCGTTGCCGCCGCGTTCCAGCAGCGACATGCCTGCCGCGCTGGCCAGCCAATGGGTAGAGGTCACCACACCGAAGGTGCCTAGGATTTCCGGGCGAGTCGTAAACATGATGCGTCCTGTAGCGGAGGCTTCTACCGTCCGCGAATAAGAAAAACGGGATCCGAATCCGGATCCCGTCGTTGGTCGCCCAACTTACTTCTTGGCGATGGTCACACCCTTCAGGCGGATCAGGCCGTCAGGGTAAGGCACGAAGCCCTCCACCTTCTTCTGCACGCCGAAGGTCCACGGCAGGTAGAACAAATAGATGATGGGGCGCTGGTCCTGCATGCTGGTCAGCACCTGGTCGTACAGCGCGCGGCGCTTGGCCGTGTCGGCTTCGGCGCGCGCGTCGTTCAGCAGCTTGTCCACGCCGGCGTCGCAGAACTTGCCGTCGTTCAAATTGCCCTTGCAACTGAGGTATTGATGGATATTGCCGCTGGGATCGACCCGGCCCGACCAGCCGCTCTGGCCCACCTGGAAATCGCCGCGCGCCAGCGACGATTGCAGCGATGCGAATTCCACCGGACGCAGCGTGATGTCAAAGCCGGCTTCGGAACCCATCGCCTGCACCAGCTCGAACACCTGCTGCATGGTGGTGTTGTTGCCGAAGGTGATCTCGAACTTCACGCGGTCAAAACCGGCTTCCTTCAGCAACGCCTGCGCCTTCTTCGGGTCGCGGCCCTTGTGTTCGAAGGCGGTGTTGTAAGCGAAGCTGGCGGGCGGGAACGGTTGGTAGGCGGGCTGGAACATGCCTTCACCGATGACCTGGTTCAGCACATCGCGGTCAATCGCCAGGTCCAGCGCCTGACGCACGCGCTTGTCCTTGGCCAGCGGGTTGTCGGCGCGCGCGCCGTTGCCCAGATTGATCGAGATCGACTGGAAGCCCAGGCCGGTCACGGGCGCCAGGCGCAGGCTGCCGTCATCCTTCACCGCCTTGGCGTCGCTGGGCGCCACACGCTCGATGATGTCCAGATCACCCGCGCGCAGGTTGTTCAGGCGCACGGTGGTGTCGGGAATCGGCGTGAAGATAAGCCGATCGAAATGGTAGTTGGCGGCGTCCCAATACTTGGGAAATTTCTCGAGCACGATGCGGTCGTTCTGCACGCGCTCCTTGAATTGGTACGGGCCCGAGCACACCGGCTTGCCGCCGGGATCCTTGTCGAAGCTGGCGGGCGACATCATCATGCCGGCGCGGTCGGACAACTGCGACAGCAGCGAGGCGTCGGGTTGCGACAGGTTCAGCACAACGGTGTGTTCGTCGAGCGCATCGACGCTGGCCACGGTGGCAAGCTCGCTCTTGCGGTTGCTGTCGGGCAGCGTGCGGGCGCGATCCAGGTTGGCCTTGACGGCGGCGGCGTTGACCGGCGTGCCGTCATGGAAGACCGCGTCGGTGCGCAGCTTGAACGTCAGGGTTTTATTGTCGGGGCCGATCGTCCAGGACTGCGCCAACTGCGGCACGAACTTCAGATCGGGCGAGATATCAACCAGCTTGTCGCACAGCGAGGCGAACACAATGCGGCCCACGAACGTGCGCGCGCGCGCTGGGTCCAGCACGTCCGGATCGTCCTGCAAACCGATACGAAGGGTGGACTGGGCTTGCGCCAGGCCGCTAGCCAGCATTCCCGCCATGGCCATGGCGAGGCAAAGTTTACGCATGAAAGATCTCCGTCGATGCATCTTGTTGGATTCTGCGCCAGGCGCGCGGCGATTGTATAGAGGGCGCGGGCCTGGCCCCGGCACGCAGGCAGGGATCGGCCGCCTTGCGGACGCCTGCCGCGCAAGCTGGGCGGCAGGGTCAGGGCAAGCGGCAAGGCGCGGAAAAGTCCACGGCCGCCGCCACCGATTCACGCAGACGGGCGACCAGTGGGCGGGCATCATCGCGACGCTGCTGGAACGCATAGGGCAAGGCGGCGGGTTCGGGGTCGCCTTGCAGCAGGCGCAGGCTGCCTTCGGCTTGCAGCGCGCGGGCCCAGTGCTCCGGTATCAACCCAACGCCCGTGCCCTCGATCAGCAGGCCGACGATGGCGCCCCAGTTGTTGCAGCAGAGGCGTTCGCCCACCGCCTCGCGCCCCGCCAGCCAATCGTCAATGATGCGGGTCGTGCCCGCACCCGCCGGCAGCATCACCAACGGCAAGCGGGCCAGCAAGGCCGGGGTCATGCGGGTTTCACCGTCCAGCACGGCGGGCGCCGCGGCCCACGCAAAGCGGGCCTCGCCAATCGGCGTGGAAGAGATATTCGCACGCGAGGATCTGCCCGCGATGACAGCAAAATCCAGTTCGCCGTCGGCCACCCGCTGTTCCAGCACCTGGCCGATGTCCACATACGGCTCCAGAACCAGGTCGGGATACGCCGCGCGCACCACACCGATCAGCCGTGGCAGCCAGGTCAACGCGGTCAGTTCGCCCACGCCGAAGCGACAGCGGCCACGCAAGCCCGGCGTTTCAGCCATGGACGCGCGCACCTGGTCCGCCGCCGCCAACAACTCACGCGCCTGCGGCACCAGTCGCTGCCCCGCGTCGGTCAGCACGGCCTTGTGCCCGCTGCGATCAAACAGCGGCTGGCCCAGCGCCTCCTCAAGTTCGGTGATGCGCTTGGACAGCGACGACACCGACAGGTGCAGGCGCTCAGCCGCCACAGCAAAGCTGGCACAGGTAGCCGCCCAGTAAAACGCTTCAAGTTGCTTGAGAGTCATACGCAAACGTCAAATAGGATGTACGACGCCGCATGGATCGGGAACCGACACGAAACCTGTTCGGGGACATGGGTAACGCCCGTTCGGACACATGGGTAACGCTTGTTCGGCGGCATGGGCAACGCCTAAGCCCGCGTAGGATGGGTGAAGCGCGCCCCGCCCGACACAAATACCCTACTGCCCATCGCGCGCAACCCATCAATCAGCCCCCACCCGATACGCACACCGCCGCGCCCCGCCAAGAATATGCTCTTCGCGCTCTACCCTCACCCCCGCCCCCAACACCTTGCGGAACAGCTCCAGCTCGCTCCGGCAAAACCCCATACAGGCTTTGGCCGCCGAACATATGGGACAGTGGTTTTCGATAAACAAAAAGCCGTCACCGTCAGCACGCAATTCCGCCATATAACCTTCGGCTGACCTCACCTGCACCAGGCGTTCCAAGCGGGCCTGCAAATCCGTTGCCCCCGCCATCGCCTTGCGATAGCCGTCCAGCATGGCGCCCTCGCGCGCCTGGATCAGCTTTTCCACCCCCTCGTCGCCAAACACCTGACGCACCGCGCCGATCATCTGCACGGTCATTTCAGCATGCGTGTCGGGAAAGCGGCCATGACCGGCCTCGGTCAAAAACCAGATCTGGGTGGGCCGGCCGCGCCCGGCGCTGTGGCTTTCGGAATCGACCAACCCGTCGGCATGCAGGCGCGTCATCTGCTGGCGCACGGCCTCGCCGGTCACGTCCATGGCCTTCGCGATGACCGCGGTGGACTGCGGGCCGCGCGTCTTCAAGATCATCAGCACGCGATCCGCCGGCTGATGCGGCATCCAGGTGACGGGGTGGGACGGGCTGTCAGACATGACGATATCGATACTCCGGGCAAGGGTTCCTATGGTGCCATGATCTCAGCCGATTCCGCTTGGCCTGGCGCCTGCCAACCTCCGCCCACGGCCTTATACAGCGCAACCAGGCGGGTATAGGACTCGGTTTCGGCCACCGCCACGGCGTCCTGGGCGCGCAAAAGCGTACGCTGCGCGTCCAGCACCGTCAAATACGGCGCGCTGCCCTCGCGATAGCGCAGTTGCGCAAGCTCGGCCGCGCGGCTGCTATAGGCCGCCGCCTGCGCCAGGTTGCCCAGGCGCTGCTGTGTCTGGCCGAATTCAGTCAGTGCCGACTCCAGTTCTTCCACCGCCCGCAGCACCGTCTGCTCGTAGCGCGCCACCACGCCTTCCGACCGCGCAACCGCCGCGCGCTTGCGGGCCAGCGCGGTAGGCAGATGCAGGGCAGGCCAGCTCAGACCCGACGTCACATTGAACGCCCGGCTTGAGGCAGACCCGAAGTCGGCCCCGCGCAACGCGACAAAGCCCAGGAAGCCGCCCAGATCGATGCGCGGATAAAGCTCGGCGGTGGCCACGCCCACGTCCGCGTTGGCGGCCGCCATGTTGCGCTCGGCCGCGGCCACGTCTGGCCGTCGCGACAGCAATGCCGCCACGTCGCCAATCGGCAGGCGGGTAGCCAAGGGCGCCAGCGGCTTGCCCGCGTCCAGATCAGCCAGCTCCACCGGCCGCAGCCCCGCCAGCACCGCCAGCCGGTAGCGCGCCAACCGCTGGGCCGTCACCTGCAGCGGTACGCTGGCTTGCACGGTTTCCAGTTCGGCGCGCGCGCTGGCCAGGTCGCCTTCGTCACCACGGCCCGCCGCAACCAAAGCCTGCGTCACGCGGAGGCTGTCGCGCTGGCTGTCCAGATTTGCCTGCGCCACGGCCAGGCGCTGCTCGGCGCCACGCAGTTCGAAATAATTGCGGGCGACTTCCGCCGCCACCACGATGCGCGTCTGGGCCAGGTCCGCCGCTTGCCCTTCGCTGCGCGCCGCCGCGCCTTGCGCCGCGTGTTGCAGCCGGCCAAACAGGTCCAGCTCCCAGGTGGCGTCAAAGCCCGCCCGGTAGCTTTGGGCCAGATTGCGCTGGCCGGCCGTGCCGGCATTGGCTTGCGACAGGCTGCGTTCGTAGCCACCGTTCAGTGTTACGGCGGGCAAGCGGTCCAGTTCCTTTTCATCCAGCACCGCGCGGGATTCCGCCAGACGGGCCTGGGCGATGCGGATGTCGTGGTTGCGGCTCAACGCCAGATCCACCAGCCGGTCCAACTGGGGGTCTTGCAATTGCTTCCACCAGTCTCGTTGTAGTTGCGCGGCCGAAAACAGCGCTTGTTCGGGGCTGGCCAGCACCACGGGCGCCGCTTGTGGCGCCTGGTAGTCAGGGCCAACAGCGCAGCCCGCCAGCGCCAACGTGGCCAGCAAACCGGCCGCCACGCGGCGCAGGCGATAGGGGCTAAGAATATGAGTCATGCTTGCATCCTTAATGCGTGGTCGCCGGGCGGGCGTCTTCCGCCTGCGCCGCCAACAATTCGCGGGCGCGCGGCGTGTCGTTGGCGGCCCGGTGGTCGCGCGCGAACACCGTGTATACGGTGGGCAGCACAAACAGTGTGAACAGCGTGCCCACCAACAGCCCCACCACGATCACCAGGCCCAGGCTATAGCGGCTGTGCGCGCCGGCCCCCGTGGCGAACAGCAGGGGGATCAGCCCCATCACCATCGCGGCCGTCGTCATCAAGATGGGACGCAGCCGGATGCGGGCGGCCTGCTCCATCGCCGCGCGCCGGTCCAGCCCGTGGCTGAGCTGCATCTCGTTGGCGAACTCCACCATCAGGATGCCGTGCTTGCTGATCAAGCCGATCAACGTCACCAGGCCGATCTGCGTATAGATGTTGATGGTGGCCATGCCCAGCGCCAGCGGAATCAACGCACCGCAAATCGACATGGGCACGCTGACCAGAATGATGAACGGGTCGCGCAAGCTTTCGTACTGCGCGGCCAGCACCAGATAGATGACGATGATGGCGAAGAGGAAGGTGATCATCAGTGCCGAGCCTTCCTGGCTGAACTGGCGCGCATCCGACTGCCAGTCATAACTGAAGCCGGCGGGCAGGCGCTGCGCCTGTGCCGACAGGAACTTCACCGCGTCGCCCATGGTGACGCCGGGCATCGGTATGGCCTGGAAGGTGGCGGCATTCAGCTGGTTGAACTGGGTCAGCGAATTGGGTTCCACGCCCATGGACACCGACACCAGGTTGGACAGCGGCACCTGCGCGCCGCTGGCGCTCTTGACGTGGAATTGCGCCAAGGCTTCAGGCGACACGCGGTGTTCGCGCTGGCTTTGCGGAATGACGTCATACGAACGCCCGTCCATGCCGAAGCGGTTGACGTAGTTTTCGCCCACCAGCACCGCCAGCGTGTCGCCGATGGCTTTCATGGTGACGCCCAGGCTGTTGGCCTTGGCGCGGTCCACCTTCAACTGCACCACCGGGTTGTTGTAGTCCAGGTCGCTATCCACCACCATGAACAGGCCGCTTTCGCGCGCGGCTTTCTTCAAGCCTTCCATGGCCTCGTAGACCACCGGGTAGTCGGCCGCGCTCATCAGCACCATCTGCACCGGCAGGCCGCCGGTGGATCCCGGCAACGACGGCAACTGGAACGCAAAGATGTTGCTGCCTTCCACCTGATTGGCCAATGACTGCATGTGCGCCTGGATCTCGTCGGCGCTGCGCTCGCGGTCTTGCCAGTCCACGAAGTCGACCCCGCCGATGCTGTTGGACACGCCATCCGATCCGTTGATCAGCCAGCGCCCCTTCTGCTCGGGCACGGTCTTCATGACGTCGTCCCACTTCTTGCCGAACTTCTCCACGTAATCGATATTGGCTTGCTGCGGCGACTTGATCGCGGTCAGCACGGTGGACTGGTCTTCCACCGGCGCCAGCTCGCGCTGCGCGGCGTTGTACAGGAACGGCAGGCTGATCAGCACCGCCACCGCGATCAGCCCCGTCACCCAGCGGTGCCGCAGCGACACGTCCAGCACACTGCCATAGGCGTTGCCCAGGCGGCCAAAGAAGTGCTCGGCGCGGCGCGCCATCCAGCCATCGGACACACGGCTGTTCAGCAGAAACGAACTCATGACGGGCGACAGCGTCAGCGCAATGACGCCCGACACCACCACCGCGCCCGCTAGCGTAAAGGCGAATTCCTTGAAGAGCGACCCGGTCAGCCCGCCCATCAGGCCGATGGGCGCATACACCGCGGCCAGCGTGATGGTCATGGCGATCACGGGCCCCGCCACTTCACGCGCGCCGATCAACGCCGCCCGCACGGGCGATTTGCCCTCTTCGATATGCCGATGCACGTTCTCCACGACCACGATGGCGTCATCCACCACCAGGCCGATGGCCAGCACCATCGCCAACAACGTCAACAGGTTCACGCTGAAACCGAACAGCGCCATGATGGCCGCCCCGCCCAACATGGACAGCGGAATGGTGACGACAGGAATCAGCACCGCGCGCAACGAACCCAGGCACAGGAAGATCACCACCACCACGATGGCAATCGCTTCCAGCAGGGTCTGCATCACGCCGTCGATGGACGCGCTGATGAAGCGCGCCAGCTCGAAGGGCACCTGCACGCTGGTGCCCGGCGGCAGGTTCTGTTTGATGTTGGGCAGCAGCTCCTGCAAGCGCTTGACGATAACCAGCGGGTTGCCGACCGGCGTGGCGTTCAGGCCGAAGTAGACGGCCGGTTCGCCGTCCATCAGGCCGCTGGAATCGGTGGACGCCGCCCCCAGTTCCACCGTGGCCACATCGCCCAGCCGCACCAATGCGTCGCCGTCGCGCTTGACGACCAGGTCGCGGAATTCCGCCACATTCACCAGGTCGGTGTTGACCTGGATGTTGGACACCACATACAGCCCCTTGGCCTGCCCCGGCGCCGCCTGCACGTTGTTGTCCCGCAGCGCCTCTGCCAGTTCGCCCGCCGAAATGCCGCGAGCCGCCATGCGGTTCGGGTCCAGCCATACGCGCATGGCCAGCTTTTGGCCGCCGTAGAGTTCCACGCTGGCCACGCCGTCAATCGACGACAACTGCGGCTGCACCACGCGCGACAGATAATCGGTCAGCGCCGCCAACGACAGCGTGGTGCTGGAAAAGCCCACATAGGCCACGGCGGTCGCCTCGCCCGCGGACTTGACCAGCACCGGGTCGTAGACGTCTTGCGGCAGCCGGTATTTGACCTCGTTGACCTTGGCCATGACCTCGGTCATGGCCTTGTTGGAATCGGCGTTCAGCTTCATCCGCACCGTGATGACGCTGCGGCCCTGAGTGGACGACGACGACAGGTAGTCGATGCCTTCCACCGTGGCCACGGATTGCGCAATGGGTTGCGTGACAAAGCCCTGCATCAGCTCGGGCGATGCGCCCGGGTATTGCGTGGTGATGGTGATAGTGGTGCTTTCGGTCAACGGATACTGCCGCACCGGCAGACCGCTTAGCGCCTTGATGCCCAGCAGCAGGATCAGGGTGCTGACCACCAGGGCCAGCACCGGCCGGCGCACGAAGAGATCGGTGAAAGTCATGTTTGCCTCCGCCGCGTCAATCAGCTTGCGCCACGGATGGCGCCACGGTATCGGAGGAAATGACTTCAACCGCCGCGCCGTTATGCAGGCGCAGTTGGCCGGACGTCACCACCTGGTCACCCGCTTCCAGCCCGTCGGTCACGACCACCCGGCCGCGCACGCGCTCGGCGGTCTTGACGTAGGCTTGCCGCACGGTGGTGGCGGCGCCTTCCTGGCCGGTCTTGGAGGGCGCCAGCACGAACACGGAATCGCCATAGGCGCTGTAGCTGACGGCGGTTTCGGGCACGGTGATCACGTTGGGGCGGTCGGGCAGGCCAATGCGGCCATGCGCAAACATGCCGGCCGCCAGCGCTCCGTCGGCATTGGCCAACGTGGCCTGCACCCGCACCGTGCGCGATCCCGCGTCCACTTGCGGCTCTACCGTCGTCACCTGGCCGGCGAATTCACGTCCGACATGGGCGTCCACCGTCACCAAAACCGGCTGCCCGGTACGCACCACGCCCAACGCCTGTTCGGGCAAGGTGATGTTGGCGTACACGGTAGAGGCGTCCGTCAGCGATACCAGCGCGTCGCCCGCCCGGGTGAATTGACCCAGGTTGACGCGGCGCACCCCCAGCACGCCGTCGAACGGCGCCTTGACGCGCTTTTGCTCGATCAGCGCCTGCACCCGCTTGATGTCGGCGGCAGCCTGGTCGTAGTCCGCCTGCGCCTGCTCCAACTGTTCTCGCGTGGCTGCCTGTTGCGGCAACAGGCGCCGCGTGCGTTCCAGCAAGGCGCGGGCATTGCGGGCCTGGGCTTGCAGGCGCGCCAGTTCGCCTTGCTCGGGCGCATCGTTCATCTGCACCAGCAATTGGCCGGCCTTGACCTGCTGGCCCGCCGTGAAAAGAATCTGCGTGACGCGGCCGTCCACTTCCGCCGGCACCTGCACCTGGCGCGTGGCCTCCAATGACCCGATTCCGCTCAAGCCCATGGGAAATGCCGCCTGCACCGCGGGCGCCACGGCCACCTTGGCGGGCGCCATCGCCCATACGTCCTGCTGCGAAGCCTGGCCGTACTTCCACGCCAGCCCGCCCGCCACTGCCAACACCAGCACGATGGCGCTTGCCGCCCATGCCCCGGATTTCGCCTTCATGATTCTCTCTTTTATTTATCAAAGAATAAGCTTGGATAATCCATGATTTGGCGTGCTTCGTCAAAGTGGCTGATGCAATGCAGGGGATAGCGGCACGCTATCGGCAATAAAAAAACCGCCAGGCGTAGCTGGCGGTTTTAGGGCTTTGGCGCCCGTCAGGGCGCTGGGGGCCACGGTCGATACGCGGCCGAAGGTCAGGTTCGAACCATATGCAGGTAATGCCGATGCCGTTCGTACTGGTCCAGGATGTCGCCGATGACCGCGTCGCGGCTCCAGCCCATGATGTCGTAGTCCTGCCCGCCTTCGCGCAAATGCACCTCGGCGCGGAAGTACTTGCGTTCTTCCTCGTCGGCGGCCTCATCCGGCGTCAGGCTGGGGCGCACGAAGGCCTCGGGTTGCACGGCATACGAAAAGTCCAGATGCTCGCCGTGGGAAACCTCAAGCACGGCGCTGCCATCGTTTTCGTTTTCGCGCACTTCCACCGCGTAGCCCTGCTTGCGCAGTTCGTCAGCCACGTCTTCCAAGGCAGGCCGCACCACGTCGCTGATGAAGCGCTGCACATGCGAACGGCGCGGCATCATCACCATGTTGCGCAGCCGGCGTTCCCACGACTGCCCGCCGCGCGCGGGCCGCGACAAGGTCAAGGACTGGTAGCGGATGCCGCGCTTGGTGGCGTCCAGCTTCAGCGCCTTGAACAAGCCCCACAGGGACAGCAGCAAGATGACCGAGAACGGCAGCGCGCTGGCGATCGTGGCGGTCTGCAAGGCCTTCAGGCCATCGGCCAGCAACAGGGCGATAGCCACCGCGCCCATCAGCAGCGACCAGAAGATGCGTTGCCATACCGGCGTGCGGTCTGATCCGCCCGATGCCAGCAGGTCCACCACCAGCGCCCCCGAGTCAGCCGAGGTCACGAAGAAAACCGCCACCATCGCAATGGCAATGATCGACAGCAGCCCGCTCCAGGGCAGTTGCTCAAGAAAGGCGAACAAGGCCAATGACGAGTCGGCGTCCACCACTTCCGCAAAGCCCTGTACCTTGTCCACCAGAATCATGTGGATGGCCGTGTCGCCAAACACCGTCATCCAGAACAGCGTGAAGCCAGCGGGCACCAGCAACACGCCGGTGACGAATTCGCGGATGGTGCGCCCGCGCGAAATGCGTGCGATGAACATGCCCACGAAGGGCGACCACGCAATCCACCAGCCCCAATAGAACAGCGTCCAACCGCCGATCCAGTCGGTGGGCTCGTAGGCGTACAGGTTGAAGGTCTTGTTGACGATGTCGGACAGATACGCGCCCGTGTTCTGGACGAAGGTCTGGAGCAGGAACACGGTAGGCCCCACCACCAGCACGAACAGCAGCAGCACCGCGGCCAGCACCAGATTGGTTTCGGACAGGATGCGGATGCCCTTGTCCAGCCCGCTGGCCACCGATATCGTCGCCAACCCGCAGGTGATGATGATCAGGATGATCTGCGTCGTCACCCCTACCGGCACGCCGAACAGGTGATTCAGCCCGCTGTTGATCTGCGCCACGCCCAGCCCCAGCGAGGTCGCCACGCCCAACACCGTGCCAAGAATGGCGAAGATGTCGACCGCGTGCCCGATCGGCCCGTGAATGCGGTTGCCGATCAGCGGATACAAGGCCGAGCGCAGCGTCAGCGGCAAACCATGCCGATAGCTGAAGAAGGCCAGCACCAGCGCCACCACGGCATAGATGGCCCAGGCATGCAGGCCCCAGTGGAAGAAGGTGATCTTCATGGCCTCGCGCGCGGCGATGGCGGTGCCGCCTTCGCCCACGGGCGGCGACATGAAGTGCATCACCGGTTCGGCCACGCCGAAGAACATCAGGCCGATACCCATGCCCGCGGAAAACAGCATCGCGAACCAGGTGAAATTACGGTAGTCGGGTTCGCTGTGATCAGGCCCCAGCTTGATGTCGCCATACCGGCTGACCGCCAGGAACACCACGGCCAGCAAGATGATTGCAACGACCAGGATGTAGAACCAACTGGCATTGCCCATGATCCAGCCTTGCACCGCATCGAACAGAGTCTGCGCCTGCTTGGGTGCCAGGATCGCGAACCCGACCAGCAGCAGCGTGAAAACGGCCGCCGGAACAAACACAGGGCGGTTAATGGTGGATGGTCGGGTTTCTGAAGTCATGCAGCCGCTCCTTTCGCCCGAGGGTTGAAATATCCAGCGCGCAACCCCCCTCAGTCCGACTGCACGCCGCCGGTATTACTATCACGGCCAGCGGGAAGATGACAATCTTAAAAAATGGAGCACCGCGCAATCAAGGCGGCGCATCAGCCGATTTTCAGCGCCCTGATCGGCTGTCCGCTGACTGGCTATCCGGGTGATCCACCTGCCCGTCCCCCGCCCGCTCGGGCATGGCGTCGCCAAACACCACGCGGCGGAAAAAGCCCGCCAACACGGCCTCGGTCATTTCCAGGCTGACCCCTTGCGGGTCGAAGGCGTAGCTGAATTGCATGCCGTCCGACAGCGCCAGCAAGCCCACCGCCAACTGTTCGGCGGGCAGCGGCAGCGGCGTGCCGACATGGGCGGAAAACTGGCGCACGTACTCAGTGGTGGCCGCGCGCAATTCCCGCAGGCAATCGGTGAAACCCACGCGAAAGTCCGGGTCGCGCGCCGCTTGCAGCTTGCCTTCCATCCAGAGCAGAAAGCAATCGTTTTCGCGGTGATGCGTGCTGTAGTACTCCAGCACGCGCGCTTCCATTTGCGAACGCGATTCGCCTTCTTCGAAGATGGTGCGCATGTCGGCCATCACTTTTTCGTGATCGCGCCTGAGCAGTTGCAGGAAAAGTTCGGACTTGCTGCCGAAATTGGAATAGAAGGCCCCGCGCGTGTAACCCGCCAGTTCGGCGATGTCTTCGACGCTGGCAGCCACAAAACCCTTGCTGAGAAAAACCGATTGCGCAGCGTCAAGCAGACGCTGACGCGTCTGGTCTCGACTCTGTTCACGGGTGAGGCGGACTTTTGACATGGCGGAAGTTTAGCACTGGGCATCACGCCAAATACATTCTTGTATCTGAATACATAACCGCATTAGAATTCAGGCCGTATTGGAATTGACTCCCCTATTTGTTCTCTTCGCGCCGCGAGGTGTTTCGTGAATTTCCCTGGTTCCCGCCTGCCTTCGCCGGTGCGCGCTCTGGCCGCCGACGCGGCGTCTGCCCCCGTCTTTGCACTTCGCTGGGCCCGGACTCGCCATCTGGCACTAGCGGCCGCGCTGGCATCGACCCTAGCCCTATCGGCCTGCGACCGCAAGGAAGCCGCCGCCCCCGCCCCGCGCCCCGTCGTCGCCATGCCGGCCCAAGCCGACGAACGCCTGCCTGCGTGGACCTTGCCGGGCGAAGTCCAGGCACGTTACAGCACGCCGCTGTCATTCCGCGTGGGCGGCAAGATCATTGAACGCAAGGTCAGGTTGGGCGACAGCGTCGTACCCGGGCAGATCGTGGCCAAGCTGGACCCCGCCGACGCCGCCAAGAACGCCGCGGCCGCCAAGGCCCAGTTGTCGGCCGCACAGCATCAGTTGACGTATGCCCGCCAGCAATTGGAGCGCGACCGCGCCCAGGCACGCGAAAATCTCATCGCGACGAATCAGTTGGAACAGACACGCAATGCCTACGCCGCCGCCTTGGCGCAACGCGACCAGGCCGCGCAACAGGCCGCGCTGTCGGCCGATCAGCTTGAATACACCACGCTGAAAACCGACCAGGCGGGGGTCATCACCGCCGAACAGGCCGACACGGGCCAGAACGTCGCCGCGGGAACCCCCGTTTACCAACTGGCCTGGGCGGGCGACATCGACGCCATCTGCGACGTGCCGGAAGGCCTGTTGGCCAGCCTGGCGCTGGGGCAGCGCGCCAGCGTCACCTTGGGGCCCCTGCCCGGCCAGACTTTCTCTGCCGTCCTGCGCGAGATCGCGCCCGCCGCCGACCCGCAAAGCCGCACCTACCGCGTCAAGCTCACGCTGGAATCGCCGTCGCCGGACGTGCGGTTGGGCATGACCGCCAACATCAGCTTTGACAACCCCGGCGCGACGCGCCAGGCGAGCTACACCGTGCCCGCCACGGCGTTGTTCCATGACGGCAAGGAACCCGCCGTATGGGTCGTGAAACCGCAAGAAGACACGCTGGAACTGCGCCGCGTGCAAGTGCTGCGCTACGACGCACGCACGGTCACGCTGTCAGGCGGCGTGCAAGCGGGCGAGCGTGTCGTCTGGCAAGGCGTGCACACCGTCACGGCCGGTGAAAAAGTTCGACCCGTGGCGCCCTTGCACCCCGAGGACTTTGCATCATGAGCGCCAACGCCGAAGACGCTGGCCACGAGCCCGGCCACGGACACAACGAAGGCAAATTCAACCTGTCGGCCTGGGCGCTGCGCCACCAGCCCCTGGTGATTTTTCTGATTACGCTGGTCACGCTGTTCGGCGTGCTGTCGTATTCCAGGCTGGCCCAGTCCGAAGACCCGCCCTTCACTTTCCGCGTGATGGTCATCAAGACCCTGTGGCCCGGCGCCACCGCACAGCAGGTGCAGGAACAAGTCACCGACCGCATCGGCAAGAAGCTGCAGGAAACCGCCAACACGGACTTCCTGCGCAGTTATTCGCGCCCTGGTGAATCGCTGATCTTCTACACCATGAAAGACTCGGCGCCCGCCAACACGGTGGCCGACCAGTGGTACCAGATCCGCAAGAAGGTGGGCGACATCCAGGCCACGCTGCCGCAAGGTGTGCAAGGCCCGTTCTTCAACGACGAATTCGGCGACGTCTACACCAACATCTATACGCTGCACGGCGACGGCTTCACGCCCGCGCAACTGCACGACTACGCCGACAGCCTGCGCACCGTGCTGCTGCGGGTGCCGGGGGTGGCCAAGGTCGACTACTTTGCCGACCCGACCGAACACATCTACATCGAAATCTCCAACACACAGCTAAGCCGGCTGGGCGTGTCGCCACAGCAGATTGCGCAAGCCATCAATACGCAGAACGCGGTAGCGGGCGCCGGCACCTTTACCACCGCCGACGATCGCATCTTCGTGCGGCCCACCGGGCAGTACGGCAATAGTCGCGCGCTGGCGGACACGCTGATCCGGGTGAACGACAAGTCGATCCGGCTGGGCGACATTGCGACCATCCACCGGGGTTACGACGACCCGCCCATCGACCAGATGCGCTTCAAGGGCGCCCCCGTGCTGGGCATCGGCATCACCATGCAGCCTGGCCAGGACGTGGTGCGCCTGGGCGAATCGCTGGACACGACGTTTGAAAAGTTGAAGGCGCAACTGCCCGCTGGCCTGACGCTGACTGAAGTGTCCAGCATGCCGGACGCCGTGTCGGATTCGGTGGATGAGTTCTTGCGATCGGTGGCCGAGGCCGTAGCCATCGTGCTGCTCGTCAGCTTGGTGTCGCTGGGCGTGCGCACCGGCATGGTGGTGGTGATTTCGATACCGGTGGTGCTGGCCATCACGGCGCTGTTCATGGACATGTTCGGCATCGGCCTGCACAAGGTGTCGCTGGGCACGCTGGTGCTGGCGCTGGGCCTGCTGGTGGACGACGCCATCATCGCCGTGGAAATGATGGCAGTGAAGCTGGAACAAGGCTGGAGCCGCGCGCGCGCCGCCGCCTTTGCCTACACCAGCACCGCTTTTCCCATGCTGACCGGTACGCTGGTTACCGTGGCGGGCTTTCTGCCGATTGCGCTGGCCAAGTCCAGTACCGGCGAATACACGCGCTCGATCTTCCAGGTATCGGCCATTGCACTGATCACATCGTGGTTTGCCGCCGTGGTGCTGATTCCGCTGCTGGGCTACCGGCTGCTGCCCGAACGCAAACGCGAAGCCCATCTACCGCACGACCACGAACACGACATCTACAACACCCGTTTCTACCAGCGCCTGCGCGGCTGGGTGGCATGGTGCGTGGACCGCCGCTTCTGGGTGCTGGCGGGCACGGTGGTGATTTTCGTCATTGCGATGGCGGGCTTCAAGTTCGTGCCGCAACAGTTCTTTCCCAGCTCGGACCGCACCGAACTGCTGGTGGACGTGCGCCTGCAGGAAGGCGCGTCATTCGCGGCCACGCTGCGCCAGGTCGAGCGTCTGGAGAAAGCGCTGGAAGGCCGCCCCGAGATAGACCATGCGGTCAGCTTCGTGGGCACCGGCGCGCCGCGCTTCTACCTGCCGCTGGACCAGCAACTGGCCACGCCGAACTTCGGCCAACTGGTCATTACCGCGCATTCCGTGGAAGACCGCGAAAAGCTCGCCAGTTGGCTGCAACCGATGTTGCGCGAGCAATTTCCCGCCATCCGCACCCGCTTGTCCCGGCTGGAAAACGGACCGCCCGTGGGCTACCCCGTGCAGTTCCGCGTCAGTGGCGACAAGATTCCGGAAGTGCGCGCGGTGGCGGAAAAAGTGGCTGCGCAAGTCCGCGCCGACAGCCGCTCGGTCAACGTACAGTTCGACTGGGACGAACCCTCGGAACGTTCCGTGCGTTTCGAGATTGACCAGCAGAAGGCGCGCGAACTGGGCATCAGCACCAACGACATCTCGGACTTTCTGGCGATGACGCTGTCGGGCTATACCGTGACGCAGTACCGCGAACGCGACAAGCTCATCAACGTCAGCCTGCGCGCGCCGCGCGATGAACGCGTGGACCCCGCGCGCCTGGCCACGCTGTCCATGCCCACACCCAACGGCCCCGTGCCGCTGGGCAGCCTGGGTCAGGTGCATTACGACCTGGAATACGGCGTGATCTGGGAACGCGACCGCCAGCCCACCATCACCGTGCAAGCCGACGTGGCGAGCGGCGCAGAGGGCATCGACGTCACCCATGCCATCAACAAGAAGCTGGACGCCATCCGCGCCGACCTGCCGGTGGGCTACCGAATCGAGGTTGGCGGGCCGGTCGAGGAAAGCGCCAAGGGCCAATCGTCCATCAACGCGCAGATGCCGTTGATGGCGGTGGCCGTGCTGACGCTGCTGATGGTGCAATTGCAAAGCTTCTCTCGCGTGCTGATGGTGGTGTTGACCGCGCCCCTGGGCCTGATCGGCGTGGTGGCGGCGCTGCTGCTGTTTGGCAAGCCGTTCGGCTTCGTGGCCATGCTGGGCGTGATTGCCATGTTCGGCATCATCATGCGCAACTCGGTGATTCTGGTTGACCAGATCGAACAAGACATCCTGAACGGCCACAAGCGCGTGGATGCGATTGTGGGCGCCACGGCGCGGCGCTTCCGCCCGATTGTGTTGACGGCCGCCGCCGCCGTGCTGGCGCTGATTCCGCTCTTGCGCAGCAACTTCTTCGGCCCCATGGCCACCGCGTTGATGGGCGGCATCACCAGCGCCACGGTGCTGACGCTGTTCTTCCTGCCCGCGCTGTATGCGGCGTGGTTCCGCGTACGGCACGACGAACGCGACGAGCCCGAAGGGGTTCCGCCCGGCGCCAACGCCGCCGACACGCTGGAACGAGGAGCCTGAGGATGAAGATCCACCCGATCCACCCGACCCGTCCGACCCCGGCGATCCCTTCCGCCCGCCCTGGCGAGCAGCCGCTGGCCCGGCCCTTGGCTTTGCCCATGATTTTGCCCTTCCTGCTGGCCTTGAGCGCCTGCGCTTTCGCGCCAGACAGCAAGCCGCCCGCCGTGGCCTCGCCTGCCCAGTACGGCGTGGAACCGACGCCCGCCCAGGGCGCTGCCGCACAAGGCGTGGCGCAGCGCTTTGAACAGGGTGCGCGGCCCGTGCCCGAATGGTGGAAGCGCTATGGTTCCGATGCGTTGAACGCCCTGGTGCAGGAAGGCTTGGCCAACAGCCCCAACCTGGCGGCAGCCGAACGCAGCCTGGCTGGCGCGCGCGAACAGTTGCGCGCGCAGGTGAATTCGTCACTGCTGCCGTCGGTGGACGCAGGCGCCAGCGCCACGCGCAACCGCGCGCTGACCATGCCCGACCTGCCCCAACCCACCGCGCTTTACAACGTCTTCACCGGCCAGGTTCAGGCCAGCTATGACCTGGACCTGTTCGGCGCGGCGCGCTTTGCCAATGCCTCGTTGGCGGCGCAAGTCGAGCAGCAGGCCTTCCAGCTGGAATCCGCGCGGCGCGCGCTGGCCGGCAATATCGTCACCGGCGCCATCAGGTCGGCATCACTGGCCGAACGGGTCGCGCTGACCGAAAAGCAGGTGGTGTTGCTGCGCCAGGTGGCGCGCGATACGCAGCGCCGCTATGAACTGGGGTCGGCCTCGCAGAACGACGCGCTGGATGCCGACCAGGATGCCGCCACGTTGGAGGCCTCGCTGCCCGGCCTGCGCGCGCAATGGCAAGCCACGCGCCATGCGCTGGCGGTGCTGCTGGGCCGCAGCCCCGATCAGGCGCCGGACGACCTGGCGTTCAGCACGCTGGCGGTGCCGGCACAGGTGCCGGTGGTGGTGCCCTCGGAATTGTTGGCCTCGCGCCCTGACATCCTGGTGGCCGACGCGGTGGTGCAAGCCGCTGCCGCCGACGTAGGCGTGGCCACCGCGCAGCTATTCCCCAGCCTGTCGCTGTCCGCTTCGATGGGCAAGGGCGGCTTCAGTTGGCCAGCGGCGCTGTCGGGCGCCGGTTCCATCTGGGCCATCGGCGCATCGCTCACTCAGCCCATCTTCCATGGCGGCGCCTTGTTGGCCGAGCGCCGCGCGGCCAAGGAACGTTACGAGGCGTCGGTGCTGCAATACAAGCAGACTGTGCTGACTGCATTCCAGGACGTGGCCGATACCTTGGCGCGGCTGGACGCCGACGGGCAGGCACTGGCGTCAGCCGAGGCCTCGCGCCGCGCGGCCGAGCAGTCCTACCGCAACACGGCAAGCCGCGTACGCTTGGGTGCGCTGGCGCCATACACCGAGTTCGCGGCGGAAGAACACTACGTGGCGGCACGGCTGCGTGAATTGGAATACGCGAATGCCCGGCTGACGGAAACGGCCGCGCTGTTCCAGGCCATGGGTTCTCCGGCGCGTGCACCGGAAGTGGCGGCGCAAGCGCCCTGACAGCGCGGGTTGCTGTGATCAGCGCGGCTTGACCGCACAGGCCCCAACGCTTGAGGCGCGGGGGCTTGGCTCTTTGTCTTGTTAGAACTGCACTCGGCTTCAGCTCTTCTTGAACAGCCGCTTGACGACGCTGACCACGCCCAGCACCACAGCGCCGGCCACAATGCCGAACAGGGCGTTGAGAACGGTGGCCGTCAACGCCTGCACCACACCCCCGCCGCCCACCGCGGCCGCGGCGTGTTCGACGGCCGCGTGCACCGGCGCAATGCCGTGCGTGAGGATGGCGCCGCCCACCATGAACATCGCGGCGGTGCCAACCACCGACAAGGTCTTCATCAGATAGGGCGCGGCGCCCACGATGCCCCGGCCCAGCCACGCCACCGCCTGCGTGCGCTTCTGGCTCAGGTGCAAACCCAGATCGTCCAGCTTGACGATGCCGGCCACCAGGCCGTACACGCCGACCGTCATCGCAATGGCGATGATGGACAGCACCGCCACCTGGCGCGTGAAATCCGCGCCCGCCACCGCCCCGAGGCTAATGACGATGATTTCGGCCGACAGGATGAAGTCGGTCCGAATGGCGCCCTTGATCTTGTTGCGTTCAAACGCAACCATGTCGACCGCTGTGTCCTGCAGGGCTTGCGCACGCGCCGCGTGGTTGCCCTCGTCAGACTCGCCATGCGGCAGGAATTTGTGCGCCAGTTTCTCTACGCCTTCGTAGCAGAGGAACGCCCCGCCCAGCATCAGCAACGGCGTCACCGCCCAGGGCGCGAACGCGCTGATCAGCAGCGCCGACGGCACCAGGATCAGCTTGTTGATGAACGAGCCTTTGGCCACTGCCCACACCACGGGCAGTTCCCGGTTTACCGGTACCCCGCTCACCTGCTGCGCGTTCAACGCCAGGTCATCGCCCAGCACGCCGGCCGTCTTCTTGGCCGCGACTTTGGTCATGACGGAAACGTCATCCAGAATGGTCGCGATGTCATCGAACAATGCAAAGAAACTGCTGCCGGCCATCAAGCATCTCCCGAGCCCATGAAGGTGCCCAGAGTTTACAGGCGGCGGCGCGTTTTCTTGTCATCCGTGGACCGATGCGCTATCCCGCGTGGCCCACCACCGCGGCATGCCAGTGCACGGCAAATGCACCGAATCCATCGCACGCACAGCACGCGCCAACAAAAAGGCCGCCCAAATGGGCGGCCCTGACTGGCCGGTACGCAGCGCGATGCCGCGGCATATCAAGACGGCCTGGCATGTGAATCAACCACAAGCCGGCCATGATTGATCGCGGCATCCACTGCCATGCCCGGGCTGGAGACAAATCCGCCTGATTCGAACAGCGGCACGGCATGATGCTCGTTAAGTTTGTCTTGGTCGGCCGCCAGCTCAACCGCTACCGTTGCGGTGAACGCGGGCCGGCCGCTGCCCCCGACTGCTATCCGGGAAACATTGGCGGTAAGCCGATAGCCCTTGTAAACCATATTGTTGTGCAACATAAAAGCCCCTTCAGTATTTAAAGGCCAAACGTTAAAGGCCCAACGGGCCTTTATTCACAGAGCGCGAATTTGCGTGGCGTGAGGCCCTTTTGCGCCTTGAGCGGTGACGTAGCTGACGCGTTGGTTTTCCATCAGCACTTTATGCCCTTCGCTAACGATTTCCGAGAAATGCGCGAATAAATCCTTGCCGCCGTCCTCGGGCATGATGAAGCCAAATCCTTTCGCATCGTTAAACCATTTGACGATTCCGGTTTCCATAATCTCATTCCTTTTTTAAATGCAGGCGTTGCCCGCGAAGATGAGCCTATCAAGGAAAGGACAGCGAACAATGAAGCGCCCCAGGGGGAGCAAGACCGGACGAAAATCACGATGCTCGAAAAGCTTCTTGTCCACTATGGGTGCAGGGGTGGGTAATGTCAATCGGCGTTTCCAATTACCACGCAAGCATCAGTTACGCGAAAAATAAACGCTTATTAATGAAATCATTGCGTAATAAGGGTCTGGGAAGATCCCTTGGCATTGCCTATTGAGTAACGAAGCCTGGATAAGCGTATACCCGAACGATAAAGCGCGTATGCTGGCGCAATGGTGCTTGAACGCGCGTCACCTCGCCGTATCGCCATACAGGAGTATGGCCATGCACCACCACCGCAAGCGCTACGCGCGCGCGCTCCCCAGCACACAACGGTCTTTCCTCGCACACACGCGGATCTCGGTTCCAGCGTGAGCGCGATCCGAAGGTCAATCGCCAAATTCGCCAACGCCTGCGTCAAGTTGCTGCCTTCAGCGCCGCGCCCTGCCCAGGGAGGCGAGCCCAGGCGGGAGCCAAAGCGCAACCACGCCGCCATTGCTTCGCCATGGCGTATTTACCGTATCTATGCGCGGCCCGGGCATTTGCTGATGCGCAATGAGCAAGGTCGCATCCTGGACCTGGGCGTCATGAAGGGCGAAGAACCCAACCTTACGTACCGGCTCTTTGCCCGCGATCTGCAAGGCAAGGGCTTTGCTACCCGCACGCTGCTGCTGGAAGACATCGCGCGCCGCATCGAAGCGGGCGAAGTCAGCAAGGAACTGCTGAACCTGCCCGAATGGGATCAGCCCCTGGGCGCGGATCTGGATCGCGGCACGCATACGGATGTGTCGATGAAGCTGGGCCGCTAGGCGTCCCCGGCAAGAAGCAGCACTACTTTTGCGTCTGCTGCGCCACGCACATATTCACGACGCCATTGACCAATGCCTCGATCCGATCGCGCTCCGCGCTTTTTTCGTTCGTGACCAGCATGCGGTCATAGGCGGTGTAGTCCTTCAGAAGCACTGACTTTTGCAAGCCGTCCAGCACACAATTGCAATAGGCCTCTGCACGCGTGTCGACATCGGGCAGCGCACCCGCGCTTTTCTTGAAGCCTTCCACGCAGGCGCTATAGGTCACGCGGCGAACACTCTCGGGGTATTCATTTTTCTTGCCGCATCCCGCCAGCCCCAACACAGCCGCCGCGCCTGCCACCGCGAACCACTTAGCTTGCATCGAACCGCTCCCTGTTGAAATTCAAAACGGTGCATTTTTGCATAGGGACCTTGCTCGCGAATTAATCCTGGCCAGGATCGCCCCCCGTGAGCGCCGATTCGTGTAACTGGGTCCGATAAACGACCCATTTGGCCCCTTCCCAATTGTTTGGTGTGTATGGTACACATCATGAACAGCCGCGAGATCATCAGACAGCTTCGCCAAGCGGGCTGGGTATTCCGACATGCGAAACGCTCGCATCACATTTTCGTCCACCCGCAAAAAGCCGGGCATATCAGCGTGCCTCACCCCAAGAAAGACTTGGGAATCGGACTGGTTACGAAGCTGCTGACGCAAGCCGGCCTGAAGTAGCCCGGTATCGCTGGACCACTGGTCCGCACATGGCTCGCCAAGGAAACTCATGAAATATCCAATCGCCATTGAACCCGGCAGCGAGACGCAAGCGTGGGGCGTCGTCGTGCCGGATCTGCCAGGCTGCTTTTCCGCCGCCGACTCAGGCATAGACGAAGCTATCGAGAACGCGAAAGAAGCGATCGAACTGTGGATTGAAACCGCATTGGATAGTGGCGCCCCCGTGCCCGTTGCCACCAGCATTGCGGGTCACCAAGCGAATCCGGAATTCGCGGGCTGGGTTTGGGCCATCGTTGAAATCGATCCGGCCGTCATGGACGACACCATCGAACGCATCAACATCACGCTGCCCCGCCGAATCCTTGCAAGGATCGACGCCAAAGCGCGTGCGGCGGGCGAAAGCCGATCTGGCTACATCGCTCATCTGGCATTGACGCACTAGATTCAGCGACTAGCAGACAGGCCCACACCCGCCCCCCGCCTTCAGCTCATATACACGCCGCCGTTGATCGCGTAGTTGGCGCCCGTCACGAAGGCGGCCTCGTCGGAGGCCAGCCAGGCGCACAGCCCGGCCAGGTCGTGGGCGGTGCCCAGGCGTCCGACCGGTACGCTTTCCACGATGCGGTCCAACAGCGCGGGCGGAAAGGCCTTCACCGTGTCGTCGGCGATGAAGCCTGGCGACACCAGATTCACCGTGACGCCGCGCGCCGCCACTTCCTGCGCCAGCGACCGCGTGAAGCCGATCACCGCGCCCTTGGCCGTGGCGTAATTGATCTGGCCGATCTGCCCTTTTTCCGCCGCCACCGACCCAATGTTGATGATGCGCCCCCAGCCGCGGTCGGCCATGCTGTCGACCACCTGCTTGGTGCTGTTGAAAAGCGTATCCAGGTTGCTGCGCAGCACCGCGGCCCAGTCGGCATAGCCCATCTGGCGAAAGCGCATGTCCAGCATCGACCCGGCGTTATTGACCAGCACGTCGATCTCGCCGACCTCGCGGCGTACTTTCGCGAACGCCGCCTCGGTTGATGCCCAATCGGTGGCGTCGCCCTCGGACGCGACGAAGTCGTAGCCCAGGGACTTCTGTTCCTTCAACCAGCTATCCCGACGCGAAGAACGCGGGCCGCAACCGGCCACCACGCGGTGTCCCGCCTGATGCAGCGCCTGGCAGATCGCCGTGCCCGTGTGGCCCATTCCGCTGGTGACATAAGCGATACGCAAAGCCATGACCCTTCCTTTATCAATGTGCGGCAGCGCCGCGTATCAAGCACCCGCACCCACAAACGGGAACAGACCAAACGCCAGGGCGGCCGCCAGCATTACCATGCAGACCAGCGTCGCCCACTTCAGCGCATAGCGTTGGTGGTCGCCAAATTCCACACCGGCCAGACCCACCAGCAGATAAGTGGACGGCACCAGTGGGCTCAGCAGATGCACGGGTTGCCCGATGAGTGACGCGCGCGCCATTTCAACGGCCGAAATGCCATAGCCCTGCGCCGCCTCGCTCAGGATGGGCAGCACCCCGAAATAGAAGGCGTCGTTCGACATGAAGAACGTGAACGGCAGGCTGACCAGCGCGGTAATGCCGGCCAGATACGGGCCCATCGCATCCGGAATCACGGCAAGCAGGCTGCGCGACATGGCTTCCACCATGCCCGTGCCAGACAAAATGCCCGTGAAGATGCCCGCCGCGAAAATCAGCGACACCACCGACAGCACATTGCCCGCGTGCTGCGCAACGCGGCGACGTTGTTCGGCCAGGTTCGGATAGTTGATGATCAGGGCAACCGCGAACGCGATCATGAACAGCACCGGCAGCGGCAGTACGCCCATCACCAGGCTGACCATCAGCGCCAGCGTCAAACCGGCGTTCACCCACAGCAGCTTGGGGCGGCGCAGGTCGTGGTCGACTTCGATTTCAGGCAGGTTCTTGGGGCCGTCTTCGTCGTAGCCGGCATGCATCGACGCCCCCTCCGGCAGCGACAGCACGCCCAGGCGGCGGCGTTCTTTCAGGCCCAGGAAGAAGGCCAGGATCAACAGCGCCACGATCGCCACCCCCATCACCGGCACCAGCGGAATGAAGATGTCGCCCGCGTCCACATGCAGGGCGCTGGCGGCACGCGCCGTCGGCCCACCCCACGGCGTCAGGTTCATGATGCCGCTGGCCAGCATGGCCAGGCAGGTCATGGACAGCGCGTTCATCTTCAGACGGCGGTACAGCGGCAACATCGAGGCCACCACGATCATGTACGTGGTCGAGCCATCGCCATCCAGTGAAATCACCAGCGCCAGCACCGTGGTGCCCACCACGATCTTCAGCGGATCGCCCTTCACGGCGCGCAGGATGCGGCCAACGATGGGATCGAACAGGCCGGCGTCGATCATCACCCCGAAATACAGGATGGCGAACATCAGCATCACGCCGGTGGGCGCAATCTTGCGGATGCCGTCCAGCATCATCTTGTCGATGCCGGCGCCAAAGCCGCCCAGCAACGCAAAAATAATGGGGACAAGAATCAGGGCAACCAAGGGCGACAGGCGCTTGGTCATGATCAACGTCATGAACGTGATCACCATGCCAAAGCCAAGTAGGGTCAACAGCATGAGGGGTATCTCCGACTAGTCGTTGTTATGTGTGGCGCCGCCTCCAGCAAGGGAGGCAGGTGCCGAAGACTAGGAAGAAAAGCTGTCTGGAACCTGTCGTTTTTCCATGCCCGATCGAGCTTATGTGGGCCCTCGAGGCAACCGCCCCAGGGGAAAATGCCCGCGTTCGACGCAGCTACAATCAGCCGATGCGCATCCTGGTGATCGAAGACGACGAGGATCTGGCCGACGCCCTTGTCCGCCGGCTGCGCCGTCTCGGCCATGCCGTGGATCTGCAAAGCGATGGCCTGAGCGCCGACGGCGTGCTGCAATACGAAACCTTCGATCTCGTCATCCTGGACATCGGCCTGCCCCGCATGTCGGGGTTTGACATCCTGCACCGCCTGCGCGACCGCGGCAGCAAGACACCGGTATTGGCGCTGACCGCCCGCATCGACATCGAAGACCGCGTCCATGCGCTCGATACCGGCGCCGACGACTATCTGGCCAAACCCTTCGATTTCCGCGAGCTGGAAGCCCGCTGCCGCGCCTTGCTGCGCCGACCCAGCGCCCAAGCCGCTGGCGTCCTGCGCTTTGGCGAACTTGTCATCGACAGCGCCGCGCGCCACGTGTCCCTGCGCGGACAGCGCATCGACCTGCCCAAGCGCGAATACAGCTTGCTGGAAATTCTGCTGGCCGGCATGAACCGCGCCGTCAGCAAGACCGAAATCGCCAACAAGCTCTTCGCCTTTGACGACGACGCGGCGCCCAACGCCATCGAGGTCTACATTGCGCGGCTGCGTCGCAAGCTGGAAGGCTCGCCGCTACGTATCGAAACGCAGCGCGGCACCGGTTACCTGCTGACGTCCACCGCCCCGTCGGACAACCCCGCGTCCGGCACGCCGCAGGACTAGCCCGTGAAGCTTGGCCGCATTTCCATACGACGCCGCCTGTTGGCAATGCTGCTGACGCTGTTCGCCGTGGGTTTGGCTGCGCTCTACCTGCTGGTGCGCGGCTATGCCCAGCAAACCGCGGACACTACGTACGACCAGTTGCTGCGTGCGTCCGTCCTGTCCATGGCCGACAGCCTGCAACTGGTGCAAGGCAAATGGCAGATGGACATGCCTTACGCCGCGCTGGCATTGCTGGAGCAGGCGCCGCGTGACCGCGTGTTCTATCGCGTGGCGAGCACAGCGGGATTGCTGATTTCCGGTTACTCCGACCTGCCCGCTGCCCCGGACAACACAGACGCCATCGACACGCCTCGGCTGTACACCACCCGTTTTCAGGGCGAACCCGTGCGCGTGGCCTGGATGGAACGCAAGATCGCCGGGCCGCGCAGCACCGAGACCGCCGTGATCCAGGTCGCGCAAACCCGCGAAGCCCGCAACGCGCTGGCCGACAGCATTCTCTGGCAAGGCACCTTGGCGCTGATCGGTTTCACGAGTGCAGCGCTGGCGCTAGCCTACTGGGGCTTGCAGCGATCCCTGTCGCCCATCCAACGCATCGAACACGAGTTGGCCACCCGCAGCGCGTCCGACCTGCACCCCATCGCGGCGCCCGTGCCCGAGGAACTGGACACCCTGGTGCATTCCCTGGATGGCTTCATGGCCCGCCTGTCCGACAACCTGGACACCTTGCGCCTGTTCATCGCCGAAGCCGCGCATCAGTTGCGCACACCGCTTGCCGCGCTGCACGCACAGATGGAAGTGGCGCTGGACGAAGACGACCCCGACGAACAGCGCCGCAGCCTGCTGGCGGTATTGCGCAACGCGGAAAAACTGTCGCGGCTGGTCAACCAACTGCTTAGCGACGCCAGCGTCATCCACCGCAGCAACGTCAAGCAGTTCCAGCTCGTCGACCTGGCCGAACTGCTGCGCCAAGCCGCCTATGACACCGTGCCGCAAGCCGCGCCTCAGCCCGACGTGCGCCTGCACCTGCCGGACACCGAGCCCGATCGGGAACCCGGCCGCCCAGCGCCAACTATCCTGGGCGACAACCTGATGCTGCGCGAAGCCTTCAAGAACCTGATCGACAACGCCTTGCGACACGGCGCCCGCGCTGGCGGTCACATCGACATCACGCTTGACGCGCACGAGCATGGCTGGCGCATCACCGTCGCCGACCCCGGGCCAGGCATTCCCCCCGCGTTGGCCAACGCCGCGTTCGAACGCTTCACGCGCGGCCCCAACCCACGCACCCCTGGCGCGGGGCTGGGCCTGTCCATCGTCAAGCGCGTTGTCGACATCCACCAAGGAAAACTCAGCTTGAGCAACCGCGTGGGCGGCGGACTGGATGCGGTCATCACCTTGCCGGCAGGCCGCCATGATGCGTAGCGCGCTGATGTGGGTCCGCACGCTGCTTGGCGCGCTCGCCCTGCTGTGGATTGCCGCCATGACGACGGTGACGGCCGCCGAAGTCAGCCGCGACGGCCTGACGCTTGGGCCCGAAGACAGCAAGAACGTGCTGGTCCTGCATGCGTCCAACAGCGTGCAGGTGTTCAAGGGCGTGCTGGAAGATTTCACCCGTTTGAATCCAAGCTTGCGGCTCGAATACACCGAGCTGTCCACGCAGCAGCTCTACCAGGACGCGGTCGAGCGCGCGCGCCAGGACCCCACCGCCAGGCGCGGCCCCGACCTGATCATCAGCAGCGCGATGGACCTGCAGACCAAGCTCGTCAACGACGGCTATGCACAACGTCACGTGTCGCCGGAAACGCGCGCCCTGCCCGCCTGGGCGAATTGGCGCGACGAAGTCTTCAGCATCGGCACCGACCCCATCGTCATGGTCTACAACACGGACAAGCTCGACGCCGCGCGCGTGCCTCATACGCGGCGCGCGCTGCTGTCCCTGCTGCAAGCGCCCGACCGGCCGCTGGCCGGCAGCATTTCGACCTACGACGTGGAAGGCAGCGGCATCGGCTATCTGGCCGCCACGCAGGACACGCGCCTGGACAGCATGGCCGGCGCCTTGCTGGCCGCGTTCGGCCGCAATGGCGTCACCACTCACGAGTCCACCGAAGACGCTCTGGACAAGCTGGAACGCGGCGATATCACGCTGGCGTACAACCTGCTGGAGTCCTACACCCGGCACCGCATCGACCAGGGCGCCCCGCTGGCCATCATCTATCCGCAGGACTACACCCTGATGCTGTCGCGCTCCGCCATCATTCCGAAGCAGGCGCCACGCGGCGACCTTGGCGCGCTGTTGCTCGACTACTTGCTCTCGCCCCGAGGGCAGGAAATGCTGGCCAAGCAATCGGGCATGCAGCCCGTCAATGCCTCGGTCGTTCCGGCCGCGGGCATCCGCCCCATGGCGCTGGGCGTGGGATTGCTGGTGTACCTGGATACGCTGAAAAAGCGGCATTTCCTGGATTTATGGCGGGCCGCGATCCTGCCGCCGGGCGATGCGCCCGCGCCCTGATGGAACCATCCCGGTGCACACGCATCAGGTGGTTCATTAATCCTGCTCCGCTGCCAGGATTAGGCATGTATGTTGCGCAATGATCGCAAATTCGCGGGCATAATTTCCGCTCGGGCCGACGGCCACGTTGGGGACACACCATGCTCAAGCATCAGATTGTCTTCTCCCGCGCAATGGAGGCCGTGCACCACCTGACCGACCCCAACCCGCCCTGGCATGACATCCTGCGCACAGCGCGAGATCTGGTCGGCGCCGATAGCGGCACGCTGATCGTGTTCGACGCGCGCAACAAGCTGTCGAACCTGTCCGCCATCGGTTTTTCCGACGCCTGCTTCGCGGACTACCAAGGGCATTACTACCGTCATGACGTCCTGGAACATGACTCGCGCACGGCGCCCGCCGGCACCTGGCTGGACACCGCCCGCATGTACAGCAGCGCCCAACTGCAGCGCACGGAGTTCTACGCCGACTTCATGGTCAAGCACCGCATGGCGCAGATCATTTCGCTGATCGTCGAGTCCAACTCCGTGCTGCATGCGTCCATCGGCTTCCAGCGCTCCACCATCGATGCCAAAGCCAGCGCGCGCCTGCAGACAGGCGACTTCGCCCGGTACTTCCGCCTGTTGCAAAGCCAGCTTGCACAGCGCCAAAAGGCCTTGACCATCGGCTGGAATTCAGTGGAAAGCGCCTTTTCGGAAGTCAACGAAGCGGTGCTGCTGATCAACCAGGAGTCCATGGTCAACAGGATTTCGGCGCTCGCTCGGCAATATGTGGAAGATGCTCGCGGCTGGATCGTGCGCGGCGGCAGGCTGCGCCACGCCGACGCCAAAAGCCAGCGTCTGTTCGACGTCTATTGCGTCGCCACCTTCCACGACGGCCAGACCCGCTCGCTGGCCACGGCCGCGGGTTGGGGCGAATTCGACTGGATGGATATCAGCACCGCGCCCGACGCGCTAAGCCTGCTGGGTGGCCGCTTGCTGCTGGTGCGCTTGCGCCGCAAAAGCGCATTCTGCAAACCCGACGTCGACAAGCTGAAAGCCGTGTTCGACATCACCCATGCCGAAGCCGCCGTGCTGGCGGGTTTGGCGGCTGGCCACAGCGTGGAAGAAGTGGCGACGCTGCGCCAGTCATCGGTGCTGACCGTGCGCAAGCAGGTCGCCTCGTTGCTGAGCAAAATGGAATGCAGCCGCCAGGCGGAATTGGTGCGGCTGGCATCCCTGCTGTAGCGCAAACGCGGTATGCGCTCCGGTAGCCGTCCCGGGGGATCAGCCAGGCGTAATCAATTTTGGGTATGCGATGGGCACCCAGCCGCCCTACGATGAGTCCGAAGCCATGAGGGAGAGGGATTGCTATCGTGATCAAGGAGTCATTCATGAAGACTGTCCTTTCGTTCCGAGTGTTCGTCCCGGTGGTGCTGGCCGCCGGCTTGCTGTCTGGCCCCACTTTTGCGCAGCAGGCCGTCGCCCCCGCGACCGCCGTGCAAACGCCCGATGTCCCGAAAAGCCACGACGACGTCATGCGCGACCTGGCCGCCTGGCGGGAGGCTGGCGTCGAGCAAAAATGGGAAGGCGACGAGACGCCCGACATCTACAGTGGGGCATATGTCGCCAGCTATAGGAAGTATGTGGACACGGTGCATCCTGCCAATGCCACAACCCCGATGCAGACGCCATCGCAGAATCAAGGCAAATGGTGAGCGTGGCGGATAGGCATGGCGGTCAAGGCCGGTAGCGGGAACGTGCCGGTCTGCCGCCATCGGGCGATGTGCTCTTGGTGTTTTGCCGCTGCGTTCCCTGAGCGCGCTGCGTTCTGCTATTGGCCCTTGATCCCCGCCGAATCAATCACGTCGGCCCAACTACCCGCCTGGGTTTGCACCCACTCTTTCGCGACAGCGTGGCCGGAAAATGGCGCGCGCATGCCCAGGCTGGCAATGCTGGCCAGAAACTCCGGCGACGCATAGACCTGTGCCAAGGTTTCGTCCCACTTCGCTGCGACATCGGCCGGCAGACCTCGGGGCGCCATGACAAGAAAGGCGAAGGCCGCTTCAAAGTCCTTCAAGGACTCCACACCCACCTGCGCCATCGCTGGAACACCGGCCAAGCCAGGGTCGGGTTCGCGTGACGAAACGGCCAATGCACGCATCTTGCCTGCCTTGACGTGCGGCTGCACTGCCGACGCGGCCAGGAATCCGGCCTGGATCTGGTCTCCCAATAAGGCATTGACGGCGCCCGCACTGCCCCGGAAAGGCACATGCGCCACCTCGAAGCCGAGGCTCAGCTTGAGCTTTTCAAAGGCCAGATTTCCCGGGCTGCCGTAGCCCGCGGACGAATAAGTGATGACATTCGATTTGGCGAAGCGCAAGAATTCTTCCATTGTGGCCACGCCCAGATCGGGGCGAACGGCCAGCGCCAATCCGAAGCTGCCGGCAATACTGAGCGGCTCCAGGTTTAGGGTAAAGTCTTCGGCCTGCTCGCTGAAGACGTGCGGGTTGACGGTCATCAGCGTGTCCAGGGTCAACAGAAGTGTGTAGCCGTCCGGATCGGCATTGGCTACGGCCTTGGCGCCGATGTTGCCAGATGCGCCCGGACGATTTTCCACGATGATCGTCTGGCCCAACAGCTTGCCGGCATGCATTGAAATGGCGCGGGCGCAGATATCCAAAGGACCCGCCGGCGAGGAATTGACAATCAGCCGAATGGGACGCGTGGGGTATGTGTTGGGTGCGGCGGCCGTAGCGGCGGCGGCCGGTGCCGCGGCGGCCGTAGCGGCGGCGGCCGGTGCCGCGGCGGCCGTAGCGGCGACAGAAGCGCTTGCAATGAACAACGCCGTGCAAATGAATGACGCCGTGCAAAACAAGAACCGCGAAGACTTGAACATGGTGCTCTCCGGTGTGGCGGCGGCTGGCAAGCCGCCGACCTGGCGAATGCGTCAGGCAATTGCCGTGGGGTTCGGGCTGGTTTCCGCGTAGCGGATCATCGTTCGCGACAGCGCCATCAGCAGTTCACCGCGCCGAGCCTCGGCGGCGGGGTCGTGCCATAGATTGCGCAGTTCGTGGGGGTCTTCGTGCAGGTCGTACAGCTCGCCCCAATCGGCGTCGGCGTACACGCTCAAGCGGTGGCGCGATGTCTGCAGCGTTCGCATCCGCGTGCGGCCGGGAAAGCCGAACATCGTGCGCTGGCCTTCCTCTTCGATCAGCAGCGCATCGCGCAACGTGTCAGTGGCGCCCGACATCAACGGCAATAAGGATTGGCCTTGCATGCCGTTGTAGGCGGGCAGCCGCGCGCGCGCCAGCACGGTGGCGGCGATATCGGTCGTGGCGCACAACGCCTGGCTGCGCGCGGCCGTCAGCCCGGCTTGCGGATCACGCCAGATGAACGGCGCGCGGATCAGGCCCTGGTAGTGGATTGGGCCTTTGAACAACAACTGGTGGTCGCCCAGGAAGTCGCCGTGGTCGCTCGTGAAAATGACCACCGTGTTCTCGTCCAGGCCCGTATCGCGCAGCACCTGCATGACGCGGCCGATCGTCGCGTCGATATGGCTGATGGAACCGCAGTTCAGCGCAATCGCTTCCCGGGCTTCGCGTTCGGTGCAGGCGAACACGGCCGGCGTGTGCTTGACCGCCATGTTCAGGTCGCGCTGCCGATACAGCCATGCCACGTGCGGGGGTGGGTGATGATGGGCGCCCCGGCTGGCGTGAAACGATTCAGGCAGCGCCACATCATCGGGCCGATACAGATCCCAATACTTGCCAGACGGCGTGTAGGGATGGTGCGGGTCGGGAAATGAACATTGGATGAAGAACGGGGCTGTGCCCTTGGCGTGCTGGCGAAGTTGCGCAATGGTTTGGTCACCGATGTAGGCGGTGGTGGAGCATTGCTCGGGAACGCGCGTGCGCCACGCCTGCCCGTGTTGGGCCAGCACGAATTCCGGCGTGCTGAAAGCATGCTCGGGCCCCCACAGCCGCCGCGCTTCCGGATGCTCGCGGGCGAGCCAGCGTGCGTAATGGCCACCGACCTGGTCTCCGTGATCAAGCGCCAAGCGCACGGTGTCGAACCCGTAGAACGGCGTCTTCACATCATGGCCTGGGTGATCGCGCCACATTGGCCCCCACTCCTGGTCGTAGTCACCGGGCTCGGGCCGCCACGCTTCACCCCGCGCAACGTTGTCGTTTGCCGGGGGCCAGGCGGGGCCCATGCCCGTCATGTTCTGCAAATGCGATTTGCCGATCAGCGCGGTGGCGTAACCGGCGTCACGCAGCCGTTCAACGAAAGTTGTTGCGCGCTGGGATAGCGCAATGCCGTTGTGGCGAACCCCATGCGTCGAGGGCATGCGGCCCGTCATCAAGGTGGCGCGATTGGGCATGCAGATCGGGGACGCGACATAGAAGCGGTCGGCGGACCACCCCTGCGCGGCCAAGGCATCCAGCGCTGGAGTTTGCAGCAGGGCATTACCGTAACTACCCACGTGATCCGCGCGCTGCTGATCCGTGATGAATAGCAGGAAGTTGGGCTGCAAGTTGGAGTGCATAGTGGGCTGCATCGGGTCTCCTTGCCTCTGGCTCATGTCGGCCTGGCTGTTTTGATGCGGCCATTATGGGTAGCGCTTTGAGCGCCTGCGAGCCTGTAGCCCCTTATGTAGGACGCATTCGCGGGGTCGCTAGCACCGTCGATCGAGATAGCTCACTGGTTCAGAACACGCCGGGCCTATCCGCCAACGCTCAAGCCGTCATGAAACCGAAGAGCGACACACGAAAAAAAGCCGGGCCGCTTACACGGCCCGGCATTTTCATTGACGTCCTTGCGCTTACTTTTTCGACGCGTCCTGCTCCACCACCATATCCAGCACATACACCTTGGACGGCGCATCAGCAGGCGGATTCTTCCAGTCGTAACGCTTCACGCGCAGCACGGTGCGCACGCCTTCCTGGTGCTCAAACCCTTCGATGGATTGATACAGCGGCTGCCATTTATCCTGCGTCGGCTGCTGCACACCGGCTTCGTTGTAGCGGCGTTCGCGCACCATCAGGCACTGGTAACTGGGAATCATTGGATGGCTGCACTCGGCCTTCTTGGCAGCCACTTCCAGGAACATGATCTGGCCCGCGCTGCCGTACAGCGTCTCGGGCGTGGGCTCACCCACGAACTTCAACACGGTGCCGTCCTTGCCCACGAGCTCCAGCGCGGGTTCATGCGCATCGCCAGACATCGTGGCGCGCAGATCGCCTTTCAGGCGCTCGTTGATCTCGGCATCCAGTTGCATCAAACTCTGCTCGCAAGCCTTCATCGTGGACGCCAGGTTATCCACTTGCAGCACGCCATTCTGATAGCGATAACCGCCAAACTGCGTATTGCAGCCCCCCCGGATATTCAAGGCATCCTTCGTGAAGGCCAGGCGCAACTGATGCTCAACGCCCGCTTGCAAGGTCGGAATCGACTTGCCGGCTGCATCGGTGGCGGAAACCAGGCGCCAGTAGTACGCGGGCAAGCTCAGTTGGCTGGCGGGCGACGTCGCGGTAGAAGTGGGCATGGAGGACGATCCTTCGCTGGGAGAGGAAACGGGAGCGCAAGCCTGTAGCAGCGCGGCGCATGCGGACGCAAGTAGGATTATTTTTTTCATGGTTCGTTCCTATGAGCCGTATGGCACTGATCAAAAGCGGCATTCTACGTCCGCGGTATGGACGGATCAGGCGCAGCGCGGGGCAGAGGGTTTCAAAATCTTGCCAGGCGAGCCTGCACGCGGTGCGAGCTTACAGTCTGAAACCTTCGCGCCCGGGACAGGCCCGGTCCCGAGAGCGCGCAGTCCCTACCCCACCCGCAACATCCCCATCTCTTCCCGCACCACTCCCCGCTGCGCCAGGCCGGCTATTGCGTGTGCGATGCGTGCTTCCGCATCCGCCAACGTACGCGACATGCCCAGCATTCGGCACACTGACTTGATCACATCCGCTTTCGGCGCGTTGCCGGTCATGGCCAGCACGTGCAGCACGCCGTTCGCCAGCTCCTGGATGCAGACATCATCCACGCGGCGGCGCGTGGCATCGTCGTCGCTTGCGCCGCGAAAGCCGTTCCAGGTTTCGGGTGTGACGTCGGCGGGCCAATAGAAGGTGGCCTCGGCTTCATCCGTCTGGCCGACTTCCATTGGCGTTAATGTCCGCAAGCGTTCAACGATCCGGACGCCTGTGCGTTCCAGGCCCCAGGCTCGGGCGACTTTACGGTGCAGCACGGTCTCGGCGATGGGGCCTTCCGTGTCGATGACCAGGCGTAATTGTTCAGTCAATTGCGCGTTGTTGGCACGGCTGTAGAAGGCGTCTGGGTCACCGGCGGCAGTGCTCAGGTCGGCCAGTTGATAGGTCGCGATGCCGCCCGTGGATGCGCTGACTTCCGCGCTGACTTTCGCGCTGTCCGCCGACGCCCACGCGGCATCGCCCTTTTCGGTCGTGATCACAAACTCCACGACGCCTTCGGGTTCGGTAGCGGCTGCGGCTCCGGGTTCGATTGCGGCTTCGGCTGCAATAGCGGCTTCGGCTTCGGCTTCGCCTTCAGCCTCTGCGTCCTCCACCTCGGGCTCGTCCTCGACCTTGCGTTCCAGCTCCGCGTTCAAGCGGGCCAGGATCTTCTCCACCTCTCGTTCAGGGTTGATCCACCAGTCGGTGGACCACACCCGATGCAAGCGCCAGCCCAATCCTTCAAGCACCACCTGACGCAAGCGATCGCGATCGCGCGCAGTAGCGCCCGAGTGATACGCGCGGCCGTCGCACTCGATGCCCATCAGATAGCGGCCCGGCGCGCGCGGGTCCACCACGCCCATGTCAATGCGGTAGCCGGAGCAGCCCACTTGCGGGTGCACCACCCAGCCATGATTGCGCAGCACCTTGATGACCTGAGTTTCAAACGGGCTGTCCGGCTCGCGGCCGGTCGGCAGCGACTGCTCGACCAAGGCGCGCGGCCCTTTCAACGCAAACTCCAGGTAGTGCTTCAAGTCGCGCACACCCCGGGCGCGCACGCGCGACAGGTCTATCTGTTCCGGCATCAACGTGCTGTAGATCACCACGCCTTCGCGCGCGCGGGAGATCGCCACGTTCAGACGGCGGTGTCCGCCTTCGCCGTTCAGCGGCCCGAAGTTCATCGTCATCTTTCCGGCGGCGTCCGGGCCGAACGTGATCGAGAAATAGATGACATCGCGTTCGTCGCCCTGCACGTTCTCCAGGTTCTTGATGAACAGCGGTTCACGGGACTGCGCCGAGATCGCCTTGTCGAGTTCCGCGTTGGCGCGGCGGCGGGCATCCAACAGGGTTTCGATCAGGGATTGCTGCGGCTGGTTGAACGTCACCACGCCCAAGGTTTGGCGGCGGCGCGACTTGTCCAGATAGTGCTGCTCGATGCCTTGCACAATGGCTTCGGCTTCGCGGCGGTTGGTGCGGCTGCCACCCCGGTCGTAGATACCCGCGACCTTCTCCAGGCGCACGGCCACGTCATCCGTGACGGGCGACGGGAAGGTGATCAACTGCGAGTCGTAATAGGTGACGTTGCTGAACGTGATCAGGCTTTCGTGCTTGCTGCGGTAATGCCACTGCAAACGCAGACGGTTCATGTCGGCGCCCAGGCATTCATCCAGAATGCTCTCCAGATCTTCGACCTGGCCATCGTCACCCACGCCATCGTCTTCTGGCGCGGACTTGCTGAAGAAGCTTGTGGGCGGCAACTGCTTGGTATCGCCCACCACCACCACTTGCTGGCCGCGCGCAATGGCGCCCACCGAATCCCACACCGGAATCTGCGACGCTTCGTCGAACACCACGACATCAAACTGCGAATGACCGGCGTCCAGATATTGCGCCACCGACAAGGGCGACATCAGCAGGCAAGGCTTGAGCTTGGGCAGCAGTGAGGGCAAGCGCTGCATCAGTTGGCGCACGGGTACGTGGCGCGTCTTCTTTTGCAGTTCGCGGCGCAGCAGGCCCAGTTCGCTGTCCGGGCTGACCAGCACGCCATTGCCATCGGGCACTTTGCCAGCCAACACGGCGGAGATGTAGGCGGATGTGAGCTTCTGGAAGCGGTCGTCGGCATTGCGGAATTCGCGGATCTTGCGCTCGTGGTCCGCACTGGAAAACGCGCGCAATACGGGCGTATGGTCGATGACCTTCTTCACCCACCAGTTGCGGTAGCTGAACTCAAAATGCGCCTCGATCTGCTCCAACGGAACACGGCCCTGCTCAAGAGAAGCGACCAAGCCTTGCAGTTGCAACGCAATGGCTTGCTCGCGCGCCTGACGCCATACGCACCACGGCATCAAGAACTGCTTGTTATGGCGCCAGCCCGCCAGCACGCCCTGAATGCGTTCCAGAGCACCGTTGGCGTCCGATGCGCCCGCCAGTGCCTCGGTGGGTTTGGCCAAGGCATCGACTTCCGCCAACCGATCTTGCAGGACGCGCCACGCATCGCGATACGCCAGCAAGGCCTTGCCCAGCGGTGAACCCGGTTGCAGGAAGGCGCGGTTTTCACCCACCAGCGCTTGCAGGCGCGTGCGCAAGTCCGCAGCGGAAATGGGATCGCCCGCCACCTGCGTGACCGCATCGGCAAAGCGCGCCGCCCATTGCTCATGGCGCTGGACCTGTTCCCAATCTGTTGTCAGACCGGTGTAGCTCTCTTGCAGCAAACGCTGCGCGTCTGCCTTCAGCACCGCCAGTTCGCGGTCTTCGATATTCACCAGGGCCAAGGGCGTCAGCATCGCGGTAATCGCGGCCTCGTCCGGGCGTTGGCTATCCGTGCGATACCTCGCCAGCCGCTTGCGGATGCCGCCCTTGGCGAAGATAGACTTCGGCCACCATGCCGAACATGCGGACAGCCACTCGGCTTTCAGCGTATTGGCATCAAGCTCGGCCAACTGCGCGTTCCATTGCGCGCCCACCTGCGCCCAATGCGCGTTGCGCGCCAAACCGTGGCGGGCCAGCGCCTGCACCTGAAAGCGGGCGGTGGGGTCGTGTGCTTGCGTGGCCAGGCCCGCAGGCACCTGGGGCGCGGCAAGCAGCACGTCGATCAACTGATCCAGATGTGCATAGGAATCCAGGCTCAAGCCTTGCGCCGGTAACCCAAGCCCCTCGCCCGCAGCCTCTGCCTGCGCCTGGAAGCCTGCCACCGCTTGCTCCAGCGCCTGCGCCGCGGCCAACAACGCGTCTTGCCAACTGGGGCTCCATTCGGCCATGCCAATGTGCGCCAGCGGATGGCCATGCAACACGCCAAGTTCCTTGGACAAGGTCGACATGCGGCGCGAGGTCTCGCGCAGTTGCGCCAGGTCTTTGACTTGATGCGCCTGCGCGTCGGCCCAGAACATCGGCGACGGCTCCTTGCCCGCGTTCTGGATGCAGGTGCCGATGGCGTCATACACCGTCAGGCCGTTGGCATGCGTGTGATGCAGCGCGTCGACCAAACCGTTCAAGTCCTGGCGCAGCACGGTCAGGCGCTCGGCTTCACGCGCCCAATCATCGCCGGTGCGCTGGCCGCTGTGGTCCAGCGCCTTTCCAAGCTGTTGCAGCACCTCGGATTTTCGAGCCTTGGACGAGTGCAGTTCCAGGCAGAACGGGCCCAGTCCGATATTGGCCAAACGGCGATGCACCACTTCCAGCGCGGCCATTTTTTCCGAGACGAACAACACCGTCTTGCCGCGCGCCAGCAGATGCGCGATCAGGTTCGTGATGGTCTGGCTCTTGCCCGTGCCCGGCGGCCCTTCCAGCACCAGATCGCGACCCGCGTCCACCGCGCAGATCGCCTTCAACTGCGACGAATCGGATAGCAGCGGCGTCAACAGGTCTTCGGGCTTGTAGCTGTCGTCCAGGCGATCAAAGCGTTGATCAAACGGTTCTTTTGCAAACGCCTGCCCGGGGTGATCGATCAGATGCCTGACGACGCGGTTGGCTTTCAACTGCTCGGTGCGGTCTTGCAGGTCTTTCCACATCAGGTACTTGGTGAACGAGAAGATCCCCAGATGCACCTGTTCCAGCACCTCCCAACCCGCGATTTCCCGCACGGCCAGCCGGAACGCCTGCAACACGCGCGCTACGTCCACGCCCTTGTCGTCGGCGGGCAGAACGTCCAGGCCCGGAATGCGCAGCTCGTAGTTGTTGCGCAGCATCTGCAACAACGTGGGGTTGATGATGGTCTCGTCGTCGTGGCGCACCAACCGGAAGCCGCTGCGCACCGACTGCCGTTGCAACGACACCGGCACCAGAATCAGCGGCGCCAGATGCGCGCTTTCCGCGCCAGGGCTTTCGGTCCAGCGCAGCATGCCCATCGCCAGGTACAGCGTGTTGGCGCCGCCCTCTTCCTGCCCGGTGCGCGCCGCGCCGAAGATGGTCAGCAGGTTGGCGTCCAGCGCTTCCTGCGTGACGCGCGCAATCAATTCCTTGTTGCCCAATGCGTCCAGCGCCATGTCGTCCAGCGGTGCGCGGCCGCCCCGGCCCACATGCACCTCGGCCATGCGCGGGTCGCTGCCGTCCATCAAGGCGGCGGGCAACGGGCGTATGCGGAATTCGCTGCCATCGACAATGGCGTCTTCCAGGCGGGCCAGGTCCGGCACGACGAGCGGCAAGGTGGACTTGGTCAGCTTGAAGTTAAGCAGACGGTTGCGCAACGTCAGGTCCAACAGGCGCGATTTCCACTTGGCCAGCCGGCCTTCCGGCGTGTCGTCGGCGGGCTCCAGGTTGATCACGAACTCGGGGTCCAGAGGCGGCAGGTCGGGGGTGGGTTCAATGGCGGCGGGTAGCTCGGCGTCATCCGCATCTGTCGGCGCAACCGACACCCCACGCGACGGCAAGGGTTTGATCTGCAATTCACGCGCGCGATGCACGTCGATGGCGTAGCGAAAGGTATTCTCTTCGCGCAAATGCGCCGCGCCCTGCTCCAGCGCGCGCCGCAACGACGGCCGGAAGTTGAGATGCTGCGCGATGCCGGTCGTTTCAAAAACCAGGAATTCGCCGCTGTCCACGCGCTTTCTTACCGCCTGCACGTCGTCCGTCAACGGGTCGGCAAAGCAGGCCTGATGCAACCACACGCCCACCCAGGCGTGCCCGTCCTTCATCAGGATGACCGGGCGCAAGCCGGCTTGCTCCAGGCAGGACGAGAACAGCATCGCCAGGTCCAGACACGTTGCGACCCGTGCGTCCATGATGCGATCCGGCGTGCGGATCTTCTGGCCGTCCACGCCGAAAGACGCGGGCGGCTCGGCGTAATGCAACGACTCGGCGGCCAGCGTGCTGTAGATGGCGGACACCTGCTTCCACACCACGTCGCGGCTTTTGGACTGGTAGCCGTTCATCTGCAGATCGGCGTGCTGCGCGCGCAGCAGCTTGGACGCCTTGCCAATCAGCCCATCCACGGCCGGATTATTCGGCATGGAAAACGCCGCCAGCAATTCCGGCAAGGCGCGCGTGCCGGCCCATTGGTCGTACGCCAGCACGGAAATCGCTTGTGAAGCCCGACCGATTTCCTGCGTGCCTGACTGCACCACCACGTCGATGCTGGCGCGCACGGCTTCTTGCAAGTCGGCCACGTAGCTGTGGTCAGGCGTCAGGTCCAGCGGGGAAATCCGGCGGATTTCTCCGGGCACCAGCAGGTCAAAGCGCAGCGTCACCGGTTGGGCAAAAGCGGGGTTGCAGCGGAGGCGGACTTCAATATTCTCGAAGGTGTGCGCCGAGCGATTCGTCACGCGCAACGTCCGAACGATCGGAACCGCGTTCTGAATCGAGGCGTAGCCCAGCGTGGAGTCGGCGTCGATGTCGATGATGATGGCGTCTGACGTGTTCAACCGCGTGGTGTGCACCACGTCGGTCTGCATCGTGCCGGCCTGCGCCGCGCCTTCCTGGATCACCTGTGGTTCCAGGTCTTGTCGCTTATCCATCGATATCTCTCGGTTCGGTTCCGCGCTGGCCGACGCCGGCAGCGAAAATCTGCAATGCGGGATTTTAAAACGCGAAGACGCCTCCCCCCTCTCAAAACAGAAAGATTTGCAGGTGAAAGGGAATATTCACGCGATGCGCGTCGTCTGTTCGAATGGCACGCCGCAATTCGGCGGAACTTGAATGAGGTGTCATGCAATGAAGTCGTTAACAGCCTATGCCCGCGGCCTCGCCGCGTTGGCCTTCCTGTCGGTCTCGACTGCGTGGGCCGCACAGGACCTGAATGTCTACGGCCCTGGTGGCCCAGCCCCCGCCATGAAGGAAGCCGCCGAAGCGTTCGGCAGGTCGCATGGCGTCAAGGTCCACATTACCGCCGGACCCACGCCCGCTTGGGCAGGCAAAGCCAAGCAAGACGCCGACGTGCTGTTCAGCGGTGCCGAGAACATGATGAGCGGCTTTGCCAGCGCCCTGCCCGGCGTGTTCGACCTCCGCGACGCACGCACGCTGTACCTGCGCCCGTCAGCGATATTGGTGCGCCCGGGCAACCCCAAGGGCATCAGCGGCTTCAAGGATTTGCTGAAGCCCGGCATCAAGGTGATGGCCGTGGCGGGTGCGGGGCAAACAGGCTTGTGGGAAGACGTGGCGGGCCGCTTGGGCAACATTGAAACGGTGCGCGCGTTCCGCGCCAACCTGGTCTTGCCCGAAGCCGCCAACAGCGCCATGGCGCGCACGCAATGGACGGAAGACAAGAGCATCGACGCCTGGCTGATCTGGAATATCTGGCAGGTGTCGAACCCGGCATTGGCCAGCATGGTGGAGGTCGAACAACCGTACCGCATCTATCGCGACGCGGGCGCCGTGGTGACGCAACGTGGCAAGCAGCATCCGCAGGCGCAGGCGTTTGTGGATTACCTGGCCTCGGATGACGGCAAAGCGATCTTCAAGAAGTGGGGCTGGAAGGTGGACTGAACCCGGTACTGGCTTATTGCCCTGGCGGATACGCCGGGTCCGTCAGGCAGGCCTGCACCCACTCGGCATCGTCCGACGCATCGATTTCGCCATCCACCTTCGGCAAGGGCGTGTCGGCATACACATATTTCGGCGCTTCCGGCTCCCGGTTCCAATTCGCCTTCGTATCGCCGACGGTGGCGCAGGCTTCGTCGGCACTATTGAACGAGCAGGACGCGATGACTCGCGGTTTGCCGTTAACCACATTGGCGACGTAGCGCTTGGTGTAGACCGCCCCGGACGCCCAGGATTCGTCCACCGAGCACACGCGGTCGTTGTTCTGGTAGTGGCGAATCGCGAAGCAGGCGTAGTCGACGTAATCACGCGGCAGCACGTCGCAAGACGTCCAATAGCCCGCGAACGCGCCGCCCGTGAATTGGGACTGGAACTGCTGCTGAACCGCCCGGCGAATCATGGTGGGCGTGGCGGACCCTTTGCCGGCTTCCTGGAACTGCGCGCGGCGGTTCTCGATCAGTTCGCGCGCAATCTCGCCCGCGGTCTTGTCATCCGGCACGGCGTCCTGGTCCGTGAGCAGGCGGTCCAGCGCGCGGTCACGCGCTTCAAGCCACCGCTTCTGGCTGGCGACCAGCATCGCGCGGATGCTGTCGTCCGGCGCCTGCTTCAAGATCGCCTGGTAAGCGCGGTTAAGTCCGGCATCAGCCGCCACCGTCGCCTTGTCGGCGCAGATCAGCTTTTCGACGGCGGTGCCAGCCTTGGCGCAATTGATCGCCATCGCCGGCGCGGACAGCGCGAAAACGCCGGCCAGGAACAGGCCCTTTACTGCGAAACCTGCGGAATACGTGGAACGTGCGGAACATGCGGAACGTGCCAATGTCATTGCATTCTTCTCTCTTGCAAGGGCTGCCGGTTTGGCTTTGCGGCTAGTGCCGAAAGCGCAGCGCGCCATTCTGCATGAAATCCACTTACAGAATAGAAACAGAGTTCAACGCTCTGAAACGGGCACCCGGGCTATCCTGCGCCGACTTCCTTCACCGAGACCCGCTCCCGACCCATGCGCATCCGACTCGCCTCGCTATTGTTGTCCCCCCTGTTGGCCTGCGCGCTGCACGAGCCTTCAGCATGGGCGGACACCACCGTGCCCTCGCTGGACAAGGCCCGCGGCGCCAGCAAGGCGGCAAGTGGCGCAAGACGTTGAAGTGGTCGGCGGCAGAGCGCGGGTATCGATGATGGGCACGGCGTAGGATGGGTGAAGCGCGAAAGACTCAAGGCAAAAACCCAAGCGCCTCAACGCGCGCAACCCATCAAACAGACGTTGCGTTGTGACGGAAGATTAAAAGAACCGCGATGCTGCCTGATGGGTTGCGCGCGTTGAGGCGGTGGCGTTCTTATCACTGGCATCTCGCGCTTCACCCATCCTACGAATTGGGGGAACGGCGTTCCGTGCGCCGGCATGCGCTTGAAGAAGCCCTCAATGTATCGTCCGCGCCCCTTTGCGCGCCCGCTTGATGTCGTACATGCGTGCATCGGCCAGACGGACCGCGGCTTCAGCGTCCAGGCCGCGCGGGTCGACCGCCACCACGCCGACGCTGGCGCCTTCATAAAGCACGGCCGCATCGCCCAGTTGATAGCGGCCGATGGTGGCCGCCGTAGCGCGTTCTTCCAGCGCGCGGGCGGCGTCTTCGGCTTCGCCGCGTTGCGCCTCGCCGCCCGGGCCGATATTGCCGCGTTCGATGACGGGGCCGGGGCCGATCAGCACAAACTCGTCGCCGCCGATGCGGCCCAGCATGTCGGACGTGCGCAGGGTGCTGGCCAATCGCCGGGAAATCTCTTGCAGGAACACATCGCCCTGCTGGTGGCCGTAGGTGTCGTTGATACCCTTGAACCCGTCCAGGTCAATTAGACCGACCAACACGCTGCCGCCTTCGCGCAGCGCGCGTTTTTCCAGCCGTTCCAGTTCTTCGTATAGGGCGCGGCGATTGGGCAGGCCCGTCAACGGATCTGTCAGGGCGTAGGACAGCAGTCGAACATTCGCGGCCTGCAACTGCTCCATCAACATTTCACGTTCCAGAAAATTGGCAATCACGTTGGAGAACAGCTTCAACACGGCCTCGGCCTGCGGCGGGATCTGATGTTGTTTCGCACTGGCCGCGCACAGTGTGCCAAGCAACATGCCTTCGTCCGTGCGCACGGGCGCGCTCACGTAGGTCTGGATGCCCAACTGGCGGGCGGCATCGGAATCCGACCAACAGGCGGCGACATCGCTTGTGCACATGCGCCCTTCTTCCAACGCCCGTTTGCATAGCGTGTCCGACCACGGCACCGACAGTCCTTCGGGAATCTGCATCTGGCCCACGTTGCGGGCGAAACGCACATGCTGCAAATCGGCTTTCAGGTCGATGGCGGTCAGGTAGGTGGATTCCAGCCCGGTGACGCTGCCCAACATATCCAGCAGCGGGCGGGTCAATTGCTCAACCGTCTTGGCTTGAGGCAATGAATTCGACAGTCCGGCAAGTATCGGATCCATAACGTGTCTCCTCGAAACGCGCGGTGCTTGCCGCGCGGTAGGGCGTGCCCGGCCCCTGCGACCCGGGCAGGTCAAGCGACCATTATGCACGTCAGGAACACCCGCTTGCCGATCGCGCGACATGAAAAAACCCGCACGTCCCTGTCGGGCAAGTGCGGGTTGATAGCGCGGGAATCCTCAGGCGGCGTGCACCGCCCGATTCAGGCTGATCAGCCGACCACGCGGAAACGCTCGGCGTCGTCCATGAAGGGCTTGTCGCCAAAGTCGTTTTCGTTCGAGCCGAAAGGCATTTGCGCGCGCAGCTTCCACGACGCGGGCACGTTCCATTCACGCGCCACCACGCCGTCAATCAGCGGGTTGTAGTGTTGCAGGCTGGCGCCGACGTCGGCGTTGGCCAGGGTCGACCAGACCGACAGTTGGGCCATGCCGCCCGCCTGTTCCGACCACACCGGGAAGTTGTCGGCGTACAGGGCAAACTTCTCTTGCAGGCTGCGCACCACATCCTGGTCTTCGAAGAACAGCACGGTGCCAACGCCGGCAGCAAAGCTCTTGAGCTTGGCTTCGGTCTTGTCGAAACCTTCGGCCGGCGCCACCTTGCGCACTTCCTCAATGGTCAGGTCCCACAGCTTCACGCTTTCCTCGCCAAACAGGATGACGGCGCGCGAACTTTGCGAGTTGAACGACGACGGGCTGTGCTTGATCGCGTCCTGGATCAGGGCAGCCAGCTCTTCCTTGGAGGCCGACACGTTGCGGCCCAGCGAATACTGCGTACGGCGCTTTTTCAGTGCGTCGAGATAAGCGTTGCTCATGTGACTTTGACCTTTCGACTGGTAGATAGGGGGTGATATGGGAAGGAATTCTAACGGCAGGACCGTGACGCTTGCACTAGCGCAAGCATCAAAACCGCCGATTTCGGACGGAACAAACTGTTCTATTGATGGAACCAATGCCGCGAATGGTGTTGTCTACGGCGCAATCTCCGTGTGCTCCGCCTGCACGATTTCCAGCATCCAATCCCGCAACGCACAGACCCGTGGATCTGCATCGCTGCCTGCCGGGTACACCAGGTGATAGGCATACTCGGGCGCTACGCGCACGCCGACGTCAAACAATCTGACCAGGCGGCCCGCGCGCACATCGCGTTCAACCAGTTCCCATTCCACCAGCCCCACCGCCCCGCCATCGATCACCGCTTGCACCACGTGGCTGGATTCGGTGAATGCGACGCTACGGCTGTCGTCAAAATCATCGATGCCGGCAGCAGCCATCCACATCGGCCAGTTCGGCCAGACGATGCCGCCGGGCTTGCAATCCACGTAGCACAGCGTGCGGCTGAACAGGTCGCGGGGCGACGTCAAGGCGGGGCCGGCCTCAAGCAAGGCCGGACTGCATACGGGAACGACCACGGTATGGAACAGCCGATGCGAGATGGCGTCCGGGTACACGCCCGCGCCGAAGCGCACTGCTGCGTCCACGTCGTCGGCCTCGAAGTCGCGCACAGCGTCGCTGATGTCGAACGTCAACTCCAGCCCGGGATGCGCGGCGCGAAACTCGGACAAGCGGGGCAAGAACCAGTGCGTGGCAAAACGCGCGCCCAAGGACAGCCGCAACTGTGTCGTCCGCCCCCGGCTCAAGCGCCGGGCTTTGGCCACCGCGCGTTGCAGGGTGTCCAGCGCGTCGATGGCCGCGTCGAACAGCACCCTGCCCGCGGGCGTCAGTTGGATGCTGCGGCTGGTGCGCGTGAACAGCACAACGTCCAACTGCTCTTCGATCTCTTTGATTTGATAGCTGACGGCGGCGGGCGTCAGCCCGACCTCGTCAGCGGCACGCGTGAAGTTCAAGTGGCGCGCCGCGGCTTCAAACGTTCTCAGTGCCCGGGTACCTGGAAGCATGCGAGACATTATCTTCAAGCCAAATTTGATGATCTGGCGAAATTAACTCGTTTCCTCAGGTACGTGCAATCCCGCATAGTGGCAAAACTTGATGATTACTTTGGAGCCTGTTCATGCCTGCCAACCCGCCGTCCTATGTCGTGCACCGCAACGGCCTGCCCGCTACCGTTTCAGATTTGAGTCCGCTTGCGTTTGCCGGCTATGCCCACTTCACGGCAATGCAAGTGCGGCACGGACAGGTTCGAGGCCTGGACCTGCATTTGGCGCGCCTGCACGCGGCGTCACTCCAGATGTTTGGACAGGCATTACCGGACGCCGTCCTGCTGAATGCGCTGCGGTCCGCCATCCAGGCCGGCCCGGCCGATGTATCGCTGGTGTTGACCGTGTATTCGCCAGCCGGTGAATTCACGGTGGCGGGGGCCGATGTGCGGCCGGAAATCTTGGTGCGGACGGGACCGCCGTCATCGGGACCAACCGGCCCGCTTGCGCTGACAGCAGTGCAGCATGAACGGATGCTGCCGTCTGTAAAGCACGTCGGCGAAGTCGCCAAGACCTATCTGTTGCGCCAGGCCGTGGCGCAGGGCGCCGACGATGCGGCATTCGTGGACCGGCATGGGCGCCTGAGCGAGGCGTCAATCTGGAACCTGGCGTTCTGGGACGGACAGGCCGTGGTGTGGCCGGACGCCGCGATGCTTACCGGCACGACGATGGGCATCGTGCAACGGCAATTGGAAAAAAGGGGCGTGGCGCAGCGGGTGCAGTCCGTGAAGCTGGACACGCTGCCGACGCTACGCGGCGCGGTCGTGATGAATTCGTGGACGCCCGGCATCGCCGTGAACCGGATCGGCGATACGGCCATGCCGGACGCACCGGAATTTTTAGCCCTGCTGCATGCGGCCTATCAGGCCGAAGCGCCGGTCGCGCCCTGACACGCGACGGCAGAGACGCGATCGCGGCATGTGGCGCTTGCTCTTGGGCAAGCCGACGAACCAGCGCCACATCAGCGCAACTTCAGCAAGGTATCCGCGTAACCGTGCCGATCAATCCGCCCGAAAGCCCGTGGCCTTCACCACGTCTGACCAGCGCTTGGATTCGGCGGACAACAAGGTTTGCAACGCCTTCCGGTCGGAACCCACGACGACGAAGCCGGCTTCGCTCAGGGTGCGTACCGCGGCAGGCTGGCGCAGCGCGGCGGCGCTGTCTTTCTGCAAACGGTTCAACACCGCGTCCGGCGTCCCAGCGGGCGCGAACAAGGCAAACCACGCCCCGAAATTGACATCCGGCAAGCCGCCTTCAGCAAAGGTGGGCACCGAAGCCAGGGCGGGCGAACGTTGCGCGCCGGTAATGGCCAGCGCGCGCATCTTGCCGCCCTGCACCTGCGGCACGGCCAGCGCCGTGGTCACGAACGCCGCCTGCACCGCGCCGGACACCAGGCCCGACACCGCATCACCCGTTGAACGGTAATGGATGGCTTCGATCTTCATGCCTGCTTCGCGCGCGAAAAGCTCCGCGCCAAAGTGGCCGGGCGTGCCTGCGCCGAAGGTGGCGAAGTTGATTCTGTCCGATGCCTTCTTGCCACTTTCAACGAAGGCCTTCAAGTCCTTGTACGGAGAATCCGCCGGCACCACCAGCACGAAGTCAGCACGCACCACTTCGGAGATTGGCGCGAAATCACGCGGCGGATCGTAATTCAGATTGCGGTACGTGGCGGGCGAAATGCTGATGGAGCCGACTTCGCCCAGCAAGATCGTTTGGCCATCGGCGGGGCTGCGCGCCACGGTCTGCGCGGCAATCTGCCCGCCCGCGCCCACCTTGTTTTCGACTACCACGCTTTCGCCCAGCAACGGGCCCATGTGTTGCGACAGCGTACGGGCGACGATGTCCGGTCCCGTGCCGGGTGGAAAGCCCACGTTCAGGCGCACGGGGCCATTGGGAAATTGCGCCATCGCGGCGACGGGCAGGCACAGCAGGAAACCGCCCAACAGGCGGCGCAGCGTTGATGTCATGGTTGTCTCCGAGTCGTTTTTATATTCATGCCGCAGCGGATGCCGCGGGTTCAGCAAATGCGGTAGAAGCGCAGCTCAACCCGGTCGGGATAGCGCGCACCCGTGCCGATGAAGAGGCTTTCGTTCATCCACGCCAAGCCCGGCGATGCGGTTTCAAAGCGCGGATAGCTGCGGAAATAAATGCGTGCGGGGTCCACGGGTTCGCCCCGGACCAGGCGGGCGATGTCCTCCGCGTGGCCCGTGCGTATGCCGGTGTTTTCGACATAAATACGTTCGCCGTCCGCCGTTTCGATCACATAGCGGGCGTGAATGTCGGTGTACGTGGCGGACCGGATGATCTGGAAATCGGCGCCGCCCGGCAGCACCTTGCCGCGCAAGCGTGGGCCGTCCGCCGTGCCGCCCGTGATGGGAATGACGCGGCGGCGGCCCTGCGGGGTGTCGCCTACCTCTTGCGGCGCGCCCACCTCGACGATGACCGTCGTCACATGTTCCAAGTGCGGCGCCAGCGCGTCCGCCGATGCGTCCTGTTGGCTCATGGTGTTGTCTCCCGGCTCTTCTTCAAGGCGGCAGGATCAAACCCCGCCAGTTGTTTGTAGCGCAGCGACACCGCCGCCAGCTCTTGTTGCGTGATCACGTCATGAATGTCCGCAAAGCCTTGCGGCGCGCGTTCTTCGGCCATCTGCATGACTTGCTCGGGGCCGTTCAAGCGGTTGCGCAATACGATGCCGGCCGTGCGCGGCAGGCGTTCGGCCTCATATTCCAACAGTGCAATGTCAAGCGTGCGTGCGCTGCCGCCGACCGCCTGCGCCAACCCGTCCGACAAGCACCGCGCGTCCAGGATGGCCTGGGCCGAACCGTTTGAACCGATGGGATACATGGGGTGCGCCGCGTCGCCCAAGAGGGTAACGCGGCCTCGCGTCCAACGCGGCAAGGGGTCGCGGTCCACCAGCGGAAATTCGTAGATGGCCTCTGCGCCATCAATGATGGCGGGAATGTCGATCCAGTCCCAGCGCCAGTCGGCAAAACGATCCGCGAACACGGATTTGTCGACCTGGCGGTTCCAGTCAGTGGCGGGCAGTTCGGCGTCCGGCACCGACAGTTCCGCGATCCAGTTGATCAGCGAACGCCCTTGGCGGCGCATGGGTTCCGAAATGGGATAGCAGACGAACTTCTGGTCCTGGTGCCCCGCCATGAACATGCTGCGGCCGTCCAGGTACGGCGGGGCCTCGGTCACCGCGCGCCACAGCATGCGCCCGGAAAATCGGGGTTCATCACCCACGGGATGCAGTTGCCGGCGCAACGCGGAATGGATGCCGTCCGCCCCCACCAGGATATCGCCGCGCACGCGATGCGCCGTTCCGTCCGCCCGTCGCCGAAACACGGCGGTGGCGCCGCTTGCGTCCTGCTCGGCGGATTCCAGCACCATGCCGGTAACGATTGCGCCCTCGCCCAGGCGTTCGCGCACGGCTTGCGCCAGCATCATCTGGAATTCACCGCGATGCACGGAAAACTGCGGCAGGGGATAGCCCGCCTGCAGCCCGCGCGGCTCGCGCCAGATCGGCTGACCAAGCTTGTTGTAGTAGTGCAGTTGTGACGTTTCGATGGCGCGCTCGGCCAGGCCGGGCATCAGCCCTAGCTGTTCCAGTTCACTGACGGCGTGCGGCAGCAGATTGATGCCGACGCCCAGGGGCCTGAGTTCCTGCGCGCTTTCATACACGCGGCAATCGATGCCGCGCCGATGCAACATCAGCGCAAGCGTCAGACCGCCGATGCCGGCCCCGGCAATGACGATTTGCATGTCTACTCCTGGTTTTATTTGTTATGCAACATAACAAAAATCCGATACTCTTCGCACCCCGGGGATTTCCCGTAACCCGGTGGCGCGACGCCCCCGACTGCATTAGTGTTGAGGCCCCCGGCACCAAGGCCCCGAACCACCACCCGCCCCATGTCCAGAGCCGCATCCCAACGCCCCCGCCGACCCGCCGCCCGCGGCGAGCAATTTGAACCCCATGTGCCCGGCATCCAGTACGGCGCGCTGGACGGTCTGGTCGGCTACGCCATCCGGCGCGCGCAGATCGTCATCTATGAAGACTTTCTTGCCGCGCTTGCCCCTTGGGACATCACGCCGCAACGCTTTTCCGCCCTGACGCTGATCGCGGCCAATGCCAACCTGAAGCTCACCGACCTGGCGCGCATCCTGGGCATTGCCCGGTCAGGCGCCGTGCAAATCGTCAACCACCTGCAAGGCTTGGGGTATGTGGAAAGGCTGGACGTGGAACACGACAAGCGTGCCTATTCTTTGACGATGACAACCGACGGCAGCCGGGTGTTGGCCGACATCACGCAGGCTGTCCAGGCGCATGACGACCGTATCAGCCATCAGTTGGACACGGCGGAAAAGCGGCAATTGATCGGCTTGCTAGGAAAGTTGGGCGGATAGCACGTCGCGCGATGTGAGTCGGATGGCGGTGATACGATCGTTCCGACTCAATCTTGCCCCAGGTCGCCATGCCCACAGCCAAGCCGCACACGGAAAGCTTTGTCGCCACACAGGCCGCGCTCCAACGCCGCCTGCCCCTTGAAAAGGTCCACAATGCGCGCGACCTTGGCGGGCTGACCGGCATTGACGGGCGGCGCTTGCGCACGGGCAAGCTCTTTCGCAGCGGCAACCCGGGCCGGGCCAGCGCCGCCGATCTGGACCGGCTGGGCGCGTTAGGCCTGGAAGTAGTCATCGACTTTCGCGCTGAGCCTGAAAAAGCCCAGGACGAAGCGCACTTCGGCAAGCGCTTTCACTGGATTGCGTCGCCCGTGCTGGACGGCAATATGGCCATGGCCGTGTTGTTGCCACGCCTGCGCGAAGCCACGCAAGGCTTCAGCACCACCATGATGGTGGAGATCTATCGCGAATTTCCCTCGCGCTACCAGAAGCCGTTCGGGGGCTTCCTGAAAACGGCGATGACTGGCAAGACCCTGCTGTTTCACTGCACCGCCGGCAAGGACCGCACCGGCTTCGCGTCGCTGCTGCTGTTGTCGGCCCTAGGCGTGGCGCATGACGACATCGTGTCGAACTACCTGGAATCGAATCACTGCAACGCCCGATTCTTCCAGGACATCCTGGCCAAATCCACCGCGCAAGGCGTCACGGAAGACGTGATGATGCCTCTGCTGGAGGTTGCGCCCGCCTACCTGGACGCCTCGGTGCAGGCGATCAAGCAGGAATTCGGCGGCATGGACCGCTACCTGAGGGATGTGTTGCAGATAGACGTGGACGCCTTGCGGAGCCACTATCTGGAGAGCTGAACCGCGCGCGGCCCATGGCAGGGTCAATCGTTGGATCAATCACCGGATCAATCGCCCGAACTGCGGCGCAAGCGGTCGGACGATTCCTGATTGAGGCGTTTTGCTTCCTCTTCCGCGTAGTCCTCTTCGCCGGGATCGTAAGACCCTTCGTGCATGCAACTGCTGCGGTACCACTGACACTCGCTACTGCGGGAATCTCCAAGTCCAACTAAAGAACACCCCGAACCCATCGCGACAAGCGCCAGCGCCGCGCCGCAACGGGCCAATGATTGAATCGACATTTGCTCGCCTACGTTGAAAAGACAAGGGTCTTTATACCAGCCCCTTGTCCCCATGGCGGCTCAATTGTTTAGAAACACATTCGCGCGATCAGGCGCCGCAGGCTTGCTTGTTGCCGCCGCTGCCCGCTTGGGCGCGGCCTTTGGAGCCGCCGCGACAGGAGGCTTTTTATCCGTCTTGCGCACGATGTAATTAGCGCCTTCGGTCAGCGTACCGGATGCCATTTTCAGGAAGGAAAACTTGGGTTTGACTTCCGTGACCCTGCCCAGCCCCACTTCGGTTTCCATGGCGCCCAACGATTCCCCGCTTTGGGGATCACGCAGATCTTCGCCTACCTGGAATACCGCATAGGTCTCGCCCGCAGAGATACCGCCTTCGCCCCGATTGATGATGGCTGTGTCGCCCATCACCTTGATCACTTGCATCGGATAGATCGCATCAACCATGCGGCTGACCAGCTTGTCCGCTGCCCCACCGATCAACTTTTGCAGCGTGTCGGCGCCGACACTGGTGGCCCCCGGATAGGTGCCACCGAATTTTTGCGATCCCGACCATTTGATTTTTCGGGAAGAGAACTCGATCACTTGCAATTGCAGCGTCCCGCTGGCGGCGCTATTGACCAGGACTTCGCCTGTCATCACGATCGTTTCACGGCGGTTGTTGCTGACGTTCAAGCTTTGCAACTGCGCCACCACCAGGTAGTCGGCGCCGCTCGCCTGCGACAGTCGCGCCACTTCGGGGTTGGCCGCGGCGTCCCCCAGGATGAATTCCTTCTCATCCTGGAAGAGCTTGTCGTTTTCTCGGTTCAGCACATCGAAACGACGCGTGCCAACCAGGGATTCGCCGACGGTTTGGATCAACGGCTGACGAAATTGCTTGCTGTTGCTGACCACCACCACGCTGCGCCGATTGCTGTCGGCCCCCAGACGTTCGTACTTGGCGTAGCGCAGCGTAACGCTGGCTTCCCAGCCCTGCCCGGGATTCTGAACCACGTTGTTGACGTCGTAGCCCAGTATCGGCGCGTTCTGCGGGGTATTGAGCGTCTGGCGGATATTCTTGTTCAAAGCACTGACGACAACAGAATGGTCTTCGTTATCCACAGACGCATCGACCGACATGTTCTGGGTTACGAATTGCGCGGACAGGCGCACGCCAAACGCCTGCCCCGCCGCGTTGACCAGCGCCGATTGAATGGCGTCGTCGCGGCTCATGCCCTGACCGTCCGCCGTTACGGAAGCTTCAGTTACCTGCGCCCTGGCAAACGAACCCAGACTCAGGCAAAGAATCAAGGAAAGGGTCAAAAATGAAAGAACGGCTCTCATGGGGTGGTCCTGTAGCGAGGGTTGGCGGCCGTCAAAAGTCATTCTTGCTATTGATGGGCTTCGACGTCCGGGCCTGGTCGCCGGCCGAGGCCTTCGCGGCGCCTTGTTGCAGTCCATTGGCTTTGCCGCGCGCCTGCGCATCAATGGCGTTGGCATTGTCAAGCTGGCCGTAAGTCCAGCCGACCACGGTGCCAACGTGTTCCACCCCATTGGCATCCTGAGCGCTCCAGCGCTTCACGATGGTGGTGCCGCGCAGCTCCCCGTTCGCCGTCGCCGTACCTGCCCGTGAGAACTTCTGAATGGTGTCGGCAATCTGTTCCTTGATCTGCTGGCTCTCGCCTGCCCGGCCGGCATCGATCTCGGTGATCTTGCTGGCCCACTCTTCATTGGTGTCGCCGACGTCCGTATTCTCGGAAATCTGAATATTGTTGTTGGTGAACGCGACGATGTTCGCCTCGGCCAGAGACTGGGCGATGCGCTGGGCGGTCTGCTGAGCCCGAATCGCGCGTGACGCGCTCCAACTGGGGTCCATCGGAACCGACGTGCGGCCATAGGACAACAGCATGGGCCGGCCAGCCTCATCGTAGGTAAACCGCAGGCCGATCTCGTTCAGGTATCCCTTTTCGTTCGCCGGCAAGATGTCCTTGAGCAGCTTGGGATCGCCCTTCACCAACGAGGGACGCTTGCGTACGATGTCCTGCGCAAACTGCCGGGTTTTCTCGGACTGCACCGCAACCACCGCAACCACCATGGTCTTTTTGCCATTCGCTGTTTGCGGGAAGATGCGCGTCTGAACCGGCACCAGCCCTTGCATATTTTGATATGCGGACTTCAATACGCTCTTGTTCAAATTGTCTTTGTAGAGGTTCTTCTTCTGCTCCACCGACATCTTCTGGATATCTGCCGGCGGGACCCCTTCCTTGACCAATTCGTTGTCGAGCTTCTTGTCGAGCAGCGTCAGGCTTTTGTCCAGCAGCGCTTCCAGACGTCCACCGCCGGCCTTGACCGCCTCGTCCACTTCGACAGGATCGAAAGCGTCCTTGTTGCTGGACTGATCCTCGAAGTGCGTGAGTATCGTCTTGGCCTTCAAGCGGCCGTAGTTTGCCAGGATGTAATCGGCTTGCATGTCGAACATCGCGCGTTCGTAGGCCAGCGCCAGTTGCGTGCCGTAGTGCGGATCAGCCGCGCTGTCGCTCGATATCGGCGCCCAGCCTGCATAAAACACGCGCCCATCCTGAGCCTCGCCCATGGTCTGGCCGAACTGCGTTTCGAACTCGGAGATCCAGTCGGCATAGCTCTGAACGGGCTCATCACCCATGGCATTTGCCCCGGTTGCCTTGTCCAGAAGCGCTTCCGAGGCCTGAGCGGGCACGGGCGCAGGCGCCGGTACGGCTTGCGTGCCGGCGGCCGGCTGCGCTTGAGCTTGAGCCATTGCAGTGTGCATCGGAGCTGCTGCAAGCAGAGACAAGGCCAAAACGATCGGTGTGAATTTGCACATGTCCGCGCCCCTTACCAAGCAAAGTTCTGATTGGGCCCCAGCTTTTCGATGGGAATCAGGGATTGGAATATTTCCAGGCCGGTATCACGTTCAACCACGCGGAAATCAAATTCATATTCAAGTTGTTGCTGCTTTTGCGCACCGTCGACGACCGTGCGCTGGCGGATGCCGCCCAGCATTTCCAGATCGGAGGCGACGACCGTGCCGTTACGAGCCACGGTCTTCTGGTTGAACATTTTGGATTTGCTCAGTTGGCGGGAATTCTTGACGTAGTCGGTACGCTCGGTGCCCGTCGCACCCGTGAAGATGAACTGCCCGGTCTTGGTCAGGGCGATCTTCATGCGCGACGTCATGCTGGCCGTGTCGATGCGGAACGTCGTGTCGTTGACCACCTCGCCCATCTGCACCACCCAGCGCCCGCCCCCGGGCTTCTTCGAATAAGGCGATTCAAGGAATTCCTGAACGGCTTTCTTGGACGCGAACTCGAAATCGGTGCTCTGCAGACCGAAGGACACCAGGCCCGGCTGGCCGGTACGGCTGAGATCCCCATTGGGGTTGCTGGAGACCACCGCCATATTCTGGCAACCGGCCAGGGACATGGCCAAGACGGCGATGAGAGATATTTTTTTCATGGATTCTTGATATTCAGTTTTCAACGTAGATACGCACAAAGGCGCGCGTGGCTTGTGGGGCCATGGCCGTGGACTGGATAAGTTCCTGTCGTTGCGGGTCCAGCGCCAGGCCATCAAGGACCTGGGCGCCATTGGCGATGCGACGACCGCAATCGTCAAACCATTGGACGGTGTAGCGAACCCGCAGAATGGTGCCGAACGGCTTGGGGTTCCGCGCGTTGCGTATTGAGAACTGCACGGCCTTCATGCCATTGGGCAGGTCGATCAACGTGACGCCCTCGACCACGGCGCCTTCGCGACTGGCATCGTCCTGGACTTGCAAGGCGGATTCAGGCGCCAGGGTCATGTCGCACATGACCACACGGGATGGCGCCTGCGCTGCCGATACGCCAGCCAGGCCCATCAGCAAGGCGCTGGCGCAAACGCTGTATCGATATTTCATGTCACATGCCGCGGGCGACTTGCACCGTCGCCACGCCTTGGGCAACCGGTTGCTGGGCCGGCAGGGGCTGCACGTAGACAGCGGGTTTTCCCAAGGTGCCGGAGGCTTTGACCAACACCAGCGTGCTGACGTCTTCCTGCAAGGGAATCTGGGCAATGGGCGCGCCCTGCACGCCGCCCGTCAGCGTCAGGAGACCGTCTTTCGGACGGTCGACCACGACCATTTGCAGCGTATCGGGCAAATTGGCCCAGGCGCGAACATCGGCCTTGGTCAAGGCGTACTGGGCCGCGCCGGTGCCAAGTTTCAACAGGCCGCCAAGCAGGGGGTCCATCTTCTGCTTGTCGATTTGATTATTGACGCCCGCCTGCGCGGCGGTCTTGACGACGGTGGAAATCACCGCCTTGGCCACGACACCCTTGTAGCCCGCATCAAATTCCAGCCCGGCCACTTCATTGAGGTCGGTCAGGACGGCGGTTTCCTGTTGTGTCTTGCCGGAGCCTACCCGCAGGCTGCCATACGCGGCTTGCCCGCGCACAAATTGCGGCAAAGCCATACCGGTATAGGTGACCTTGTCGCTGACGATGAACAAGGGAAGATCAATCCGGAATTCCTTGAAGCTGGGGCCCACACCGTCCTCGTAGAGAATGATGGCCTTGTTTTTCAAGAGGCCCTTGCCGCGCCGCAGTTCGTGGCCAAGATAGGCCAGAACGGCATTGCCGCCACGCGTGGCGCTCGCAGCATTGGCGCTTTTCAGCATGTCTTTCGACAGGTTCAACCGTTTGTCCGACACCGACGACGACGTCGCGCGGAACACGGCGCTCATCGCATCACCCGCCGACAACCGGATCTTTGCCGCGACCAGGCCGCTGGGCAGGTCCTTGACGCCGTCCGCGATTTTGGGGCCTACCTCGCCCAGGCTTTTCTTGGAGGCTTCACCGTTCTCGTCGGCCAGGTCCGACTTCACCGACGCGTTGACCGAGTCCGCATAGGCCTTGAGCTGGCTCGCAGCATTGCCCTGCCGAACTTGCAGGCGATTGAAATCGACCCGTGCGTTCGCCTCATCGCCCAGCATCAGGTGGTTGATGGCCTGGTAGTAGTCAATCAGGGCACCCTGATAAATCTTGCCCTGGTAGGCGCCAAAGGCGCCGCTGGTCAGGGTCGTGCCGACTAGATTGGCAACCTCGGCTGGCGTGTCAACCGTGTCTTCCTTCCAGTTCAGTTGGCTGGCGGCCGCATTAAAGGCGTCACGGCTCAGCGCCCACATCCCGGCATCGTTGAACGCCTTGCCCGCCTCTAGCGCGTCCAAGAGGCTCGCTGGGTCATAGGTGGGTTGCCCCTTGGCATCCAGGTAAAGCGCCGCATAAGCCTGATAGTCAGAAGCCGCCAAATGGGTTCTCGCGTCCTTCTCGGCAACTGTCCGCGTTCCCGCACAGCCCGCCAGCACGACAACACTTAGACACAACAACCCACTTCGAACCCACCCTTTGCAGCGCATTATGTTTTTCCTTTTATCCGGATATATACTTGGTTACATAATTCGGGCGGAATAGTAACACGCTGTTATTTATAGCCACAGATTTTCGTACTTCGTAATCAGTTTCCAGCATCGGCCTTTCCCCATTGCCGAGCTTCATTGCTGCCTTGATGCCCAAGCCCGATGCCAATACTGCCGTTGCTCGATCGCCTGCTGCATCACGCTCATATCGTGCAGATCGCCGGGGACAGCTATCGGCTCAAGGACAAACGCAAAGCGGGAAATATCAAGATCAGAAACTAGGTTGTTTTGATGCCGGGGTGGGTCAGGTTTACTCCGACGGCGACCTTCCCGCGCCACGGGAACTGTCGCAACGATTGGCCGTGTCATCGACGTGTAGCAACCCGCCCCTAGAGTGTCGATTCCGATTGAATCCCAAAGAGGACTTCCGTTATGAAATCGACACTCCGCATTGCGGCGGCTGGCGCCTGCCTGTCCGCTTTCTTCCTGGCAGCGCCCCCCGCGCTCGCCGCCACCGCCACCTCGGTCCAGCTTTACGGCTTGATCGACACCGGCCTTCAGTACCTCAACAACGGTCCCGCCGGCAACAGCAAGACGGGCATGAGCGCAGGCAACCTGAACGGTTCGCGCTGGGGCCTGAAGGGCGCCGAGAACCTGGGTGACGGCCTCTCGGCCATCTTCGTGCTTGAGAACGGCTTTAGCTCCAGCAACGGCACAGCGCTGCAGGGCGGACGCCTGTTCGGCCGCCAGGCCTACGTGGGCTTTTCCAGCAACACGTGGGGCCGGCTGACGCTGGGCCGCCACAACACGCTGATGATCGACTGGATGAGCAAGTACAACCCGTTCGGCAACGCCAACTTCTCGATCAAGCGGCCCGACGCCGCATTCTCGGACCGTACCGACAACGCCGTCATGTACGTCGGCAAGCTCGGCCCCGTCTCTATCGGCGGTTACTACAGCTCCGGCTGGAACAACGAACAATCATTTGAGGACAGCAAGCTCGGACGCATGGTGGGCGGTGGCCTGCGCTACAAGTCGGGCGGCCTGGACGCAGCGTTGCTTTACCATGCCAAGAACGCCGACAAGCCAAAAGCGGGCGCCAACAGCGGCAATCGTGAAGACCGCGTCGTCGCGGGCCTGTCGTACGACTTTGACGGCGTCAAGCTTTACGCCGGCTACCGCTGGCTCGACCAGAAGCTCACACAGCGCAGCTACAAGAACAACATGACGTGGCTGGGCGTCAGCTACAAGCCGCAGGGCAACTTGCGCCTGTCGGCCGCCGTCTACCATCTGAACGATTCGGTGTGCGACGACATGAACAACGCCGTCTGCCCCGCCGCGCAGGCTGCCGGCACGGGCCAGAAGTCGACCATGTTCGTGCTTGGCAACGAATACGACCTGTCCAAGCGCACCACGCTGTACGCCATGGCGGCCTACGCCGTCAATGACGACAAGTCCTCCTTGAGCGCGATCGGCGGCAAGTATGGCGCGAACGTCGAACCGGGCAAGAACCAGTTCGGCCTCAACGTCGGCATGCGGCATCGGTTTTGAACGCGCCCGCCTCCAACGCCGGCGGCACAGCGATTGCCGTGCGCGGCCTACGGCACGCATTCAACGGCCATACGGTGCTGGACGGAGTGGACCTGGACGTGCCCGCGGGCACGGTCCTGGCGCTGCTCGGCCCCTCCGGTTGCGGCAAGAGCACCCTGCTCAAGGCGCTGGCCGGCCTGCTGCGGCCGCAGCACGGCGACATCAGGTTCGGTGGCGCCGTGGTCAGCAAGGGCGGCCACCACGAGCCGCCCGAGCGCCGCGACCTGGGCATGGTGTTCCAGGACTACGCCCTCTGGCCGCACATGAGCGTGGCGCAGAACGTGGGCTTTCCGCTCGAGATGCGGGGCGTCGCACGCAAGACGCGCCCCACGCTCGTGCGCGACGCCCTCGCCATGGTCGGCCTGCATGAATATGCCGAGCGCCGGCCCGCCGACCTTTCCGGCGGCCAGCAGCAGCGCGTGGCGCTGGCGCGCGCCGTCGTCGCACGACCCCGCGTGCTGCTGTTCGACGAACCCCTCTCCAACCTGGACCGGACGCTGCGCGAAACGCTGTGCGTCGAGATCGGCGCACTGCTGCGTCGGCTCGGCACGACCGCCGTCTACGTCACCCACGACCACGAGGAAGCCCATGCGCTGGCGCACACGATCGCCCGCATGGAAAGCGGCCGCATCGCCGAACTCGTGGCAGTCAACAAGGACTCTGCTTAAATGTCATACGCACCTTTTTCCCAACTACTCGCTACGCTTCTCATGACGCTTTCTATCGGATTGGCCTCGGGCCAGGCCAAGGCGCTGACCGTCTATACCGCCGGACCGGGCGGCCTTATCAAGCAATTGGCGGCCGGCTTCCAGGACAAGACCGGCATCAAGGTTGATGTATTCCAGGCCACCACGGGCAAGGTCATGGCGCGCCTGGAGGCCGAAGCGGCCAACCCGCGCGCCGACGTGTTGATCTCCGCATCGTGGGACACCGCCCATGACCTGGACCAGCGCGGCTGGCTGATGGCTTATGAAAGCCCGAACGCCGCCCAGGTGCCAGCACGCTTCAAGGCGCCCAGCTATGTCGCGCAAGGTATTTCGGCGCTGGGCATTGTCTGGAACACAAGCAGCGGCACGCCGGAGCCGCGCGACTGGGCCGACCTGACCGGCCCCAGTTTCAAGCAGGCGGTCACCATGCCGGACCCGGCCCTGTCGGGTGCGTCGCTCGACCTGCTGTTGGGCCTGCAGAACGCCCAGGGCGAGGCCGCGTGGAAGCTCTTCGAAAAGCTGCGCGACAACGGCATGACCATCTCCGGCCCCAACGCCCAGGCATTGACGCCCGTGCTGCAAGGCGCCAAGGCGGCGGTGTTCGGCGCGGTGGATTATGTCTCGTACGCCAGTGTGGCCAAGGGTGAGTCGGTGAAGGTCATCTTCCCGTCCAGCGGCACCGCCATCGCCCCGCGTCCCATGATGATCCTGAAGACGGCGCGCCAAGCCGACGAGGCGCGCAAGTTCGTGGATTACGTGCTGTCCGAAGAAGGCCAGCGCGCTGTGGCGGATGCCTGGCTGATGCCTGCGCGCCAGGACGTCGCAGCCAAGCGGCCGGTGTTCAAGGATCTGGCCTTACTGCCTGAGGCAGCAGCCGAATCCGGCGCCAGCCGGGCCGACGTGCTGACCCGCTTCGGCCGCGTCTTCGGCCAACACTGACAGGCCGGGGTGCCGGCCGGTCCGGCATCCGATCCCATCCATGAAAAGCATCTATCTCCTGGCGGCCACCACCCTGGCCGCACTGGCGGTGCTCGTCGCATTGCCCATGGCGTTTGTGACGCTGCAAGCCGTCTTTCCCCATCTGGCAGAAGGCTCGCTGCGCGATCCGTTCGGCGCCTGGCCCAACACGCTGGGCAATCCCGCGACGCTGGGCCTGGTCGGCGGGACCCTGAAGCTGGGCGTGGGCGTCGCCACCGTAAGCGCGGCCATCGGCATTCCGCTCGGTGCGCTGCGCGGGCTGTTCCGCGTGCCGCTGGCGCGCTTGTGGGACCTGTTGTTCCTGGTGCCCTTCCTGCTCCCGCCTTATATAGCGGCCTTGTCGTGGACGATGGCGCTGCAGCCTCGCGGCTATCTTGAACAGTTGACGGGCTTCAACCTGGGTCCGCTGCTGTTCTCGCCAACGGGCGTGACCTTGGCCATGGGCCTGGCGATCTTTCCCGTCGTGTACTTCGCCGTCTCGCGCAGCATGGCGGCCACCGGAGCACGGATGGCGGACGTGGCGCGCGTGTTCGGCGCCGGACCCTGGCGCGCCTTCCTGCGCGTCACGCTGCCGCTGGCGCTGCCCGCCATCGCAGCCAGCCTGCTGCTTGCCTTCACGCTCGCCATCGAGGAATACGGCGTCCCCGCGGCGCTCGGCGCGCAGTCGGGCGTCGCCGTGCTCACCACCGCCATCGAACGCCGGCTAGCCGACTGGCCAATCGACCTGCCCGGCGCCTCGCTGCTGTCGCTGGTGCTGGTGGCGCTGGCCATGACCGCCTATGCCGTGCAACGCGCCGCGCTGGCGGGGCGCGGCTTCGAAACCACGACCGGCAAGCCCGCGCCACTGGCGCGCGGCGAACTGGGCCCATGGCGCGCGCTGGTGCTGCTGCTGTTCAGCGCCGTAGCGCTGATTGCGGTGGCCGCGCCGCTGGCCTCGATGCTGGCCGCCGCGCTGACGCGCAACGTGTCGGGTGGGCTGTCGGCCGGCAACCTGACGCTGGCCAACTTCGCCGCGCTATTTGATGCCCGTGGCGAAGCGTGGGAGGCCCTGTCCACCAGCATGTCGCTGGCGAGCGGGACGGCCTTGCTTGCGGGTGCCGTGGGGTTGCTGGCGGCCTGGTGCGTCGCGGGGCGTCACGTGCGCGGGGCCGCGCTTATCGACACGCTGGCCATGTTGCCCGCCGCATTGCCTGGCGTGGTGGTCGGCGTCGGCCTGATCCTTGCGTGGAATCAGCCGTTCTGGCCGGTAACTCCGTACGGCACCTGGGCCATCCTGCTGCTGTCCTATACCTGCCTGCTCCTGCCCTACCCTGTGCGCTATGTCGGCGCGGCATTGGCACAGATCGGCGCCAACCTGGAGGCGGCGGCGCGCGTCCACGGGGCCAGCGCGGCGTTGGCGCTGCGGCGCATCGTCCTGCCGCTGGTGCTGCCCGGCTTGGCGGCGTCGATGCTGATGGTGTTCGCCGTCGCGTCGCGCGAGCTAGTGACGTCGCTGCTGCTGGCGCCCGCCGGAGTGCAGACCGTATCGATCTTCGTCTGGCGGCAGTTCGAGCAGGGATCGGTGGGAGAAGGCATGGCGATGGCGGCGGTGGCCGTCGCAGTCAGCCTGACGCTGATGCTGGCGGCTGCGGGCCTCAGCCGCCGCCAGGAACGCTAACCTCGTCAACTCCCTGAACCCCGTCACCCCCTCAACCCCTCAACCCCTCAACCCCTCAACCCCTCAACCCCTCAACCCGCTCGTCAAGCAAGGCAGCGGGCAAGAGCGAACGACAAAAAGCCCGTAAGATTTTGATTCTTACGGGCTTTTTAGCTTTCTTACTTCCAGGGCAGCCCTGGACAAATTCTTGGTGCCGACGGCGAGACTCGAACTCGCACAGCTTTCGCCACTACCCCCTCAAGATAGCGTGTCTACCAATTTCACCACGTCGGCTTTCACCAGTTTTCTTGGCTTCCCCGTAGGCAAGGCCAGAAAGTCGAGCATTCTAGCATGGAATTTGTTGGCGCCGGAAGCCTGCTAGCAATGCGCAGCGATCTGGCCTGCGCAAAAAAAAGCCGGCGTTTGCTCGCCGGCCTTTTTGGGCATGCCCTGACTTACTTGGCGGGCGTTTCAGCCGGCTTTTCAGCGGCAGCCGGTGCGGCCGGGGCCGACGGCACCGACGCGTCGGACTTGGCCGGCGCGGCAGGCGCAGCCGGAACCGAAGCCGCGCCAGGCACCGACGAGCTACCTGCGCCCGGTGCGGCGGGGGCTGCGCCCGGCACTTGCGGCACGGAGCGGTCGGCCGGGAAGTTCTGCATCACGCCCGAATCAACGGCGGGGCCGCTGGTGCCCTTGTGGCTGACATAGGCCAGGCCGGCGGTGGACGCGAAGAAGACCACGGCGGCCCACTTGGTGGCGCGCGACAGGAAGTTGGCGGCGCCGGTGGCACCGAACAGGCTGCCGGACGAGCCGCTACCGAAAGCGGACCCCATGTCGGCGCCCTTGCCCTGCTGCAGCAGGACCAGAACGATGATAGCCAGCGCCGATATCACTTGGACGGCCAGCAAAAGTTTAAGCATCAAGGGCATTACAGACTCCGGAACGGAAACTTAGATGGCGGCAATACGCAAAAATTCTTCAGCCACTAGCGACGCGCCGCCGACCAGGGCCCCGTCGATATCAGTCATGGCGAACAAACTGGCGGCGTTGGCAGCTTTTACGCTGCCGCCGTATAAAACTTGAACCTGCGCCGCGCCCAGCGTGCGCAAGGCGGCGCGGATGGCGCCATGAACTTCCTGCGCTTGCTCGGGGCTGGCGGTACGGCCGGTGCCGATGGCCCAGACGGGTTCGTAGGCCAGCACCATGCGCGACACGGCTTCCGCGCCCAGCGCCAACACCGGCTTCAATTGGCGTTCAATGACGGCCAACGTGTTGCCGGCTTCGCGATCAGCCAGCGATTCACCCACGCAGACCACCGGGGTCAGGCCAGCGGCCAGCGCGGCTTGCGCCTTGGCAGCCACGATTTCGTCGGTTTCACCGTGCAGCACGCGGCGCTCGGAGTGGCCGGCCAATGCCCAGCGGCAACCAAATTCTTTCAACATGGCGCCGGACACTTCACCGGTGTAGGCGCCTTTTTCGTGTGCGCTGACGTCTTGCGCGCCCCAGGACACGCTGCTTCCGGTCAGGGCCGAGCCGGCTTGCGCCAGATAGGGAAACGGAACACAGATACCGATCTCGCAGTGGCTCGCGGCGTCCGCGGCGCGCAGCTCGGTCAGCAACGCGGCGTTCTCGGCCAGGTTGCCGTGCATCTTCCAGTTGCCCAGCACAAGGCGGGCGCGGTTTTCGACTGAAGTCATGGCAAGGTGTCAGAGTGGGTGAGTCCCGGGGGGATGATGCAACCGCGCACGGGACTGCCTGGAAAAAATTCCAGGCGAAACCCGAGATTGTATCCTGTTGCGCGGCGATACGCCGAACGCCGCGCGATTCTTACATCGTCAGGATGATTTTGCCGATGTTTTCACCGCCTTCCATCATGGCGTGAGCCTTGGAGGCCTCGGCCAGCGGGAAGGTGGCGTGCACAATCGGCTTGATGGCCCCTTTTTCCAACAAGGGCCAGGCCTGCTCGCGCAGGGCGCGCGCGATGGCGCCCTTGAAGGCGACCGGACGGGGACGCAAGGTGGATCCCGTAATGGTCAGGCGGCGACGCATCACCTGCGAGGTGTCCACGTCGGCGCGCGAACCGCCCAACTGGGCAATGATGACGATACGGCCGTCATCGGCCAGGCACTGCATGTCGCGCGCGATGTAGTCGCCCGCCACCATGTCCAGGATGACGTCCACGCCGCTACCGTCGGTGGCGTCCATGACTTCCTTCACGAAATCCTGGGTTTTGTAGTTGATGCCCTTTTCGGCGCCCAGCGCTTCGACGGCGCGGGCCCGGTCATCGCTGCCGACGGTGGCATAGACTTTATTGCCCATCGCGCGCGCCAGTTGGATCGCCGTAGTGCCGATGCCGCTTGCGCCGCCATGCACCAGCAGGATCTCGCCTTCGGACAGGCGGCCGCGATCGAACACATTGCTCCAGACCGTGAAGTAGGTTTCGGGCAAACCGGCCGCTTCAATGTCGGACAAGCCTTTGGGGATGGGCAGGCATTGCGCGACGGGGGCAACGCAGTACTCGGCGTAACCGCCGCCGGCCACCAAGGCGCAGACCTTGTCGCCGATGGCGAAGCCGCTGTCGGCCACGTCACCACCGACGATTTCGCCAGCCACTTCCAGGCCCGGCAGATCGGACACGCCGCGCGGCGGCGCGTAGTTGCCCTTGCGCTGGAACACGTCGGGGCGGTTGATGCCGGCGGCGCTGACTTTGATCAGAACTTCACCCGCGCCAGGCTCGGGCGTGGGACGTTCTACGGGGACCAGGACCTCGGGGCCGCCGGGGCGGGAGATTTCTACAGCATGCATCGCGTGCCTCCTTTGCAGCAAATAGATTATTATTGCGCCCTTTACGGCATCTCGCGTTTTGGTTTTGGCAGAATGTTTGCCTGACGGCCGAATCGCCCCACAGCCGTAACGCCGCCGCCTGACCCGCGGCACAGCATCATCCGGAAGCGTGGCAGAGTGGTCGATTGCACCGGTCTTGAAAACCGGCAACGGGCAACCGTTCGTGAGTTCGAATCTCACCGCTTCCGCCAGACCCTCGATGGCAGCCGACACGCCCTGACGGCGCGGCTGCCCTCCCCGAATTCCCACACTACCCCGGCATACCGGCCCGAAATGTCTTCGGAATGCCTGCCGCCGCCACGCCGCTGCGTAGCGCTTCCTGTGGCAGGGCCTGCGCCAGCAATGCGCGCGCGGCCAATAGCCGAGGCAAGTCCACGCCCGTGCGGTAGCCCATGCTTTCCAGCATGAACACCAGATCTTCCGTCACGATGTTGCCGGACGCCCCCGGCGCGAACGGGCAACCGCCCAGCCCGCCCAGGCAGGCGTCGAACGCGCGGATGCCCTCGTCCAGCCCGGCCAGCGCATTGGCCAGCCCCAACCCCATCGTGTCGTGCAGGTGCAGTTTGCTCAGCCGCGCGCCCACTGCGTCCTGGGTGGCGCGCACGACCTGGCGAACTTGCGCGGGGTGCGCGTAGCCCACCGTGTCGGCCAATGCAATTTCGTCAACGCCCGTGCGCGCCACGGCGGCGGCCACGTCGGCCACCCGACGAACGGGCACGGGGCCTTCCAGCGAGCAGCCAAACGCGGTGGCGACCGCCGCGTCGATCCGCATGGGGCGCGGCTGCGCGCGCACCCAGTCCACGATGGACGCCATCATCTCCACCTGCGCATCCGTGCCCTTGCCCACATTGGCGCGACTGTGCGTGTCGCTGACCGAAATGGGAAACGCCACCACGTGCGCGCCGGCCTCGTAAGCGGCGATGGCGCCTTTCAAGTTGCATGCCAGCGCGCAGACGGTCAGCCCATCAATCCCAAGGGTATCGGGCAACACGCTGCCCGTATCGGCCATCTGCGGCACCAACCTTGGCGACACGAAGCTGCCCACCTCGATTTCACGCAGGCCGGCCGCGGCCAGTTGGCCAATCCACCGCAGCTTGTCGGCAGTGGCCATCATGCCCCGCGCCATCTGCAGCCCATCGCGCGGACCCACTTCGCAAATTCTGACTTCCTGGCTCATAGGCCACCCCTTGTCGATACCCCTGCGTTCATTGCTGGACCACGATGCCCGCGCTCTTGATCGTCTGCTTGGCTTTGCCTATATCTGACTGAATCAGCGAGGCGAATTGCGCGCTGGAAACGGGATCTGTTTCCAAGCCCTGCGCGGCCAGCGCCTCACGCACTTCTTTCTTGGCCAACAGCTTGTTGAAATCGGCGTTCAGGCGCTGGACGATGTCCTTGGGCGTCTTGCTTGGCGCCAGCACGCCGTAATAAGTCACCACGCTGAAATCCTTGTAGCCAAGTTCGGCTACGGTGGGCACGTTGGGCAGCGCGGCATTACGCTTGGGCGAAGTCACCGCCAGCGCACGGACCTTGCCCGATTTGATCAACGCGGCCGCCGACGAAATCGACGATCCCGCAAACTGCAGATGCCCGCCCATCAGGTCCGCCAACGCTGGCGCCGAGCCCTTGTAGGGCACGTGCTGCATCTTGAAGCCGGCTTCGTGCTGCAACATTTCCATGGCGATGTGCACACCGCCCCCGGTGCCCGACGTACCGTAGGAAATCTGGTTGGGCGCTTTCTTTGCGGCTTCGATTACGTCAGGCAGCGTCTTGTAGGGCGAGGCCTGCGACACCAGCAGCACCATCGGGGTGGTGGCCACCAGCGCCACCGGCGTCAGGTCCCGGATGGGGTCATAGGCCACTTTCATCAGCAGCGGAATCAGCGTGACGTTGTCCGACTGGCCGATCACCAGGTCATAGCCTTGCGCCGGTGCGCGGGCCGCCTCGGCCAGACCCAATGCCGTGCCCGCGCCGGGCTTGTTTTCGGGCACGACCGTCCAACCATTCAATTCGTGCAACTGGGTGCTCATCAGGCGACCGATGTAGTCGGTGCCCCCGCCTGGGGTGGACGGGATGATGATGCGGATGGGTTTGCTGGGATAGGTTTCGGCTTGGGCCGTGCAGGCCACGGCCAGTAGCGTCAGCGCGACGAATTTGCGGATCATGTTGTCTCCTCTTTGATGGATGTCTTGGCGGTCTGACGCCGCCTCGACAGGGTTCCGGGCACTACGGCCCGGTCATGCAATCACGCCGGCGGCGCGCAGGGCGTCGATGCGCGCCGCGTCCAGCCCCAGCCCCTGCAAGATGGCGTGCGTATGGCCGCCCTGCTCAGGCGGATCCATGCGTTTGCCGGCCTTGCGACCGTCGAATTCAAGCGGCAGCGCCGCGGCCGATATCTCGGCGCCATCGGGAAGCCGCGTCTTCAGCAACGCGCCGCCAGCGGTCAAATGGGCGTCATCAAGCAGGTCGTGGGGCTGGCGGATCGGGCCGTAAGACAGGTTGGCCGCTTCCAGCGCGGCGCACAGATCGTCCGTCTTCCAGGATTTCAATATTTCACCCACACCCGGCACCAGCCAGGAGCGCGCGGCTTCGCGGTCAACCGCCGTGGCCAGGCGCGGGTCGGCGGCCCATTCGGGCGGCAGGAATTTCTGTGCGAAGTTGCGCCATTGCGCGTCGCCCACCACCGCCACGAACACGCGGCCATCGGCGGTTTCGAACACGTCGTACACGCCCCATGGCGGCTTGCGCTCGGCGCCCATGGGTTTGGGCGCGGTGCCGGTCAACTGATACTGCGCGATGAACTGGGCGACCAGCAGAAGATTGTTTTCAAACAAGCCGGATCGCACGTGGCGACCGCGCCCCGTGGCGTGGCGATCGTGCAGCGCGGCCAAGGCGCCCACCACGCCGAACGTGCCGCCCAGGATGTCGTTGACCGACGCGGCCACCCGCTGTGGTGTGTCGGCGCCGCCGTTGATGTAGGCCAGGCCGCCCATCATCTGCACCACTTCATCCAGCGCCGTCCGGTGCTTGTAAGGCCCGGAAAGAAAGCCCTTGAGCGACACGTAGATCAGCCTGGGGTTTTCGGCCGACAGCGATTCATAGTCCAGCCCGTACTGCGCCAGGCTGCCGTCGCGGAAGTTCTCCACCACCATGTCGGTTTGCAGCGCAAGTTTGCGCACCAGCTCCTGGCCTTGTGCCGACTTCAGGTCAATCGCCAAGCTTTGCTTGTTACGGTTGAACACCGGAAAGTAGCCGCTGCCCGAGCCCTTCAGCCGACGCGTGCGATCGCCGTCTATCGGTTCCACCTTGATCACGTCGGCGCCCAGGTCGGCCAGGGACAAGCCCGCGGCCGGTCCCATGATCATGTGCGACAGTTCCAGCACTTTGATGCCGCGCAACGGCAATTCAGCGCTGTCCATGAAGGGTGAAGGCGGTGCTGCGCTCATCGGGATGTCCTTGTTGGCCGGTGAAGATGCAAGCATGATCGCGGGCGTCGGCGCATCGCGGGTAGCGGTCTTTCAGCACCGGGGCATTCTCGTTTCGGAACGTCCGGGTATGCCCCTAAGCAGGTAGGCCCCTGATCAGGTAGGCCCCTAAGCAGCTAGGCCCGGGCCTGCTCACCTTCAGCCCAACGGCAGCACACCCAGATGCGCCAGCAAGGTTCGCGCGGCAGGCGCCAGTGCATCCGGGTCCCGCACGGCGATGCTCAAGGGCGTGCTGGACCACGGCCCCGTCAGCGGAATGAAGCGGATATCCAGATGAGTGTGGCGCGCCTTAAGGTACAGCGGCACCACCGCCACGCCCATGCCGCGCGCGACCAAAGTGCAGATCGTCTCGTGCCCGCTGACACGAGCGCTGATGCGCCGTGTCACGCCCATGGCTTGCGCGGTTTGCTCGAACACGCTGCTGATGCCGTTGTCACGGTTCAGTTCGATCTGTTCGAAAGGCAGCAACTGCGCATAATCCAGCGTCTCGCGCTGGGCCAGCACGTGCTGGCCCGGCACCACAGCGGCCAGTTCGCAATGCCCGTAGGGAAACACCTGCAAGCCGTCATGCCCGAAGTCCGACCCCGCCGCCACGTCCGCCAGCCCTTCCAGCACGGCGCGAAAGGCGGCTTGCGTCGTGTCTTCTTGCAGCAGGATGTCGATCTCGGGGTGTGCCCGGCGAAACGATTGGATCTGTGCGGGCAAGTCACCCGACAAGGCCGCCACGCTGACCGCCAGGCGCACGCGCCCGCGCACACCGCTCGCAAATCTCGCCATCTCGCGGTGCATCTGTTCCACGTCCTGCAACAGCCGACGCACATGCGTGGCCAGCGCGTTGCCGGCCGGCGTGGCCTGCACGCCCTTGACGCCGCGCTCAAGCAGCGGCACGCCAAACGCTTCCTCCATTTCCGACATGCGCTTGCTGACCGCCGACGGCACGATGTTCTCGCGCGCGGCGGCTCGCGCCAGGCTGCCTTCTTCCAGGGCAGATAAGAACAAGCGCAGCGAGATGGGATCAATATCGCGGGCGTGGCTTGAGGGGGCTTGGGCGGGCTTCATGGCCGAGAGTGTCCCGCGTTGTTCGTCGGCGCGGTGATTCGGGTTTTCCCTAGCGCAAGACTTGAGTATCATCCGCGCTCCGGTCGTTGTTGTACGGCCCCGGCATCACCAGGATCCCTGTTTCCATGCAATGCCCCCGCTGCAATTGGCAAAACCCCGCCTCCAATACGCAATGCTTCAGTTGCCAGGCGCCCTTGCCCGTCCCCGCCGCGCCTGCGCCCGGCAAACCAAAAAACAAACCATCAAAAGCCCCCGCGTCCAAGGCCCCAGCCCAGTCCGCTCATAACAACGCACAGGTGTTTCCCAACATCTGGGCCCGGCTGGGCGCAAGCGCCATCGACGCCATCGTCATGGCGGTGGGGATGATCGTCTTGATCATGGCCGCCCAACTGACCTACGAAGGCCTGACCGGCAACAAACCGCCCTTTTTGATTGCCTTTGCCGCCGGCTTGATCGGCTGGTTCCTGCCCGCTTTCATGGATGCCTGGGGTAACGGTTCGCCGGGCAAGCGTGTATTGAAGCAGCGGGTGGTCAATCGCAAGGGCCAGGCTCCGGGCCTGCTTCGCTCTCTGTGGCGCCATAGCCTGAAGTACACGGTGAACCTGCTGCTGCCCGGCCTGTTCCACCATTTGCAGCAGATGATCTTTGGCGAACGGGCCATGCACAACGCCTTGGCGGGCACGCACGTGGTCACGCGCGATGCGAACCCGCGCGCGATGCACGCAGCTGTCGCCCGGGCCCCCTCGGTCACCGGCGCGGGCAAGTTCCTGTTTGCCGTGTTCGGCATTTTGGCGCTGGTCGTGGTGGGCATCGTGATTGGCGTCAACGCCACCGGCGATAGCAACAGCGACAACCCGCTACACGCGGATATCAACCGCCTGGACCTGGTATCCGACCCCGTGCGCCGGCTCGCGGAAAACCACTATCGGCGCACGCAGAAATTTCCGGCCAGCCTGGACGACCTGGGCATCAGCGCGCAGTCGCTGGAAAGCAGCGGCTTTTCGAAGGTAGAGATGAACCCCGTCAACGGCGTCTTGCGCTTCACGATTGCCGGCACGCCCAGTGCCGACGGCGCCCCCAGTCTGGCGGGCAAGCATCTGGTCTACGTGCCGGAACTGCGCGCCGAACGCAAGGGCGGCGGCGTGCGGCGGTGGCAATGTGGCAGCGACGACATCCCCGCCAGCGACCGCACCTACTCTTGCCGCCACGACGCCAGCGCCTTCGCGCGATAAGCCGCCTTGATCGGGTCAGCATTTCCTGCCATTGCGCGCCCGGTAAAAGATAAACCCCCCACGACGGAACCCCACGCATGTCCGCCTTGATCGAAGCCATCCAGCGCGCCGAAGACGGCAGCGACCTGCCGAAGATGCTGTCCCTGTGCGAACAGGCCGTGCGCGAAGCGCCCGGATCCGCCACCGTCTGGGCCTTGCGCGCGCGCTGCCACGCCCAACGCAAGGCCTACGCCCAACGTGACGCCGACGTGGCCCGCGCCTTGTCGCTGGACCCGCAATGCAGCGACGCCATCGCCGTACAGGCCGTGGTGCGCTACGACGAAGGCGACGAACAGGAAGCCTGGCGCGCCTTGCGCGACGCCCGCCAACGCGCGCCGTCCCACTATGGCTTGCTGATGGCCGAAGCCTACCTGCTGATCAACGATCGCCGGCTGGATGACGCCATCGCCAGTTGGACCCGAGCCGCTCAGATCCGCTCGGCCGCCGCCGCACCGCATTGCTATATCGGTTCAAACCTGCACAACGCCGGCCGCTACGCGGATGCCCTGCTCTACCACCAGCGCGCCGTCGCCCTGGCGCCCAACAATGGCGGCTTTCTGTACGACGCCGGCAACAACTACCGGCGCCTGGGCGACCTGAACAACGCCATCGCCATGTTCGACCGCGCCCGCGCCATCCTGGGCGAAGAGAACGCCATCCAGCACAACCGCGCGTCCTGCCTGCAAGCCATGGGGCGCGACGCCGACGCCGTGGAAGAATGGACCAGCCTGCTGCGGCGCGAACCCGACTGGGACTGGCCGCTGGAAGGCAAGGCGCGCTCGCTGCACCGGCTGGGTCGCGCGGACGAAGCCGTGCCCCTGTGGCGCCATCTGGATGCGCTGTCCGACACCGGCTGGGAAGGCCGCAAGGAACAAGCCCGCGAATACGTGCGCGGCGGCAAACCGGAGCTGGCCGAACAGGCGCTGCTGGGCCTGGACCCGCTTGATAGCGGCGACGCCCAGTTGCTGTTCGTGGCGGGTAACGCCCAGCGCGACCAGCGCAACTGGGAAGCCGCGCTGGCGTACTACCTGAAAGGCTATGAACTCGCGCCCGGCGACGATTTCCTGCCCGGCAACGCGGCTGACATGCTGAACTACCTGGAACGCCACGACGAAGCGCTGCCGCTGGCGGAAGTGGCCATCTCGTTGGACCCCGACTGGCTGAAATGGCGCCGCGTCCGCATTGAAGCGCTGACGCACCTGGACCGCGCCGACGAGGCCGTGGCCTATGCCGACACTGCCCTGGAACGCTGGTCCGACAGCGGCCCGCTTCACGCCGAACGCATCAATGCACTGATCGCCGCCAAGCGCCATGACGAAGGGCTGGCGGCCTGCGACCGCCTGCTGGCGCTGGACCCCGACTATCGCAGCTGGGCGCTGTTTGCGCGTGGCAGGATCTACGGCCAGATGAAGCGCCACGCCGAATCCGCCGTGGCCTACCGCCAGGCTTCCGCGTCCTACCAGCAAAACGGCAAACCCTATTTTCAAGAGCTGTCGATGAAGAACGCGCTGGAAGCGGAAGCGGCCGCCGCCAAACCCGCCGGCTTTCTTGGCCGGCTGTTCGGCCGCAAGTAGCGAAGGCGCGCACGGCGGGATGTTATAGTCACGCCCGCTGCCGGCCCTTGCAAAGGACCGCGCATTGCCCGAGTGGTGAAATTGGTAGACACAAGGGACTTAAAAAATTTGAGCCCTTTGGGGGAAACTCCAAAGGTGTAGCCCGTCAAACTCGGCGAACGCCCTGGACCTGTTCCGAGCCAACGCCGAGCCAAGCCCCGATTGAAAAGCCGGGGAAGGTGTAGAGAGCAGACGGCGGGCACCTACGGCCGCAAGGCTATGGTGAAGGCGTGCTCCAGACCACGAACAGCGCACCCGCGCTGGCGGCGAAAGCCGAAGTGGTAAGAAAATCCCTCGGCCGCAAGGCCGTACCGGTTCGATTCCGGTCTCGGGCACCACAGCGCCCCGGCAAATCTTGCCGGTTCTTGCGCAGACCAATCCCCAAAATAAGACATCCCGGCATTCTCTCCCCTTGGCGAGAACCAATCAGGGTTTACCCTTTTATTATAAAAAGTAAATGAATGTTAGATTCGGTTTCCTCCGAATAACATGATGGTGATTGGTCGTGAATAAAGTCTTGTCTGTCGCAGTCCTTTGCGCTGCGATGAGCGGTTGCTCGATGGTCGCACCGCCCTATCAGGCGTCCATGGATAATGTGACCGCACTGAAAAAAGCAGGTGATTTCACCGCGAAGGTGGGCGAATTCAAAAGCGAGCCGAGCAAGGAAAACGCCAATCCCATCTCTCTGCGCGGCTCGAAATTAAGCTCGCCTTATAACAACAGCTACAGCGCTTACCTTGCTGAAGCGCTGAAGCAGGAACTGACACTGGCTGGAAAGTATTCCGATCAATCGTCTGTTGAGGTGTCCGGCACGCTGCTGAAGAACGATATGAGCGTGCCGATGGGCACGGGTACCGGTATCGTCGAGGCTCGGTTCATCGTCACCCATGCAGGCACGGTCAAGTACGACCAAGTCAAAACGGCCAAACACGAATGGCCGTCGTCGTTCGTTGCGGCGGTCGCGCTGCCTCGCGCCATTGAGGAATATCGCAACCTGGTAAGCAAACTGATCACTGACGTGTTCAGCGATCCCGCATTCCTCAACGCTCTGAAGTGAGACCGGCCATGCTGCTGAATAAAATAATTCGCTTGGTCGCGTTATCCATCGTTGCGGCGGTTGCGTCCGGTTGCGCCCACAAAATCACGATCTCTCCAGACCTCGCCAAAATCGAAGCGCCGGCAGATACCCCGCGCATTAACGCCAACGTTGCTTATTACATCGCCGAAGCGGATCTTGCAAAAACCGTAAAAACACCGGGAGGCGGTGGCGACAAAGTCACCTACCAGCCCTATAAAGAGATCGAGACGGCGTTCTACAAGATGCTCAGCAATGTGTTTACGAACGTCATCAAGATCAAAACGCCTGAACCCACGGCGGCGGATAACGTCGACTATGTGGTTGTCCCGACGCTGGTGACGGACTCATCGTCATCCAGTTTCGTGACATGGCCTCCCACTCGCTTCACCACTAACTTGATCACCAAGGTCAGCGGCACCGCAAACAATGGTGACGCCACCATCACGGTGATGGAAGCCGGAGAAGCGGAGTACAGCGAGTTCATCCGCGATTTCGGATTGGCCGCCCGTCGGTCAACGCAGGCGGCACTGATCAAGACCCAGGAAGCCTTGCTCGCTGCGCCCGCACTGAGCGTGAAGCGCTAACCGCAAGAGCTTGCCCCCCTTCGCCCGACGGCCCGCGCGTCACGCAGCGGCCCAAGGGCGATGCGGCCTCCCCTGTCGGGGAGCGGCCAGGGCGCATCAAGGCAAAAACCTTTATTCTTGCGCTCGCCTCCTATTAATTTCTCCGGACGACTGCGGGCCGCATCCCTCGGCGGTGCTCGCTCTTCCCGTACGCGCCGGTGCTCGAACGTATCTTGACCATCCAACCCGCCCCCGCCCCCTTCATCGTCCTGGACGCGTGCGTCCTGATGTCCGGCATCCTGCGCCGGCTGTTGTTGCGCCTGGCCGAGGCCGGCGTATTCACGCCCGTCTGGACCGAACGCATCGGTGAGGAATGGCGGCGCAACGCCGCGCGCATCTGGGATATTCCGCCCGAGGTATTGGCCGAGTTCTGGGCCGAGATGAACGCGAGCTTTCCCCAGGCCAACGAGGTCGACACGCAAGTGTACGAAGCGTCGTTGCGCTATAGCGATCCGAAGGACTTCCATGTGATTGCGGCCGGATTGGCGCGGCGTGCGCGCTGCGGCTTGCAGCAGCCGCCCGTGGTGCAGGTGCTGACCTGGAACCTGAAGGATTTCAACCGTTCGGAATTGCGCCGCCAGGGGCTGGACGTCTACAACCCGGACCGCATGCTGGTGCAATGGTGGCAGGCCGACCCGGCACGCATGCGCGAGGCGGTGGCGCAGATTCCGGCCGACTACGTCGCGTTGGACCGCGAGCCGCTGCCGCTGCCCACAATCTTGCATCGTGAACGTCTATATGGCTTGAAGAGCCTGGTGACGCGTGAACTCAGTTGTAAAAAAAGCTGAAAGAAACCTGAAAGAAAACTGAAACCCAGGCTGACATGCGGCACGTGTCGGCCAATCAGACTAAAAAAAGCGAGCCTGGGCAGCTTGCGCCGCACCAGGCCCGGAGCCAATCTTGTTCCCCGTGGTCAGTCGACCTCGACGAACGTTTCCTCACGTTTCTTACGCAGGGCCGGCAACATCACCAGCACCAGCAGGATGGCGGCCAGCGCCAACAGCGTCGCCGACAGCGGGCGCGTGACGAAGGTGCTGAAATCACCCCGCGACAGCAAGAGCGCCCGGCGGAAGTTTTCTTCCATCATGGGACCCAGAACCAGGCCCAGCAGCAGCGGCGCACCCTCGCAACCCAATTTGCTCCACACATATCCGATGACGCCGAAGATGGCGAACATGAAGATGTCGAACACGTTGTAGTTCAGCGAATACACCCCGATCGTGCAGAACACCAGAATGGCCGGGAACAGCATGCGGTAGGGCACGCGCAGCAATTTCACCCAGATGCCGATCAGCGGCAGGTTCAGGATCACCAGCATCAGGTTGCCGATCCACATCGAGGCGATCAGGCCCCAGAACAGTTCGGGGTGGCTGGTCATCACCTGCGGGCCGGGCTGGATGTTGTGGATGGTCATTGCCCCCACCATCAGCGCCATCACCGCGTTGCCGGGAATACCCAGCGTCAGCAAGGGAATGAACGAGGTCTGCGCACCGGCGTTGTTGGCGGACTCAGGGCCGGCCAAGCCGGCTGGGTGGCCCTTGCCGAAACGCTCGGGTTCTTTCGACAGTTTCTTTTCAAGCGTGTACGAAGCAAACGCCGACAACACCGAACCACCGCCGGGCAAGATACCCAACGCCGAACCCAGGGCGGTGCCCCGGACGATGGCGGGCGCCGCTTCGCGGAACTCTTGGCGGCTGGGGTACAACGAACCCACCTTGTCGGTAATCTCGACGCGGTTCTCTTTCTGCTCCAGGTTGGCCATGATTTCCGACAGGCCGAAAACACCCATGGCCACGATCGCGAAGTCGATACCGTCCTGCAATTCCGGAATGCTGAAGTCGTAGCGAGCGACCCCGGAATTGACGTCGGTACCCACCATGCCCAGCAGCAAACCCAGCAAGATCATGCAGATGGCCTTGGGCAGCGAGCCGGAAGCGAGCACGACCGCGCCGATCAGCCCCAATGCCATCAGCGAAAAGTACTCCGCCGGGCCGAAGGCAAATGCCACTTCCGCCAAGGGTGGCGCAAACGCGGCAATCAGCACGGTGGCCACGCTACCGGCGAAGAATGAGCCAATGGCGGCAAGCGACAGCGCGGCGCCCGCTCTGCCATTGCGTGCCATCTGGTGGCCGTCCAGCACCGTCACCACCGCGGATGTCTCACCCGGCAAGTTCACCAGAATGGCCGTGGTCGAACCGCCATATTGGGTGCCGTAGTAAATGCCCGCCAGCATGATCAGGCCGGCCGTGGGCGGCAACACATACGTGATGGGGAGCAACATGGCGATGGTGGGAACAGGCCCCAGCCCCGGCAGAACGCCGACCAGCGTGCCCAACAGGCAACCCAGGAATGCATAGCTGAGGTTTTCCGGCGTGAACGCCACCGAGAAACCCAGCATCAGGTTTTGTAGAAGTTCCATTGTTGTTTCCTAGTTGCCGAAAGCGCTGGGCCACAGCGGAAATATCAAACCCAGGCCGCGTATGAACGCAAGGTAGGAGAACGCCACGAGGAACAGGCCGTTGGCGACCGCGACTTTCCAATTGAATTCATGGCTGGCAAGGCTGCTGATGAGAACCAGCAGGAATACCGAGATGTACAGCCCCAGGTAACGCAGCGCGAAACCATAGAACACGACCGAACCGATCACCAGGAAGAGGATGCGGAAATCGTAGCGAGTGATTGTGGTCGTCTCGGCCTTCTTGGCCAGTGCGCTGATCAGCACAACCGCGCCCATCAACGCCAGCACGATGCCGAGCCAGAACGGGAAATATCCCGGTCCCATGCGGGCCGCGCTTCCCATGGAATATTCGGTGGCCTGTACGGAAAAGGCCCCCCCTAAAGCAATAAACATGGCTCCGGACCAAAAGTCCTGTCTGTTTCTTATCAAGCTGCAGTCTCCCTAGTCTGACGCGCCGGAACATCGCTGGAAAAAGTGGCGCGCGCATATCTCAACGCCTTCCCGCCCACAAGAATCGGCAGGCGGAAAAGCGAAGTGGGAGATGCTAAATCGCATGGCGACATATCGAACATCCGGGGGAACCATAACTTTTTCCGGGATATCCCTAGGTCAAATAGTGGACAGATTGTTCCCTCCTGGCCGAGATGGCGGCTTACAGAATTCCTTCAAATTGCTTTCAGCCCAGGCGCCATGGGGGTGTTTGCCTCAACAAAAAAAGTTCCCTGATCGGAAAAAAAAGTTAAACGGGCATTGCGCGTGTTGCACTTTTTTTTGCAACGACTTCCGACTGGAGGGCGCGGACGCAACGAAAACGCCCGCAAAGTGCGGGCGTCTGCGGTCGAGACGGGCTTGATCTGTGCGCGGCATTGAGCCACCGCCATCAATGGTCGTGGTTACTGGCCGCGAAGCCCGCGGCGTTCAGCACGTCGATGACTTCAAGAATATGTTCCGGCCCGCGCGTCTGCAGCACGAAGTCCACTTCCACATTGCGCACCGGCAGGGAAGTGAAGGCGCGCTGGTGGTGCACTTCAGTGATGTTCGCCTGCGCGTCGGCGATGAGCTTGGTAGCGTGCGCCAGAGCGCCCGGCAAGTCGCGCAGGTCAACCCGGATGCGGGCCAGACGACCGGCGCGCACCATCCCGCGTTCGATCAGTTCGCCCAACATCAGGGGATCGATGTTGCCGCCGGTCAGCACCAGGCCGATGCGCTTGCCCTTGAAACGATCGCTGCCCGCTTCCTGCGCACGCAGCAGTGCGGCCAGGCCCGCGGCCCCCGCGCCTTCGACCACGGTCTTCTCAATTTCCAGCAGCACGACGATGGCGTGCTCGATATCACTTTCACTGACCAGTTCGATGTGGTCAACCAACTGGCTCACGATCGGCTGGGTCAAGGCGCCTGGCGACTTCACCGCGATGCCTTCCGCGATGGTGTATTGCCCCTGCGGCATGGTTACGCCCTTGACGGCGGCGTACATGGACGGAAAACGTTCGGTCTGCACGCCCACGATCTCGATGCCGGGCTTCAGGGCCTTGGCCGCCGTGGCCATCCCTGCAATCAGGCCGCCGCCGCCAATGGCGATCACGAGCGTGTCGAGATCCGGCTGGTCTTCCAGCATTTCCAGCGCCACGGTGCCCTGCCCCGAAATGACGGCTTCGTCGTCGTAGGGGTGGATCATGATCAGGCCGCGCGCTTGCGCGAGCTCGTAGCCGTGCGCTTTGGCGTCATCGAACGTGTCGCCCGCCAGCACCACCTCCGCGCCAAAACGGCGCGTGTTGGCGACTTTGACGGTGGGCGTGAAACGCGGCATCACGATCACCGCCGGCACGCCCATGCGCTGCGCATGGTAGGCCACGCCCTGCGCGTGGTTGCCGGCCGACACGGCGATCACGCCCTTGGCGCGCTCATCGTCCGACAAGGTCAACATGCGGTTCAGGGCGCCGCGTTCCTTGAACGATGCCGTGAATTGCAGGTTCTCGAACTTCAGCCAGATCTCGGCGCCGAAGATGTCGGACAGCGTGCGCGACAGGGTGAAGGGGGTCTTCAGCACCTGGCCGCGCAAGTTGTCGCGGGCGGTCTGGATGGAAACAATATCGATCACGATGGGAAGATCCTGTTAGCGCACAGGCAAGAAATTGAACAGCAGGAGACCCTGCGCATAGTTGATGCCAATGCGGCGCGAATTCTCGCCCAGCAGGTTGGCGATCAGGTCCAGCCGGCCGATGATGGCGCCGAACTCGCGCTCGAAGCTCAGGTTCGTGGCGGTGGGAGAGATTTCGTTCGCCAGCAAAAGCAGCTCGCCCTGGTTGTTGCGGCGCGACGCCAGCAGCCAGGCGGCCGCCTCGACGTTCCGTGCGGCATTGTAGACCCGCTGACCATCCAGCGCGTCGGTGGCGTACAGGCGGGTCTTGCCGTTGTGCGCCGCGATAAGGGTGTCGGCCAGGCCATAGATAAAGGCGCCGACGCGGTCGCCGGTGTAGTTCGGGTCCAATGACACGGCCAGGATCTGGATGTCTCGCAGGCCGGCCAGGTCGCTGGGCGGAACACGGACTTCGATGGCGTGCTTGACGCGGTCAACAGCGGTCTTATGGTCCGCCACGCCGGTCTTGCGCCATTCCCGGGGATTGCGGCGGTAGAGCTTGTCGAGCAGCAAATACAGGCTGTCCAGGTTGTCGCGCACTTCCAGCGTGACCGTACGATTGAAGTCGGTCTGGCCGAACTGGTCGGCGGACATGGCTTCGCCCTTGGGGCCGCGTTGGCCCGGACCGGGGCTGCTCATGCAGCCAGTCAGCAGCGCGGCAAGCAGCGCCACGGCGGTGGCGCCAGCCGCCCAGCCCGTCATGCTTGGATCATCCGTTTTTCCCTCCGTCTGGCGCAAGACTTTACAGGAAAGGCGGTCATGGCCCAAAAAAAACGGCGCCTTGCGGCGCCGTTCTTCGTTCAATCAGCCTGCCAGCTTATTCAGCTTGCGGTTCCGATTGGGGGGCAGCTTCCGGAGCGGCAGCGGGTTGCTGCGCTTCGATACCGCCGATTGCCTTGATGGACAGGCGCAGGCGGCCCTTGTCGTCGGCCTCGATGACCTTGACGCGGACTTGCTGGCCGACCTTCAGCACATCATTGATGTTCGCGATGCGGTAGTTGGCGATTTCCGAGATGTGCAGCAGACCGTCGCGGCCCGGCAGCACTTGCACGATGGCGCCGAAGTCCAGCAGACGCAGGACCGAGCCTTCGTAGATCTGGCCCACTTCGACGTCGGCGGTCAGTTCGACGATGCGGCGCTGGGCTTCTTTGGCCTGCACTTCGTCGACGCTGGCGATCACGATCGTGCCGTCGTCGGAGATGTCGATCTGCGTGCCGGTTTCTTCGGTCAGCGCGCGGATGGTGGCGCCGCCCTTGCCGATCACGTCGCGGATCTTCTCGGGGTTGATCTTGATGGTCAGCATGCGCGGGGCGAAAGCCGAGAGCTCGCCACGCGAACCGTCCAGCGCTTCCTTCATCTTGGTCAGGATGTGCAGGCGGCCTTCGCGGGCTTGCGCCAGCGCCACTTGCATGATTTCCTTGGTGATGCCCTGGATCTTGATGTCCATCTGCAGTGCGGTGACGCCGTTTTCGGTGCCCGCAACCTTGAAGTCCATGTCGCCCAGGTGATCTTCGTCACCCAGAATGTCGGTCAGCACGGCGAACTTGCCGCCGTCCAGGATCAGGCCCATGGCCACACCGGCCACGTGATCCTTGACCGGCACGCCGGCGTCCATCATGGCCAGCGAGCCGCCGCAGACCGAAGCCATCGACGACGAGCCGTTGGACTCGGTGATTTCCGACACGATGCGGATCGTGTATTGGAAGTCTTCCGGCGCCGGCAGCAGCGGGATCAGCGAACGCTTGGCCAGACGGCCGTGGCCGATTTCGCGGCGCTTGGGCACACCGATGCGGCCCGTTTCGCCGGTGGCGAACGGAGGCATGTTGTAGTGCATCATGAAGCGGTCGCGGTATTCACCCATGAGCGCGTCGATGATCTGCTCGTCTTGCTTGGTGCCCAGCGTGGCCACGACCAGCGCTTGCGTTTCACCACGGGTGAACAGCGCGCTGCCGTGTGCGCGGGGCAGCACGCCCAGACGCACGCTGATGGGGCGCACGGTGCGGGTGTCGCGACCGTCGATACGCGGTTCACCGTTCAGGATCTGACCGCGAACGATGGCCGATTCCAGCGAGAACATGATGTTGTCGACGGTCACGGCGTCAGGGGCGGACTCGCCCTTTTCGGCAGCGGCGGCAGCCAGCTTGGCCGACACGTCAGCCGACACTTCACGCAGCTTGGCGGTGCGGGCTTGCTTTTCGCGGATCTGGTAGGCGGCGTTCAGGCCTTCCTGGGCAGCCGCGGTCACGGCGGCGATCAGGGCTTCGTCCTTGGCCGGCGCTTGCCAGTCCCAATCGGGCTTGCCAGCGTCCTTCACCAGTTCGTGAATGGCGTTGATGACCGCCTGCATTTGCTCGTGGCCGTAGACCACGCCGCCCAGCATGATTTCTTCGGACAGCTGTTGAGCTTCCGATTCCACCATCAGCACGGCGTTTTCCGTACCGGCAACCACCAGGTCCAGCTTGGACGACTTCAGTTGCGATGCGGTCGGGTTCAGGGCGTATTGGCCATCGATGTAGCCAACGCGCGCGGCGCCGATCGGGCCGTTGAACGGGATGCCGGAGATGGCCAGCGCAGCCGATGCGCCGATCATCGCGGCGATGTCGGGATCAATCTCGGGATTGACCGACAGCGTGTGGATGACCACTTGGACTTCGTTGTAGAAGTCTTCGGGGAACAGCGGACGCAGCGGACGGTCGATCAGGCGCGAGGTCAGCGTTTCCTTTTCGGAGGGCTTGCCTTCACGCTTGAAGAACCCACCCGGAATACGGCCGGCAGCGTAGGTCTTCTCGATGTAGTCGACGGTCAGCGGGAAAAACGTTTGACCCGGCTTGGCCTTCTTGGAAGCCACAACGGTGGCCAGGACAACGGTGTCCTCGATCGACACCACAACGGCGCCGGAGGCCTGGCGAGCGATCTCGCCAGTTTCCAGGACGACCGTGTGCTGGCCGTACTGGAACGATTTTGTCACTTTGTTGAACATGACGATTATTCCTTACAAATGAAAAACCGTGGCCGCTGCGACAATACGTCGCACCGACCACGGTTGCGTCATGGGGAGCCAGCCCCGTCGATCACTTGCGCAGACCGAGTTTTTCGATCAGAGCGCGGTACGAATCGGGATTGCGGCCCTTGAGATAGTCGAGCAGCTTGCGGCGACGGCTGACCATACGCAGCAGACCGCGGCGCGAGTGATGGTCCTTCATGTGTTCTTTGAAGTGACCAGTCAGTTCGTTGATACGGGCGGTGAGCAGAGCCACCTGAACTTCGGGGGAGCCGGTATCGCCTTGAGCGCGTTGGAATTGCGCAACGATATCGGATTTCTTGATGTCAGCTACAGACATTGATGACCTCTTCGGACATGCGACAGGGCCGAGGTGCCCTGACGTGGTTTGGAAAAAATTTGCGTGAATTCCGGCGATAAGCGTTTTTGCTTTCTCACTGCTGCTTCAATAGCTGCCAGAATGGCCCACCACACACGAATTGCTTACGGCTTGGGGGTCACTCCGCAGCCGGACTGCCGGCGCAAAGCATCTTGCAAAATCAATACACTTGATAAAGCTCGGCGATTATAGCTGATTCGCTAGAATTACCCCACAGGTGGTTTTGGGGGCGGCACCGGCCCGCAGCGCCCGAGCGGCACCCTTGAGGAGCAAATACATGTCTAAATATTTCAGACCCGCGCGCGCGGCCCTGGCTACCCTGGCGATCGCCAGCCTGGCGGCTTGCGCCAACATGACCCAGATCCCGCCAGGCACCCCCTACGGCGAAGTGCTTACCCAATTCGGCCAGCCCAACTTCGAATGCCCGCAAGCCGGCGGCGGGCGCCGGGTGATCTGGACGCAACAACCCATGGGGCAATACGCCTGGGGCACCAACGTGGGCACGGACGGTCGCGTGGGCCAGGTGCTGCCGCTGCTGACGGATGCGCACTTCAAAGTGCTGGAAACCGGCGACTGGGGCCCCGACCGCGTGCGCTGCGAATTCGGGCCGCCCGCCCAAATCGATGTCACGGGCCTGGGCGAGAAGCGCGAAGTCGTGTGGTCGTATCGGTACAAGGAAAACGGCGTGTGGAATTCGCTGATGTACGTCTACATGAGCCGCGACGGCAGCAAGGTGACGCACTTCCATCCCGGCCCCGACCCCATGTACGACGACGACAGGTTCATGTGGCGCTGAATTCGCCACCAACAAAAAACCCGCCAATATTTACTTGGCGGGTTTTTTTTTCGGCTGCGATTTGAAGCAGCGGTCAGCGGATCAGGACGAATGGCTGCGGCGCTCTTGCGTGAGGCGGCGCGCCTTGTTCCAGCGCCAGCCCCACATGACCCAACCCGACAAGCCATACAGCACGAACAGGCCGAACAGCACAACCGGGGGGTCGCTGGAGACGAACACGAATACCGCCACCACCAGCAAGATGCCCCAGAACGGCACGCTGCGACCCAGCGCAAAGCTCTTGCCGCTGAAGAACGGGGCGTTGGACACCATGGTGATGCCCGCGTACATGGTCAGCGTGAACGCCACCCAGGCCATCAGGCTGTCGTGAATGGGCAGCTTGTTGTCCACCGCCAGCCAGACAAAACCCGCCACCAGCGCGGCAGCGGCCGGGCTGGGCAAGCCTTGGAAATAACGTTTGTCGACGACGGCGATATTGGTGTTGAACCGCGCCAGGCGCAGCGCGGCGCCTGCCACATAGACAAAGGCGGCCAGCCAGCCCCAGCGGCCCAAATCATTCAGAATCCATTCGTACATGACCAGCGCGGGCGCCACGCCGAAGGACGTCATGTCGGACAAGGAGTCATATTGTTCACCGAATGCCGACTGCGTGTTGGTCAGGCGAGCCACCCGGCCATCCATGCCATCCAGCACCATGGCCACGAAAATGGCGATGGCGGCAACTTCGAAGCGATCATTCATTGCCTGCACCACGGCATAGAACCCCGCAAACAGCGCAGCGGTGGTGAATGCGTTGGGCAGCAAGTAGATACTTCGGTGGCGGTTCTCGGAATCGCGCATGGAAAAATTGGGCATGGTCTCAATAACTTACAACGGACTGTGAAAGGTTAACTCATATGGCCCCGCTTGCGGGACAGAGCAAGTGCCGTGCCTGGGGAAAAGGCAATAAAAAACGGCATGCCCTTTGGAGGCATGCCGTCTTGCCGGACGGGGCGCGGGACCAGCCCGCGCCGGGCGCCGATCAGTTCTTGGACTTGTCCACCAGCTTGTTGGCGGCGATCCAGGGCATCATGGCGCGCAGCTTGCCACCCACTTGCTCGATCTGCGATTCCGCGTTGATGCGGCGGCGCGAGGTCAGCGTCGGGGCGCCGGCGGTGTTTTCCAGGATGAACTTCTTGGCGTATTCGCCGGTCTGGATGTCCGTCAGGCACTGGCGCATGGCCTTGCGGGTTTCGTCGGTGACGATCTTCGGACCCGTTTCGTACTCGCCGAATTCGGCGTTGTTCGAGATCGAGTAGTTCATGTTGGCGATGCCGCCTTCATAGATCAGGTCAACGATCAGCTTCAGTTCGTGCAGGCATTCGAAGTACGCCATTTCGGGCGCGTAGCCGGCTTCCACCAGCGTGTCGAAACCGGCCTTGATCAGTTCGACGGTACCGCCGCACAGCACGGCCTGTTCGCCGAACAGGTCGGTTTCGGTTTCTTCGCGGAAGTTGGTTTCGATGATGCCGGCACGGCCGCCGCCGTTGGCGCTGGCGTACGACAGGGCCACGTCACGCGCGGCGCCCGACTTGTCCTGGTACACGGCCACCAGGTGGGGCACGCCACCACCTTGCTTGTACGTGTTGCGCACCGTGTGGCCGGGGGCCTTCGGGGCGATCATGATGACGTCGATGTCTTCACGCGGCACGACCTGGCCGTAGTGGACGTTGAAGCCGTGGGCGAAAGCCAGGGCGGCGCCGGCCTTGATGTTGCCGTGCACTTCCTTGTTGTAGACCGAGGCGATGTTCTCGTCGGGCAGCAACATCATGACGATGTCGGCGGCCTTCACGGCGTCAGCCACTTCCTTGACTTCCAGGCCAGCGTTGGCGGCCTTGTTCCACGAAGCGCCGTCCTTGCGCAGGCCGACGATGACCTTCACGCCCGATTCATGCAGGTTTTGCGCGTGCGCGTGGCCTTGCGAACCGTAGCCGATGATGGCAACGGTCTTGCCTTTGATGAGGGACAGATCGCAGTCTTTGTCGTAGAAAACTTTCATGGTTGTGCTCCAGATTCCAGTATTTTGGATATTCGATTAATTCAGATGTAGGGTGTGGCGTGGCCTGGAAGGCCGGTCAAATCTTCAAAATCCGTTCACCGCGTCCGATGCCGGACACGCCGGTGCGTACGGTTTCAAGGATGGCACTGCGGTCCAGGGCCTCCAGGAAGGCCTGTACTTTTTCCTGCACCCCGGTCAATTCGATGGTGTAGGACTTGTCGGTCACGTCGATGATGCGGCCGCGGAAAATATCCGCCATGCGCTTCATCTCTTCGCGTTCCTTGCCCACGGCGCGCACCTTCACGAGCATCAGCTCGCGCTCGATGTGCGCGCCTTCGGTCAGGTCCACCACTTTAACGACATCCACCAGGCGGTTCAGGTGCTTGGTGATCTGTTCGATCACGTCATCGGAACCGGTGGTCACGATGGTCATGCGCGACAGCGTGGCGTCCTCGGTGGGCGCCACGGTCAGGGTTTCAATGTTGTAGCCCCGCGCGGAAAACAGACCCACCACGCGCGACAGCGCGCCGGGTTCGTTTTCGAGGAGGACGGAAATCACGTGCTTCATGGTGGCCTCCTTACAGGTCTTCAGAGCCAAGCAGCATTTCGGTCAGCCCACGGCCGGCCTTGACCATCGGCCACACGTTTTCGGTGCGGTCGGTGATGAAGTCCAGGAAAACCAGGCGTTCCTTGTGCTTGCCAAAGGCTTCGCGCAGCGCGGGTTCGACATCCGCCGGACGCTCGATACGCAGACCCACGTGGCCATAGGCCTCGGCCACCTTGACGAAGTCGGGCAGCGAATCCATGTAGGACTCGGAATAGCGCGAGCCGTAATCGATCTGCTGCCATTGCCGGACCATGCCCAGAAAACGGTTGTTCAGGCAGACGATCTTGGGCGTCAGGCGGTATTGGTGGCAGGTCGACAGTTCCTGGATGTTCATCTGGATTGACGCTTCGCCGGTGATGACGGCGACGTCGTGCCCAGGGTTGGCCATCTGCACGCCCATTGCGTACGGCAGCCCCACACCCATGGTGCCCAGGCCGCCGGAGTTGATCCAGCGGCGCGGCTTGTCGAACTTGTAGTACTGGGCCGCCCACATCTGGTGCTGGCCCACGTCGGACGTGACGAAGGCGTCGCCACCCGTCACTTCCCAGAGCTTTTCCACCACGTATTGCGGCTTGATGACTTCGTCCGAGTTGGCGAACTTCAGGCATTCCTTGCCGCGCCAGGTCTCGACCTGCTCCCACCACTTGGTGATGGACGCGGGCTTGTGCTCGGCGGCCGCCACTTCGTATTGGGCGGACAGGTCAGCCAGCACATCCTTGACGTTACCCACGATCGGGACGTCCACGCGCACGCGCTTGGAGATCGACGACGGATCAATATCGATATGGATGATCTTGCGGGCGTTCTGCGCGAAGTGCTTGGGGTTGCCGATCACGCGGTCATCGAAACGCGCGCCAATGGCCAGCAGCACGTCGCAGTGCTGCATCGCCATATTGGCTTCGTAGGTGCCGTGCATGCCGGGCATGCCCACGAACTGGCCGCTGCTGGCCGGGTAGCCGCCCAGACCCATCAGGGTGCTGGTGCACGGCGCGCCCAGTTGCGACACCAGCTTGTTCAACTCGGGCGCGGCGTTCGACAGGATGACGCCGCCGCCCGTGTAGATCATGGGCCGTTCGGCGGTCAGCAGCATCTGCACGGCTTTCTTGATTTGCCCCTGGTGGCCCTTGTTGACGGGCGCGTAGGAACGCATCGAGATCTCGCCCTTGGGCGGCGTGTACTTGCACTGCGCGACGGTGATGTCCTTGGGGATATCCACCAGCACCGGGCCGGGACGGCCCGTGCGCGCGATGTAGAACGCGCGGCGCATGGTTTCGGCCAGGTCCTTGACGTCACGCACCAGGAAGTTGTGCTTGACGCAGGGGCGCGTGATGCCGACGGTGTCGCATTCCTGGAACGCATCTTCGCCGATGGCCGCAGTGGGCACTTGCCCGCTGATGATGACCATGGGGATGGAATCCATATAGGCGGTGGCGATGCCGGTGACGGCATTGGTCACGCCCGGGCCGCTGGTCACGAGGCAGACGCCAACCTTTTGCGACGAGCGCGAATAGGCATCGGCGGCGTGCACGGCGGCTTGCTCGTGACGAACCAGGATATGCTGAAATTTGTCTTGCTTGAAGATCGCGTCGTAGATGTAAAGCACTGCGCCGCCGGGGTAGCCGAAAACGTGTTCCACGCCCTCATCGGCCAGGCAGCGCACGACGATATCGGCGCCATTCATTTCCATGTTTATTTCCTTTCAGTACCGGCCCTGCAACCCTGACTGCTGCTCGCCCGGATACGGCGGCAACGGAACCCATACCGGCTACGACAACATGATCCGGCGCTTAGCGGCTCACGGAGCCACGCCACCCGGACACCCTGCCGACCCGGCACACGCTCGACAGAACGCAGTGCAAACGCCCCTTGGGGACGCTGGAGGTCGAAATGGAAGCTTTGGCAACACACGCTTGTGGCGCGGCCAACAGCAAGTATCACTGCGGCAGGATGGCTGGGGAGGTGACCCGTACCATCCGCCTCAACGCGCCGGTATCGGATAGGCAGACCGGCGCAAGAGGTGGAATTTACCGCGTTGCGTCAAAGGTAGCAAATCGACGTGAAACGACCGTTGCGCGCGCGATGCAGCCGGTCTGACAGGGAAAGTCCTGTAACCATCCGACCCCAAAAATTCCACCAGCGTCTCTATACTTGTTGCGTCGTCCCGAACCCAGTTCCGTCCCATGGATTTGCGCATTGCCAGCATTCGCCGTTTCCTCTACAGCCACTACTTCTTCGGAGGGGTGCGCCAGGGGGTTGGCATGCTGTTGCCCGTGCTGGTGCTGGGCGGGCTGTTCGGTAACTACACCACCGGGCTGGTCGCGACCTTTGGCGCGCAGTGCCTGGCCATCATCGACCAACCGGGCGGCCCGCAGCGTCATCGCACCAACGAAATGCTGGGCGGGGCCGCGCTGGGCACCGTTACCGTCATCATCACGGGGCTCGCATCCACGAACCCCATCCTGATCTGGCTGGTGGTGATTGCACAGTGCTTCGTCTATTCGATGTTCACCGTGTTCGGCAAGCGCGGCGGGCTGATCGGCTTTGCCGGCCTGCTGCTGATGACCTTGACGATGCATTCGCCGCTACAGCCGCACGAAGTCTTCGCGCACGCGGTCGCCACCTTGGGCGGGGCGCTTTTCTATGTAGTGTTCAGCCTGGGATTTTCGCGCTTGTTCTGGCTGCGCGAGGAACAGCAGGCCATGTCGGTGGCGCTGTTCGCCACGGCCGACTACGTGGCCGCCCGCGCCGCCTTCTACGACGAGACGGCCGACCTGGACGAGGCCTATCGCACCCTGATCCAACGCCAGTCTGTCATGACGGAAAAACACCAGGCCGCGCGCGACATGGTGCTGCGCGCCCTGCCCCGAGGCAAGGGCGTGGGCGACCGTCAGCGCGTGATGATCTGGAACATGTTCGTCGACATGCTGCAACTGCTGGACACGCTGGTCGCCACCCACACCGACTACGCCGCGCTGCGCCGCACGCTGGCCGGCAACGACTGCCTGATGTTCATGCGCGACGCGCTGGTGAAGATGTCGTTGGAACTCAACCGCATTGCACTGGACGTGTCGCGTGGTCGCCAGGTGCAGTACCGCAGCAGCGCCAAGGCGGAGCTGCGCGCCATCGAATACGAAATTGAACAGCTCAAGCAGCAAGGTCTGGGCGAGCGCGAACCCGAGATGCTGGCGCTGATCATCCAGGTGCTGCGCCGCCTGCGCAATTCGGCCCGCATTGTCGACCGCCTGGCCGACCACACGGCGGCATCGCCGGACGCCAAGCCCACCGACGTGCTGCGCATCAACAAGTCGTTGACGCGCTTTATCTCGCGCCAGGAATTCCGCTTTGGGCTGTTGACCAGCAACCTGCGGCTGGATTCGCCGCACTTCCGTTATGCGCTGCGCGTGACGGCGGCCGCCGCCATTGCCATGACGCTGGCCAGCCGCTGGCTGTCGCCGGAATTTTCCGCGCACAACTACTGGATCATGCTGACCATCGTCATCATCATGAAGCCCGGCTTCGCGCTGACGCGGCAGCGCAATGGCTGGCGGTTGGGCGGTACTTTGATCGGCTGCATCTGCGCGCTGCTGCTGTTCAACCTGACCGACAGCCCCGAGATCCTGTTCGCCGTGCTGCTGGGCGCCTGCATCATGGGCAACAGCCTGGTGCAACTGAACTACATGGCCAGCGCCATTTTCAACACGCTCTTCGTGGTGCTGGTGTTCCACTTCGTGTCGCCGGGCACGGTGTCGATGGCGGTGATTGGCGAACGCGCCATCGACACATTGCTGGGCTGCGCGCTGGCGCTGATCTGCAGCTACATCCTGCCGTGGTGGGAAGCACGTTATCTGAAACCGCTGGCCGCCGCCGCCACCCGCGCCAACCGGGAATACTTGCTGGCCGGGCTGCGCTACGTAGAAGCCATGCAGACGAATGCGGCGCCTGCCATGAATGCGGGCGCGACTGCGAGTACGAATACAGCCGCGAACGGCGCAACAAACGCCACCACCGCCGCCGACACCCCCGCCGTCATCGATGCCGATCTGGCCTGGCGCCTGGCGCGCAAGAACGTGCACATTGCATTCAGCAATTTCGCCGAAGCGTTCTACCGCATGATGAGCGAACCCAAATCGCATCAGCTCAGCGTGCCGGAATTGAATAACCTGCTGATCCAGAACCACGTTCTGGCCTCGCAGATCACGGCGGCGATACCCATTCTGGCGGCGCTACCCAAAACACCTGAAGCGGTGCAGTTGGCGCTGAACGGCATGGTCGACCTGCTGGACGAAAAGCGCCCCCAGATCGCCACGACCCTGCCCACGCAATTCGACACGGCAGGCGAACAGGCGGCATTGGCCTATCCACTGAAACAGATGCTGAAAGCAGCACACATGATCCGCCAGGAGCTACAAGCGCTGGCCGACCCCACGCATGCCCCGCCCGTGGCGGCGGCAGCGTGAATGATGCGGTTGAATAGGTAGGATGGGTGCAGCGCGCGTTGGCGTGCGCAAGAAGATGCCGCCGATCGCGCGGAACCCATCAGACAACCGTAAGCTTGTGGCTGATCCTGTTAAGAATTCAGCGCTGCTTGATGGGTTCGCGCGTTGAGCGGTTTCTTTCTTTTTTAGACAATCTCGCGCCACACCCATCCTACGATCATGCCAATTTGCCCGGAACGTAGGATGGGTGCAGCGCGAGTTAGCGCCAACCAAGAAACTCACCACCAATCGCGCGGAACCCATCACGACCGCCCCAGTTTGCCCCGAAACGTAGGATGGGTGCAGCGCGGATCGGCCCCGGCAAGAACACACCGCCGATCGCGCGAAACCCATCACACTCACCCCACCTTACGCCGAAACACCAGCTTGTCTTCCGTTGAAACCGATGCGTCATAGGCGTAGCCTTCCAGATCAAAGCCTTGCAAGCCTTCCGGCTTGGCAACCTTATGCTGGATGGCGTAGCGCGCCATCAGCCCGCGCGCGCGCTTGGCGTGGAAGCTGATGATTTTCCAGGCGCCGTTCTTCCAGTCCTGGAACACGCATTGCACCACGCGCGCCTTCAGCGTTTTCAAGTCGACCGACTTGAAATATTCCTCGGACGCCAGATTGACGATCACCGGCGCCTTCCTGCCCGCCTGACGCTCATTCAGATAATCGGCAATCGTCGAACCCCAATACTCATACAGGTTCTTGCCTTTGGACGTCTCCAGACGCGTACCCATTTCCAGGCGATACGGCTGCATCAAGTCCAACGGGCGCAGCACGCCGTACAAGCCACTGAGGATGGCCACGTGCTCTTGCGCCCAATCCAGTTGCTTGGCCGACAGGCTGGACGCATCCAGCCCTTCGTACACATCGCCGTTGAACGCCAACACGGCCTGACGGGAATTCGCTTGGGTGAAGCTGCGCTTCCAATGCGCGTAACGCTGCGCATTCAGCTCGGACAGCGCCGGACTCAGGCTCATCAATTCAGCGATGTCTTCCGCCGACTTGGTCTTCAGCACCTTGATCAGGCCGGCGGCCTGATCCACGAACAGCGGCTGGGTGTGCGTCTCGATATGCAGGGGCGAGTCGTAGTCCAGCTTCTTGGCGGGGGAAAGCAAAAACAACATTCCAGAGTTCCTTTATTAACGCGCCGTCCAGCCACCATCGACCGAAACCGACGTGCCGGTAATTTGCGCCGCGGCGTCGGATGCCAGGAACACGGCGGTACCGCCAAGCTGTTCCGGGGTCACGAATTGCAGCGACGGCTGCTTTTCGCTGAGCAGTTCGCGCGCGGCGGTTTCCTGGTCAACGCCGTTCTTTTCAGCCATGGCGGTGATCTGCTTTTCCACCAGCGGGGTGCGGACCCAGCCCGGGCAGATGGCGTTGGCGGTGATGCCCTGTCCGGCCGTTTCCAGCGCCGTGACCTTGGTGAAGCCCACCACGCCATGCTTGGCCGCCACATAGGCCGACTTGTTGGCCGAGGCCACCAGGCCGTGCGCCGAGGCAATGTTGATAATGCGGCCAAAGCCCTGCTTCTTCATGTGCGGCAGCGCGGCCGCCGTGCCATGGAACACGGCCGACAGGTTCAGCGCCAAGATGGCGTCCCACTTTTCAACCGGAAAGTCTTCGATCAGCGCGGTGTGCTGGATGCCGGCGTTGTTGACCAGGATGTCGATACGGCCCAACTGGCGCACCGCGTTTTCAACCAGCCCACGGACAGCATCGCCCTTGGACAGATCGGCGCCGTCGTAGATCACCTTCACGCCGTACTTCTCGGCCAAACCCGCGCGCTCTTTTTCGATCGCGGCGGCGTCGCCAAAACCATTCAGGACGATATCAGCGCCTTGCTGGGCGAAGGCGGTGGCGATCCCCAGGCCGATACCGCTGGTGGAACCGGTGACAAGGGCAACTTTTCCTTTGAGCATGAGCATTCTCCTGTGGTCTGGCATAGGGACGAAAAGCGAAACGAGGTCAAGTGTAGCCGCCCGACCTGACGGTAATCTTGTCATGACCCCACGGGCAGCGGGGTCAAGCGCTTGGTGGTTTGTCGGACGAGTCCGAGCCAGACCCGGCATCCGTGGCCGAAGGCAGATCCGCCATGCCGCCACGGCTCTCCGGCACGCGTTCCAACAACTTGATCAACACCGGCACCACGCCCATGGATATGGCGACCACCACCGACAGCACGTCACGATGTTCCAGGCTGATCAAGTGGTTGTCCCAGGCTTCGTTGAAGATGGCGAAACTGAATTCTCCCCCCTGCGCCAGCACCATGGCGAACAGCAGCCGGTGGTAGCGCGGCAGGCCCATGAAGCGCGCAAATCCATACAGGACCAGCGCCTTGATCGCCAGCAAGGCGGCCACGCAGCCGATGATGAACGTCCAGTGGTTAGCCACCACCTTCAGGTTGACGGACATGCCGATCGCCAGGAAGAACAGGCCCAGCAATAGCCCTTTGAACGGGTCGATGGCCTTTTCCAGGTCGTGCCGATAGCGGGACTCCGCCATCAACACCCCGACCAGAAAACCGCCCAAGCCCGCCGACAGGCCCGCGTAGTCGAACAATTGCGCGGCGCCCACCACCATGAGCAAGGCCGCCGCGGTAAAAAGTTCATTCAACTGCGCCTTGGCGGCCCAGCCCAAGAGCCGCAGCCGGTAAGCCAGCGCCACCACCGCCACGGCGATCAGCGCTTCCTTGAAAGACGGGGCGGACGTGCCCTCAGACCCCAGCAAGCCCGCCGCCACCAGCATCGGAATGGCCGCCATGTCCTGAAACAGCAGCACGCCCAAGGCCGAACGGCCCAGCGGCGTGCGGGTCAAGCCGCGCTCATCCAACAGCCGCAACGCCACCGCCGTCGAAGACAAGGCCAGCGACAGCCCGCACAACACCGCCGCCTGCCATTCCATCCCGGCCAGATGCCTGAGCGCCGCGCCAAACACCAAGCCCAGCAACAAGCCGCAGACCAGCATCTGCAGGCTTCCAACCAGGAAGACCTCGTTGCGCATGGCCCATAGCCGCCTGGGCGACAGCTCCAGCCCGATGATGAACAACATCATCACCACGCCCCATTGCGACACGTTGATCATGGTGTCGACATTGGTCACCAGCTTCAGGCAGGACGGCCCGATCAGCACCCCTGCGATCAGGTAACCGGGAATGGCGCCCAGCCCCAGCCGCTGCGTGATGGGCACGCACAGCACGGCGGCAAGCAAGAGGATAAGGATCAGGTCCATGAAGCAAGAATGCCGCGTTGAAAGGGGGTAGGCCAGGAAGCGCGAAGCCCGGATGGGCGAATTCTGGGCAAAGATCGACGCCGCCGGAAGTGCGGGATGCACCCTTTCAATAATTTTTTTCACCCCCTTTACACACAGGAAAAAATTCCTGTAGAATTGCGGGCTTCGCTGCTCCAACAACGAAGATCCTTCCGACCAGGGATCTTGAAGTGACTGAACACAGAGGCCGAGAAATCGCCAATGTAGACATCACCGTTTTGGAACCCAGCCACGGAGAGGTGGCAGAGTGGTCGAATGTACCTGACTCGAAATCAGGCGTACGGTATCCCCGTACCGTGGGTTCGAATCCCACCCTCTCCGCCAAGTATTCAAGCACTTACGTGCTTTGCAGAGGCCCCGAAAGGGGCCTTTTGCTTTTCTTGGTCAGACTACCCGTGTTTTTACCCGTTCGGGCAACGTAACGAAAAAAGCCCGCGATAATGAGGCATCGGCGACTAGGACTGACAAAGGACAAGAGATGGCTGAGGCGTTCCACTACCCGCATGACCTGCTGACCCTTCTTGTCGATACCATCCCGCTTTTATGCCGAGGCAAAAAACAGGTGGTCCTATTTCTTCGAAGCGCCGGAGTCGATGAAGCAGACTTACGGGAAATGGATGACGCCGTCCGGACCGCCCCAAGCTCAGTCAACAAATACGAAATCGTCAGGAACATTCTGGCAAAAGTAAACACGCGCGGCGATAGCGGGCTACGCGTTCGCCGTGAAATCGTTAAACGCGTCGTAGAGTTTGAAAGCTTCGAGACATGTTGGCCTGCGGACCAATACAAGGCCAAAGGGCTGGTAGCGAGCGTTCGCGAGGCCGTCGATGCCAAAGACTCGTTCACCCGGATGAAACAGGAACGGGATGCCGAACGCGAAGCGCGCGTGGCTAAGCAACAAGCAGAACGCGCCGCGACCGCAGAAAAGCGAACAAAGCTTGAAGGCGTTAGCCAGCGACTTTTCGCATTATTTGGAATGGACGAAAAGCCGCAGGAACGAGGGAAGCTGCTTGAAGCAGTTTTGAATGACCTATTTCGCGTCTACGGTATTCATGTTCGCGAAGACTTTCGCCGCAGAGACCCCGACACCTCCGTGGTCGTCGAACAAATCGATGGTGTAATCGAGTTGAACGGACAACTTCACCTTGTCGAAATGAAGTGGCTTAACGCACCAGTAGGCATAGGGGAATTTTCACCGCACCTAAGCCGCTTGTTCATGCGCGCAAACGCTCATGGAATTTTCATCGCAACGAATGGTTATGCGACCTCTGTAGTGGCGGAATGCAGGAACGCACTTTCCCAAAAAACGATGTTCCTCTGTTCGTTGCAAGAGTTTGTAATGCTATTGCAACGCCAAGGTGATCTTGTCGAGCTTCTAAAGAAGAAGTTGCAAGCGGCCATCGTGGACAAGAATCCATTCCTGGAAATCCTGTCGTAAAAGGGCTAAGCGTAAGCCGGACCAACGCCCAGCAACCTTAGGTCCACCACATATTTACGAAGCGCGATGCAGTCTGCCATCCGCTCCTAGACGCTCTCTCCCATCGATAACAACTATCTCAGACTATGCGCGCACTGGTTCAAATACTCGGCTTCGGTCTCTCGCATTAAATCCGCAGCAGGGGCTGTAATCAGCCATACGACCGCCACAATCGTTAAAAGTCGACGGATCGCCTTGTCCTTGCTCAATGTTTGACAGTAGTTTTCACTCCACACACCAAGCACCTTGAGCAGAGACACCATCATGCCTCTGAACACACACCCACGCTTTGCACCACGGCGTAAAATAGCGCATTCATTTATCACAGGACTAGCCATGATTGCAGAGCAGGAAGTCGTTGCCCGCCGCGCCGTCGTGAACAGCGCACTGGCCAGCCAACGCATGGAAGGCCTGGAACCGGACGCGCAGGTCATCAAAGACGCCGAGATGTGGGCGTCGGGCGAAAAATCCCTTGATGACGCCATCGCCGAATACAAGGCGCGGCTCGGCCTGAATCAGTCGACAAGATGAAATACACCGGGCAGGACGGAGACCCGTACCTGGACAAAGGGACAGGCATACTCCGCAACCTTCTGGGCATCCAAGATCAGGCTGCACTCGACAAGGCCGAGTCCAGCCTGTCTTTTTTGCAGGCCGCCAAATTGCGTGAGCAGCCCGTTGACGGCAAGTTCGACCTGTCGCACCTGCGGCAAATCCACCGGCGCTTGTTTGGAGACGTCTACGACTGGGCAGGTGAAATCCGACAAGGCGAGATTCAAAAGGGCGACACGATGTTTGCTCGTCACTTGATGATCGACAGCGCCGGCCGGCGTTTATTTCAGCAACTTGCGAAAGAGCGTCACTTGCAAGATCTCGACGTCGAAAAATTCAGCCAGCGCGCGGCCTACTACCTTGGCGAAATCAACGTGCTGCATCCCTTTCGCGAAGGCAATGGACGAACTCAGCGTGAGTTTATCGGGCAACTGGCGCGCAACGCAGGCTACGACATCGACTGGACTGGCATTAGCCAGGCCGAAATGATCCGGGCGTCAATCGACGCCTACAACGGCAACGCGAATAGCCTAGCGCGCCTCGTTCGGCAAGGCATCCGCTACTGACTGGGATTAGGATCAAGCCCGAAGCGCCACCGCCCCGGTCATTGCCAGGGCTCGACCGCCCGCGACCCGCTCAACCGCCACCGCCCCACTCCCCGGCAGCTTGAACGCACTGACCGCGCGCGTCAGGTCGGCGGTCTGGTCCTGCATTGAACCGGCCGCGGCGGCGGCCTCTTCGACCAGCGCCGCGTTCTGCTGCGTTACCTCGTCCATTTGCGACACCGCGCGGTTGACTTGTTCGATGCCGTCGGCCTGCTCGGCCGATGCCGCGGCGATTTCGCCCATGATGTCCGTCACGCGCTGCACCGAGCTGACGATTTCCTGCATCGTGGCGCCGGCGCGCTCGGCGCTGATGGAACCCTGGCTGATCTTGTGCACCGTGTCTTCGATTAGCGTCTTGATTTCCTTGGCAGCCTGCGCGCTGCGTTGCGCCAGCGTGCGGACTTCGGCCGCCACCACGGCAAAACCCTTGCCCTGCTCACCCGCCCGCGCGGCTTCCACTGCGGCGTTCAGCGCCAGGATGTTGGTCTGAAAGGCAATGCCGTCGATCACCGACACGATGTCGGCGATCTTGACCGAGCTGGACGAAATAGCGCTCATGGTGCTGACCACCTCGGACACGGTGGCACCACCGCGCGACGCGGTGTCCGAGGCGGTGGCGGCCAACTGGTTGGCCTGCCGCGCGCTGTCGGCGTTCAGTTTCACCGTGGACGACAACTGCTCCATGGACGCCGCGGTTTCTTCCAGGGACGCGGCCTGCTGTTCGGTGCGCGAGGACAGGTCCGCGTTGCCAGCCGCGATTTCGCCCGAGGCAGACGCCATGCTGTCCACGCCGGTTCGGATGCGCGCGACGGTGTCCGCCAGGTTGGCGTTCATGGACGCCAGGGCCTGCATCAATTGGCCGATCTCGTCGCGTGATTTCACGATGACGGTACTGGTCAGGTCATTGGCGGCAACGGTGCGCGCTACGCGCACGGCCGCGGACAGCGGGCGGGTAATACCGCGCGTCAGCAGCACCGCCAGCAGCAAGCCACTGATCAGCGCTACCGAGCCAATGACGATCATCCAGAAATTAGCCGTGCGATACGCGCTTTGAATGTCGGCCGCTCGCGCATCGATCTCGGCGCGTTGCAAGGCGGACAGCTTGGTGATCTGGTCAATGAACTGGCGCGTGGCCGGCAGGAATTCCTGGGTGAAGACGCGGTTGGCCGTGTTCACGTCACCACTCTGCTTGGCCTTGAAGATGGCGTCGCGCGTGCGCAGGTAATCGCCGCGCGATTTGCCCACACCTTGCCACAATTGCTTTTCTTCGGAGGTCTGGATCAGCGGTTCAATCTGCTGCTGCAACGCCGAGGAATTCCGCGACGAGGCGGCGGCTTCGTCCGTGAAGAACGCCGCCAGGCTGGCGTCGGTGCTTTTTGCAATGGCGGTGGTGCGGGTAACGCCGGCCTGGATATTGCGGGCCCAATCGCTGATCAGGCGCTCCTTGATCAGGGAACGTTGGGTTACGGTTTCAACCGATTCATTGATGTTGGCCAGGCTGATAAGCCCGACCAGGCACATGACGGTGATCATGGCCAGCAAAATGCCGAATCCACCCGCCAAGCGGGTTCCAAGCTTCAGATTATTCATGGTGCTCAAAGGGATGAAAGATGCCAGCGGGGAAGTCGAAACCGAGGGTTCTCACCGAGGTTGAGCAGATGCTAGCAGCGGCGATTTGCGCCGCATCCCGGGAACTGGAGAACGAATTGGCACAAGCTCGTCCCTTTGCTAAATCGGGTCCGGACCGCGAGATTGCGCCCACCTGGAGCGCCGAAAAACGGGGCCATCTCGCCCGGCGAGCCGCGCCCTAGCGCAGCAGCGGCAGGGCCAGCTCGCGTAGCCGCCGCTTGTCTTCATCCAAGCCCAACGCGTTCTCTGCGTACCCGAGCAAACGCGCGACATGCCGGGAAGCGGCCGGCTTGAATAGCGTCGGGTTGATCTCCGCCAGGCTCAACAGCGCCTTGGTCATGCGCATGTCGACTTCCAGCAAGCCCGCGCCGTCTCGGGCGATAGGGCCGAAAAAGTCGTCGAACAGATCGTCCACGTCCAGGCTTTGCACGTAGACCCGCTGGCAGTCGGGTTCGACCTCCTCTTGCTCGGCCGGTGGCTGCGCCCAGCAGGTCAGGCTTCGGACGCCCCTGCCGATGACGTCTATCGCCGTTCCGGGGTCATTGACGGCGGGCGACAAGGCGCGGGACGCAATTTCGGAAAGCACCGACAGGCCAAAGCGGGGGTCGTGCTCGAACGTGCGATACGTGCCCAGGGTGATGGCGCCCATGATGTCGTGGTCGAGCGCGTCGCGCGCGGCCGGTTCGCTGCCGGACTCGGGCACCGTCCACGCCAGCACCATCCCGACATGGGCGAAGGCGCCGGGCAAAACATCCAGGTAGATCAAGGTCTGATTTTCCCGCGCGATCTGGCCCAGCGCCTGCACGTCGATGTGCTGGACGTAGCCCGTCTGCCCACTTGCCACAGCCTGCGCCGAACCGGGGCGCTGCCCCGACGCGGGATACGGGCTTGCGCCCAGGCAAGGCCACTGAACGCGGTGCCGGATAGCGTCGATAGTCGCGGTTTCAACGCGGTCGATGGTTTCGCCGACGCGCCCGAGCTTCGACAGATGATCGATCCAGCGCAGCAGTGTGTAGACGATCAGGATCACTACCGCGATCGTCACCGCGAACAGCAGGACCCGCCCTTGCGCGCCATAGGCGCCCGTGCTCAGCGCGATGATGCCCACCAGGCTGAACAGAAACGAGCCGATGAAGGTCGCCAGGGCGTTCTGGGTGGTGGTGTCCTGCATCACAAGCGTGGTTGCGCGCGGCGTCACGCCACTGCTTGCCGCACCGTAGGCCGCCACCATGGTGCTGAGCGAAAAGGTGGTTACCGCCAACATGCTGGACGCGATGATGCCCAGGATCTTGTCCACCGCGTCGGCGCCGATGCGGGCGGGCAAGGTCTCGGGAATGGCGCCCTTGAAGATGACGGCAAGCAAGGCGGTCGCCACGCCCAGCAAGGAGAAAAGACTGGCCCTGAACCACAGGCGCCTGGTCAATTGCTTAAGCGCCCAGCGCCAACGAGCAATCATCTTTTCTCCTTTCTGTCATGCGGCTAGGGTTCGGTGGGCCTCGCCAACTGGAACAAATCCGTGCTGCGAGCGTACCACCCGCTGCCGTGCATGCGCGCAACCAGCCCCATTTCGGCGGTGTTCACGTAGCCGCGCTCGGCGTCCTGCACATAGGCATCGGCCACATGCGCGCCCAGCACCCGGCCGATCACGACGACCTGGTGCGGGCCGGTCACGATGGTGGCCTGGCTGACGCATTCCAAAGACACCGGGCTGCCCTGGATCAAGGGCGGACGCACGTGCGCGGCGGGCAGCGCCGTCAGCCCCGCCTTGCTCAGTTCATCCACCCCAGGCGGGTAGTCCGCGCAGGTCTGGTTCATCTGCTGCATCAGGGCTTCGGGCACCAGGTTCACCACGAACTCGCCGTTTTCGATGATGTTGGCGCTGGTGTCTTTCAGTTCACCGTTGGCGCGGCGCATCAGGCCGATGGCAACCGTGGGAGGTTGGTGCCCCATGACGTTGAAAAAGCTGAACGGCGCCGCATTGACGCACCCGTCGCCCGATATCGTGGTGACCCACGCGATCGGGCGGGGGGTGACGGTCGAGGTCAGCAGCTTGTAGACCGTCTGCGAAGGCAAGGCGCTGAAATCAAAATGCATGTTTCAGGGCTCCTGGACACCGCCAGCAACCGCCGTGGACACGGCGGAAACCGCCCGCTTTTCGCGGGTGTCGACCTGAAGCTGGAACACGTCCGGCCGCGCGTAATGGCCGGACACGTCAAAGTCGTACTTGCCGCGCAGGATCTGGTTGGGGTTGATGTCGGCGTACAGAATGGTTTCGTCGGAAAAATCCGGGCCGGCCAGCACTTCGCCCAAGGGGTCGATGATGGCGCTGCCGCCCCGCATCAACACCGTGTCGGGCGCATCGCCCAGCGAGCATTCGAAGTCTTCAGGATAGGCGTCGCGGCGCAGGTGCTGGCAGGCGGTCAGCACATAGCAGCGGCCTTCCAGCGCAATGTGGCGCATGCTGGGAATCCAGCTATCGCGGTCGTCGGCCGTGGGCGCGCAGTACAAGGCCACGCCCTGGCTGTACATGTACATGCGCAACATGGGCATGTAGTTTTCCCAGCAGATGACCGCGCCGATCTTGCCGTAGGGCGTATCGAAAACGGGCATCGTCGAGCCGTCGCCAAAGCCCCAGATCAGCCGTTCGCCCGCCGTCGGCATCAGCTTGCGGTGTTTGCCGACCAGGCCTTGCTGGCCATTGAAGTACAGCACGGTGCAGTACAGCGTGCCGCCGTCGGCTTCAATGCAGCCCATGACGACGAAGCTATCGGTGTCGGCTGCGGCCTGCGCCACGATGGCGACTTCTTCGCCATCCAGCCGCACGGCCTGCCGGTGATAGCTGGCGAAGGCGTCGCGGCCTTCGGGCTTGCGCACGCCGATGGGGGCGCCAAAGGAATTGCCCTTGGGGTAGCCCCCCAGGAAGGCTTCGGGAAACACCAGCACCCGGGCACCCTGCTCGGCCGCCTGCCGGATCAGCGACGCGGCCTTGTTGGCGCAGGCGACGCTGTCGGTGGGGATGGACGCCGCCTGGATGACGGCGGCCTTGAAACTCGCTTGCACGGACATGTTTCTCCTCGCTTTTTTAGTGGATGGGGTCTTCGTCGATGGCTTGGGCGCGGGTGTTCGGCAGGAACAAGCTGCCGATGATGCCCACCACCACCATCACGACAACCGGATACATCAAGCCGCCAAAGATATTGCCACTGGCCTGCGCCAGGTAGGTGGCGGTAAAGGGCACGATGCCGCCGAAGATGCCCGCGCCGATGTGGTACGGGAAGGATAGCGCGGTGTAGCGGATGCGGGCCGGGAACAGTTCAACCAGGTAGGACGCAACCGGTCCATAAACCATCGCAACCACGGCGGTCATCAGCACCAGGATCAGGATGATGGTGGCGCGGTCGACGCGGGCGGGGTCAGCGCGATCGGGGTAGCCCGCCGCGCTCAAGGCCTGGGCATAGCCCGCGCGGTCAAAACCGTTGACGGTAACGCCGCCCACGCTCATGGCAATGGTCTGGCCCGGCAGGGGCGCGGCGTATTCAAAGTTGATGCCCTTGCCGACCAGGAATTTCTTGGCCTGCACGCACACTTTCTTGTGGTCGGCATGGCTGCCGACCATCGCGGCCTGCAAACCGAAGTCGCACGCGCCGCCGCTGGTATCGGCATGCACCAGCACCGGCGTGCTCTGCATGGCCTGGGCCAGCGCGGGGTTGCCGGCTTTCAACAGCACCTCGAACATCGAGTGGTAGCCGATGGCGGCGATGAACAGACCCGCCATCATGATCCATTTGCGGCCGATACGGTCGGACAGCCAGCCGAACAGCACGAACGTGGGCGCGCCGATGATGAAGCCGATCAGGATCAGCGTGTAGACGCTGGTCTGGTCCAACTGCACGGCTTGTTGCAGGAAGATCATCACGTAGAACTGGCCCGTGAAGTAGGTGGCGCCCTGGCCGGCGGTGACGCCGATCAGCGCCAGCAGCACCAGGCGCAGGCTGGACCATTGGCCGAACGTTTCCTTGATGGGATTCTTCGACAGGCGGTTCTGCTGCTTCATGCGCGTGAAGACGGGCGATTCATGCAGCTTGGCGCGCACGTAGATCGAAATGGCCAGCATCACGATCGACAGAATGAACGGCAGACGCCATCCCCATTGGCGGAAGTCCTCGGCGCTCATGGACGCCTGGGTGCACAGGATGACGACCAGCGACAGGATCAAGCCGGCCGACGAGGTGATCTGGATCCACCCGGTCAGCAAGCCACGGCGCTTGGGCTCGCAATGCTCGGCCACGTAGATCACCGCGCCGCCGTACTCGCCGCCCACGGCCAGGCCCTGCACGACGCGCAACGTCAGCAGCAGAATCCACGACAAATGGCCGGCGGATTCATAGGTGGGCAGGCAGCCGATCAGCACGGTGGCCCCGCCCATCATCACGACCGTGATCAGAAACGTGTATTTGCGGCCCCACTTGTCGCCCAGGTAGCCGAACATCACGGCGCCCAAGGGGCGAATGATGAAGCCCACAGCCAGCGCGCCCAAGGCGGCCAGCAGCGCCACCGTGGGGTTGTCCTGCGGGAACAACACCTGGCTCATGAACACCGCCAGGGTCCCGTAGATGAAAAAGTCGTACCACTCGAACAAGGTGCCCAAGGTGGACGCCACCACCACCTGACGTTCCTCTTTCCTGCTTAGCGTCGGCGCGTCGCCGATGCGCCCCACGGCTGCCACATTTGCTTCCATGCTTGCTTTCCCCTGTGTTTTTAGATTGATACTGCTGTATGCATTAACTATTATCAAACTTAAAACCGGCCTGGACAAAGCTGGGGGAAACCCGAAACCGGGTCCGGCAAGCGGCCGCAAGCCCCTGTTGGCCGCTGCTACACTGCCGCCAAACACACAGTGGAGGCAGCAATGGCAAGGCCCGCCGGCAAGGTAGAAAAGAACACGGAAAAGACGCCGACCGCAGCGCGCAGGGGGATTCAATCCATTGAAGTGGGCTTTCGCATCCTGGACCTGATCCGCAAGACGGGCCGGCCGTTACCGCTGAAGGAAATTGCCGACGCCTGTGAGCTGACCGTGCCCAACGTGCACTACTACCTGGTCAGTTTTCAGAAGGTGGGCGTGGTGCAGCAGCATGCGGACACGGGCCACTACGGCTTGGGTCCGTACGCACTGCGGCTGGGGCTGGCGGCCTTGGAGCAGTTCGATGTGTTCACCACGGCGCGGCCCATCATGGCCGAGGTGGCGGCGGTGACCGGGCATACCGTGTTTCTGGGGGTGTGGGGCAACAAGGGGCCGACCATCGTGTACCGAGTGGAAGGCAGCCGCAGCCGGCCCTTGCTGGAATTGCGCGTGGGCACGGTGATGCCGCTACTGTCGTCAGCGCTGGGCCGCAACTTCCTGGCGCATTTGCCGGACGCCCTGACCCGCGACCTGCTGGACCGCGAGATGGCCTCGTCCATTCCCGAAAGCCAGGGCGGCGCCCCCGGCAATTCCTATACGGCGAAAGACGTGCAGGCCATCCGCGACGAGGTGCAAAAGCACCACATCAGCCGCTGCCGCCATGCGCTGCTGCCGCACTTCACGTCGCTGTCCGCGCCCATCTTCGACATGCTGGGCGAGATGACGGCGGCCATCACCTTGATGGGGCCGGTGGGCGCCATCGACGACGACCTGGATTCCGACACCGCGCGCCTGCTGCGCGAAAAAGCGCGGTCGATCTCGGCGATGGCGGGGTGGGAAGGGTCGGAGCCGAACGCGACCGCACGCGAGGGCTGACGCGCGTCGCGTCCGGCGGGCTACGGCGGTGCTGACCGCCCGTGCGCGGCGCTGCCGGGCTACGAGCGCGCGCGCATCAGCTTTCCACGATGATCTTCGCGTCTTTGATGGTCTTGGCGTATTTGCGCTGTTCCTGAACCATGAAGTCGGCAAAGCGCTGCACGCTGCCGCCGCCGTCTTCCGCGCCCACTTGCGCCAGCTTTTCCTGCACGTCCGCCATCGCCAAGACCTGATCGATATCGCGGTTCATGCGCTGGACCATGGCGTCGGGCATCTTGCCCGGACCCACCATGCCGAACCAGATGCTGGCCTCAAATCCCGGGTAGCCTTGTTCCGCCACCGTCGGCACAGTGGGGTGGCTCTTTGAGCGCTGCTGCAAGGTCTGCGCCAACGCGATCACCTTGCCGGACTGCACCAGCGGCGTGGCCGTCGTCATGCCTTCAAAGCAATACTGCACGTGGCCGCCCAGCAGATCGTTCATCAACGGCGCCGAGCCCTTGTACGGCACATGCAGCACGTCGATGCCGGCGCGCGCCTTGAAAATTTCCAGCGCCAGATGCTGGGCCGACCCTGCCCCCGCCGACCCGAACACGATCTTCCCTGGCTGCGCGCGACACAGCTTGACCAAGTCAGGCAGCGTCTTGGCGGGCTGCGACGCGCCGCCGATCAGGATGGTGGGCGTCTTGCCCACCAAGGCGATGGGCGAAAAATCCTGGTCCACCGCATAGGCCAGCTTGGGCTGCAAGCCTGGCGCAATGCCGTGGCTGTTCACATGCGCCATCAACAGCGTGTTGCCATCATTGGGCTGGCGCGCCACCTGCTCGGCCGCGATGACGCCCGCCGCCCCGGCGCGGTTTTCCACAATGACGGGAATGTTCCACATCACGCCCAGCTTTTGCCCCAACAGGCGCGCCAGCACGTCGGTGCCGCCGCCCGCCGGAAAGCCCACCACGATTTTCACCGGACCCGACGGCATGTCCTGCTGCGCCCTTGCCGCCGTGGGCAGCACAAGCGCCGCCCCCAGCGCCGCGGCGCCGGTCATGAATTGCCTGCGTTGCATGCTTGTCTCCTCGCGCCGGCCTCGAAGGCCGGCTGCTTGTTTTGAAAAGGCGCCGCTTGCCGCGGCCGGTGTTCAACGACTGATGCGGACCCACTTGCCAAACTTTTCGACCATGCCCTCTTCGAAGCTGAAGCCCAACCCTGGCTCTTGGTGCAAGACCACGCGGCCCTGCTTGTGAGTCAGTTGCCGATCAATCAGCTTGCGGAAATTCAACACCTGGTCATCCCAGAAAAATTCGACGTATCGCGCGTTCGGCGTCGCCGCGACCAAGGGCGCGTGCACGTCGTGGAACCAATGCGGGCAGACCACCACGCCGTAGCTGGCGGCGGTGGCCGCAATGCGCTTCCACTCGGTGATGCCGCCGCACACCGCCGCATCGGTCTGCAGGATGCCGGCCGCGCCCTTGTCGAGCAGTTCCTTGTGATACCAGCGGCCATAGCCGATTTCGGCCGTGGCGATCGGCAGATGCGTCAGCCGCGCCAGCTTGGCGTGGCTGTCGATATCGTCCGGCCCGAAGGGCTCTTCGATGAAATAGGGCTCGTACTGCTCAAAGCGGCGGATGTACTGCATGGCCTGGGTCACGTCCTGCCAGGCGTTGTTGCAGTCCATCATCAGCTCGACGTCGGGGCCCACGGCCTCGCGCGCCGCCTTCAAGCGCGCCTCTTCCTCGCGCGGGGACAGGCGGCCGGTCTTCATCTTGACGGCGCGAAAGCCCTTGTCCACATAGCTGGCCATTTCCTCGCCCAGGTGCTGCGGCGTCTTGCCGTCCAGGTAGTAGCCGCCGCTGGCGTAAGCAGGCACGGTTTCCAGTTCGACCGCGCCCAGGAATTTGTGCAGCGGCAGGCTGGCCGTCTTGGCGTTCAGGTCCCACAGCGCAATGTCCAGCGCGCTCAATGCGCGCATCACGGTGCCCTGGCGGCCTTGCAACAACGCCTCTTGGTACATGGCTTGCCACAGGCCTTCGACGGCGTGTGAATCGCGGCCCAGCAGCACCGGCGCCAACAGGCTTTGGACGGCCGCTTCGAAGATGGCGCCGCCGGCACTGCCCACGTAGCAAAAGCCGATGCCTTCCACGCCGTCGCTGGAACGGACCTTGACCAGGCCGTAGTGGCGGGTGGACACGCTGCGGTTCGAAAACGACGTGACTTTGTCCAGGGGCACCGCGGCGGCGCAAACGTCGATGGATTCAATAATGGGCACGGCAAGCTCCTTGATGGCGGGATTCCAACGGGCGACGCCGGCGCAGCGTGCGCGGGCGGATCGCTCTGGACGTATTCTTCCCGCCGCCAAAGAAAACAACAATTATCTTCACCCATCTTTAGAATACGAAAAAAACATCTTCACCAAGGGCAAGCGCCGTGGACTCCCGCTTTCTTCAAACCTATGTGCATGTGGTGGAGCTAGGCTCCATCGCCCAGGCCGCGCGCCATCAGGGCTTGACCCCCGCCACCGTGCAGCAGCGACTGCGCGCGCTGGAGGGCGACGTGGGCAGCGCCCTGATCGCCCGGTCTGGCCGCACGGTCAAGCCCACGCCTGCCGGCATCCGCATTCTTGAGCGCGCCCGCCATATCCTGCGAGATGTGCGCGACCTGCGCTCGGCGGCCAGCGACACCGAGCTTCCGGCCGGCCCCTTGCGCCTGGGCGCCACGCCCACCGCGCTGACCGGCATCATGCCGCCCGTGCTGCGCACCTGGGTGGCCCGCCATCCCCATATCGAGATCTACATCGAGCCCGCGCCCACCACCCTGCTCTACAGCAAGGTGCTGTCCGGCGAGCTGGATGGCGCGCTGCTGGTGCACCCGCTGTTTGCATTACCCAAGACCTGCGACTGGCGCGACCTGCGCCACGAACCTCTGGTGCTGGTGACGCCCGCCGACATGAAAGTGCGCGACCCGCTGGCCGTCATCGCGCGCGAGCCCTATATCCGCTATGACCGCAGCGTGGTGGGCGGCAAGATGGCCGACGACTATCTGCGCACGCACAACCTGCGGCCACACGTGCGCTTCGAGCTGGACGGCATCGATTCCATTGCGAAACTGGTGGCCGAGGGGCTGGGGGTGGCGGTGCTGCCCGACTGGGCCGTCATGGGCGAACCGACCGCGCGAGTGAAGCGCTGGCCCTTGCCGGTGCCCTGCCCGGTGCGCACGGTGGGCGCGATCTGGCAGCGCGCCGGTGTGCGTTCGGAACTGATGCGGGCGTTCGTCGCATTGACCGAATCGCAGCTGGGTTTGACGCGCGATCAGGCTTAGGCGATGGCGTCCTGGCCATTACGGGCGGCCACCACGCCGTGGGTCACGACCAGACGGCGCGGCTTGCGCGTGACCACGGCTTCGGCCACGCAACTGGCGTCGACCAGCACCAGATCAGCCCGCGCGCCCGGCATCAGGCCGTAGTCCGCAAAGCCACAGGCGCGCGCGGCGGCGCCGGTGACGCAATCAAACGCCCATTCCACTTCGTCGTCGCGGCGCAGATCGTTGCGCAGGCCGATCATCATGGCGCGCGCCAGCATGTCGGGGCTGCCATACGGCGTCCAGGTATCGCGGATGCCGTCATTGCCGCCGAAGATCGTCACGCCTGCCTCGCGGCAAGCTCGCACGCTTGGCACCGGCCGCGACGGTGGGGCCGTGGTCAACACCGCAACGTCCAGCGTCGCCAGCCGTTTGAGCAGTCCCTCCAGCCGCTTGGCGTCAATGCCGCCCAGACAGAAAGCATGGCTGATGACCACCTTGCCTTGCATGCCCAACGCCTGGACGCGATCCAAAATCAGATCCAGCGTGAAAGCACCCAGTTCGCCGGGCTCGTGCAGATGGATGTCGACCGGCTTGCCATGCTTGTCGGCCAGGCCGAACAGCACATCCAGGGATTGGGCGGGGTCGCGGTCGATGGCCGACGGGTCCAGTCCGCCCAACACATCAGCGCCTTGCGCCAGCGCCTGGTCCAACAGGTCGGCCGTGCCGGGGCGCACCAACAAGCCCGATTGCGGAAAGGCCACGGTCTGGATTTCCACGCGGCCCGCCAAGGCTTCGCGGGTGGCATGCACGCCATCCAAATGGCGCAGGCCCGCGTCGGTGTCCACGTCAACATGGCTGCGGATGCGGGTGGTGCCTTCGCGCAGGAAAGCCAGCGCCAACGCGCGCGCATGGCTGGCCGCGTCGTGGCCGGTACTGGCTCGCCAGGTGCGTTCGTTTTCTATGCGGTCGGTCAGGGCGGGGCCAACCGCATTCACATACCAAGGCGAATCCCAGTTGGTCTTGTCCAGGTGGGTATGGCCTTCAACCAGCCCCGGCAACAGCAAGGCGCCGCCGCCATCCTCAACAGGAAGGTCGGCTGGCGCCTGGATACCCGATTGGATTTGCAGGATGCGCCCACCGCGCACCAACACATCGACAACATCGGCGGCATTGTTCGCCACAACGCGGACGTTTTTCAACAGCAGGTCGGTCATGGATTTTTCCCGGACGAACGAAAGCGGCCGGCCCGAAAGGCCGGCCACGTATCAGCCCAAAGGTTCAGACTTGTGGCGGTTCGATCCAGAAGAAGCGTTCGCCTTGGCGGACCATATCCGCTACGCCCTCGGCGCCGATGCGGTAGTCCGAGCCCATCAGCGATGCGCCGCCGTCTTCATGGATGTGGATAACGGCCAGCGGGTCATTGGCCATCGTGTACCAGTAGTAACCGGGCTTGAGATTATGCAGGTCTGTAGTCATTGCTCGAGTATACAAACAACACTGGCGGTACAAAAAGACAACATAAATACACAGCCTGCCTGACAGCATGAACTCGACACGTCATACTGCCTGCTCCTGATCTGAATTAGCTGGTGCATTTGTCACACATCGGTTGAAAGCCAAACGCAGTACGCGGACGTTGTATGCGGACGCCGACCGAGAGGAGAACAGCGGGCCCATGAAAAGGCAGTCACTTCAATTCAGCGAACCGCTCAAGCAAGCCGTCCTGGCTGGCTTGAAAGTGCAGAGTCGCCGCATTCTGAAGCCCCAACCCTCCAAACCCACGACGGTTTGGTATGCGGACGCCGCCGATTCCGGCCGCTGGGTGGCAATGGGTCCTAATCGCGATAACCCCTGCGAATTACGCAAAACGTCCAGCTGGGTCAGGTGCCCTTACGGAAAAATCGGCGAAAGCATTATCCTGACCGACGAGGCGGGTAATGGATTCGCAACGGCGCTTATTGTGGGGGTACGCATTCAGCGCCTGCAAAGCCTGACCGAAGCCGACGCGCGCGCCGAGGGCACGGAAGCCATGTACCAATCCTCGGCGTTATTACCGGGCGTTCCCCTTCAAACAGCGTTTGCGTTGATGTGGTGCGAACGCTACGGTTCGCACGCCTGGGCGGCAAACCCTTGGGTCTGGGTCGTGGAATTCCGTGGAGCTCAGGCAATTTGACGCGACCGCGCCACATTACCCGCCGTGATAGTGACTGACTGTAACGTCTCTACCTGACTTCATCTGATTCCACTCCATTTCAATCGATTTCAGGTGTGCTTCTACCAGAGCGCAAGCACTATCTTGCGCCGCAGCAGAAAGCCAGCCTGTCGGCAGGGGACGGTTGCGGATTGTCGCTATTGAGGGTGCGCCGCTTACGAATCCTTGACCGAAAAGCCCGAAAATAGGCACGTCGAATACTCAACTATGCTGTGTCGCGCAGCAGGCAGGTGCAACATGAAAAAATGGCTTATTGCTGGTGCCGGTGCCGCGGGTCTGCTGATTTCCAGCCTGGCCTTCGCCCGAGTGGATGTGGGAATTTCCATCGGCCTGCCCGGCGTGGTGTACCCCGCCCCGGTGTACGTGGCGCCCGCTCCTGTTTACGTGGCGCCTCCCCCTCCCGTGTACTACCGTCCCGCGCCCGTCTATGTGGCGCCTCCGGTGGTTTACCCCGCCCCGGTCTATTACCGTGGCGGTCCCCACTGGCGCGGCGGCCCGCCCCCGCGTTATTACGGCCCCGGCCCCGGCCATTACCGTGGCCATGGCCATGGAAAGGGACACGGCGACTGGCGCCGTTAAAAAGCAAAGGCCACTCTTACGAGTGGCCTTTTTCCGTTAGGGCATTGTCCGGTGCCCCATTGGATCGACTATCAGGCCGCGGGGGCCCGTACCGGCTTCTCCACCGCAACGGCGGATTTTTGAGACACCTGATTGGGCTTGGCATCCGCCCAACGCGGTGATTCCTGAACAAGATCAATCCATCTGCGGGGCGCACTGGACGCCCGCCACCAACCATTATGCGGACGCATGGGCAAACTCCGGTTCACCGTTAAAACGCACACCATTGATTTCTTGGAACAATTGACGGCTTTCCTGTTCTGCTTCGTGCAAGTCTGAGAACGGTGCCTGTCCCGGCACTGTCCAGCATTTTTCCGGCGCGGTTCCGCCTACTCGGCGGGTCCATATCTGCACGCGGTAGCCCTGTTCGTCTTCACGAGCCACAGAGCATCTCACACGAAAATCTCCAATCATTCTTGAAGTCATGGACAACTCCTTGTTATATAAGTGAATGAAGCGTGTAGAACGCGGGTGTATTGTGCCGCATCTATCCGGCCCTTTTATTAAAAATACACAATTGCTCACATCAAAATCATGCACTTACCCGCGTAGCATAATGAGCAAAAACGACAGCAATATGTCGACATGATAAAAAAAAACGGAGCCCAAAGGCTCCGTTTTCTTATCAGCCATATGGCCGATAGACGCGGCGCACGTCAGGGTTTCAGCACCGTCAAACCGCCCATATAAGGCTGCAACGCCTCGGGAACCAATACGCTGCCGTCAGGCTGCTGATGATTTTCCAGCACGGCGACCAACGCCCGACCAACGGCCAAACCCGATCCATTCAGCGTGTGGACGAATTCCGGTTTACCTTGGGCATTACGGAAACGCGCCTGCATGCGACGGGCCTGGAAAGTTTCGCAATTGGACACCGACGAAATTTCGCGCCAGGTATTTTGCGCAGGCAGCCACACTTCCAGGTCATAGGTCTTGGCCGAGCCAAAGCCCATGTCGCCGGTGCACAGCAGCATGACGCGGTACGGCAGGCCCAGCAATTGCAGGACGCGCTCGGCATGGCCGACCATGTCTTCCAACGCTTCGTAGGACTGGTCCGGCTGCGTGATCTGCACCATTTCGACCTTGTCGAACTGATGCTGGCGGATCATGCCGCGAGTGTCGCGGCCGCCGCTGCCGGCTTCGGAACGGAAGCACGGCGTATGCGCGGTGAGCTTCAGCGGCAGGTCGGCGGCGGCCTGGATGGTATCGCGCGCCACGCTGGTCAGCGTGATTTCCGACGTGGAGATCAGGTATTGGTCTTCACGCACGTAAGGGTTGCCCGCGGCATCAACCTTGGGGTCGTCATCGCCGCCGCCCTTGGACACGGCGAACATGTCGTCCTTGAACTTGGGCAACTGGCCCGTTCCATACAAGGTGGATGCGTTGACGATGTAAGGCGTATAGCACTCGGTGTAGCCGTGCGTACCCGTTTGCAGGTCCAGCATGAACTGGGACAGCGCGCGGTGCAGGCGGGCAATGGGGCCGCGCATGAACGAGAAGCGCGCGCCCGACAGCTTGGCGGCCATGTCGAAATCCAGGCCCAGCGGTTCGCCGATGGCGACGTGGTCACGCGCCTCGAACGCCAGCGCGGGCGGGTTGCCGTCGGCACCCGCTTCGCCCGGCAGCCAGCGACGGACCTCGACGTTGTCGTCGGCGGATTCGCCCAAGGGCACACTGGCGTGCGGCAAGTTCGGCACCGACATCAGCAGGTCGTTAAGCGGCGCCTGCAAGGCAGCCAGCTCTTCTTCCAGCTGCTTCAGGCGGACAGGCACCGCCTGCGATTCCGCCATGACGGCGCTGGCGTCTTCACCCTTGGCCTTCAACTGACCGATCTGCTTGGCCAGCGCGTTGCGGCGGGCTTGCAGGGACTCGGTTTCGGTCTGGACGGCCTTGCGGCGAGACTCCAGGTCGTTGAACCGTTCCGTGTCGAAGGACACGCCACGGCTCTTGAGGCGGTCGACGACGGTTTGCAGGTCTTTGCGCAGCAGTATCGGGTCTAGCATGTTGATGTCGGTTGAGGTTCTAGTGAAGGCAACAGGCAGGGCCCGTTACCGGTTCTTGGCGCGTTCCTGTGCGTCCAGCTCGCGCAGGAATGCCAACTTTTGCTGGATTTTAGCCTCCAGGCCGCGATCGGTCGGCCGATAGAAGGAAGGCTTGAGTCCATCAGGGAAATATTGTTCGCCAGCGGCGTAGCCGTGCGGCTCGTCGTGAGCATAGCGGTAGGCCTTGCCATGGCCCAACTGCTTCATCAATTTGGTGGGCGCGTTGCGCAGGTGGATGGGCACCGGCGCGCTGCCGTGTTCAGCCGCGAACTGGCGCGCCTGGTTGTAGGCGTTGTAGACGGCATTGGACTTGGCGGCACACGCCATGTAGACCACCGCTTGCGCCAGGGCGAGCTCGCCTTCGGGCGAACCCAGGCGCTCATAGATGTCGGCGCCGTTCACGGCCAGGTCGGTGGCGCGCGGGTCGGCCAGGCCGATGTCTTCCACCGCCATGCGAACCAGGCGGCGCGACAGGTATTTGGGATCGGCCCCGCCGTCGATCATGCGGCAGAACCAATACAGCGCGGCGTCGGGATTGGAGCCGCGCACCGATTTGTGCAGCGCGCTGATCTGGTCGTAGAAAGCGTCGCCGCCCTTGTCGAAACGGCGCAGGTTCTGCGACAGCGATATTTCCAGCCAGGCCGCATCCACGGTGTCGCGGCCCGCCGACTGCGCGGATTCCGCCACGACTTCCACCGCGCTGATCAAGCGCCGCGCGTCGCCGTCGGCCCAGGCGGCCAATTGCTCGCGCGCGTCGGGCTCGATGCGGATGGCTTCGCCGTCATCCAGCCCTTCGTTCAGCGCGTGTACCGCGCGGTCGACCAACTGCTGCAATTCCTCGGGCGATAGCGATTGCAGCACGTACACCCGGGCCCGCGACAACAGCGCCGAATTGACTTCGAAGGACGGGTTTTCGGTGGTGGCGCCGATGAAGGTGAACAGCCCGCTTTCCACATAAGGCAAAAAAGCGTCCTGCTGCGCCTTGTTGAAGCGATGCACCTCGTCCACGAACAGAATGGTGCGGCGGCCCTGGCCTTGCGCCACCTGCGCCACCGTGACGGCTTCGCGGATGTCCTTGACACCGCCCAGCACCGCCGAAATGGCGATGAACTGCGCATCGAAGCCATCAGCCATCAGGCGCGCCAGCGTGGTCTTGCCCACGCCGGGCGGCCCCCAGAAAATCATGGAATGCGGACGGCCGGACTCAAACGCCACGCGCAGCGGCTTGTCAGGACCCAGCAGGTGCGACTGCCCGACCACATCGGACAAGGAACGCGGGCGCAGGCGCTCGGCCAGGGGCACATAGGGCCGATGCGCAGGATCGGCCGCGAAGAGATCGTTGCTCATTGGCAGCAGATGGGGGAAGACGGCAAGAAATACAAGTCAGCATTACACCATGACCGCCGCCTTTGCCCCGGGAAGCAAGCGGCCGTGCCTAAGCCAGTTCGGGCGGTGCGAAGCGGCGGTTGGCCAGCACCGGCAGCACCTTGCGCGCATGTGCCAGGCGTTCCGGGTCGATATCGGCAAACACCAGCGCCGGCGCCTCGCCCGCGCGCGCCGTCACCACGCCAAGCGGGTCCACCACCATGCTGCAGCCGATATTGCGTTCACCGCATTCCCCGGTGGCCGCCACGTAGCAGGTGTTTTCCAGCGCGCGTGCCGTAACCAGCACTTCCCAATGCATTTCCTTCAGCGGGCCGCGCACCCAGGCCGCCGGCAGCACCAGCAGGTCGGCCCCGTCCAGCGCCAGGCGGCGCGCCAATTCAGGGAAGCGCACGTCGTAGCAGGTCATGAGCCCCACGCGCAGGCCGGCGATGTCCAGCAACGGCGGAAGCTCGGTGCCGGCCGTGACGTTGGTGGATTCCTTCATCGTGAAGGCGTCATACAGGTGCAACTTGCGGTATTGCGACACGATGCGGCCGTCCTGGACGGTAACCAAAGTATTCCAGACCCGCCCTTCGCCTGTTGGAACGTGCACGCACATCATGGTGGCAAGCGACGAACCACGGCTGGCTTCAAGCAGCCGGGTCATGAAAGGGCCGTCCAGCGGCTGAGCCGCTTTCAGCACGATTTGCGGGTCGGTAATGTCGCGGGCCAGGATGCCTTCGGGCAAGACCAAAAGCCCCGCGCCGCCTGCGCGGGCGCGCTCCATCAGGTCAATGCAGACCTGCGCGTTTTCTTCCCAGACCCGGCTCACGGCGAACTGGCCCAAAGCGACTTTCAACATGGCTTTTCCTTCATGGAGCGCGGTGATTTCGCGAACTGCTTATTGTCGCGCCAACCTGCCCCTGACGCAGCCTACGGGTAAGCCCTAGCTGCCGCTTGTAAATTTCTTTCACGATAATGAAAAAAACAAACTTTCACGTAAATATTTTCCAGACCCGAGCGCCCGCCATGACGAATTCATCTTCCCCCGCCGCCTTGTTGGATGTGAACGGCAAAGGCCTGGGCGCGTTCCCCGAGTCCTGTACGACGGCCGGTGTGGCCGCGCTGAACTGGAACCTGCTGAACGAAGACGTCAGCCTGCCCGTGGCGGTGTTGTACGAAGCGCGCGTGCGCCACAACCTGCAATGGATGCAGCAGTTCATGGAGGCGTACCACGTCAAGCTGGCGCCCCACGGCAAGACCACGATGAGCCCCGCCCTGTTCAAGCGCCAGATCGACAACGGCGCGTGGGGCATCACACTGGCCACCGCGCCGCAAGTGCTGGCCGCGTATCAACACGGCATCCGCCGCGTGCTGATGGCCAACCAATTGGTGGGCCGCGCCAACATGGCCATCATTGCGCGCCTGCTGCAAGACCCCGCGTTCACCTTCTTCTGCATTGTCGATTCGCCCGCCAACGCCGCCCAGTTGGGCAAGTTCTTCGGTGAACAGGGCCTGACCCTGCCGGTGCTGATCGAACTCGGTCCCACGGGCGGACGCACCGGCGTGCGCGACGACGCACAGTTGCAGGCCGTGGTTGAAGAAATCGGCCGCTGGCCCGCCCTGGCACTGGCCGGCATTGAAGTCTATGAAGGCGTATTGCAGGAAGAAAGCGCCATCCGCGCCTTCCTGCGCCGCGCCACCGATGCCCTGCGCGGGCTGGCCACCGCCGGCCGCCTGCGCAAGAACGGCCCTGCCCTCATCTCTGGCGCGGGTTCGGCCTGGTTCGACGTGGTGGCCGAGGAATTCTCGCAACTGGATATCGGCGCGCCGCTGGAAGTGGTGCTGCGCCCCGGTTGCTACCTGTCGCACGACGTGGGCGTCTACCGCTCGGCGGCTGAACGCATCAACGCCCACAACCCCGTGGCGCAAAAGATGGAACCGGGCCTCTTGCCCGCCTTGCAGGTCTGGGCCTATGTGCAATCACTGCCCGAACCCGGCCGCGCCATCATTGCCCTGGGCAAGCGCGACGCCGCGTTTGACGCCGGCCTGCCCACGCCCGCCCTGCACTTCCGACCCGACCTGACGCGGCCCGGCCTGACGCGGCCCGACCTGACGCGGCCCGACCAAGACACGCCCAGCGCGGCGCCGCAAGCGTGGAAGCTGACCGCCATGATGGACCAGCATGCCTTCATGCAGATCGCCGACGGCGACGACATCCAGGTCGGCGACATGATCGCCTTCGACATTTCCCACCCCTGCCTGACATTCGACAAGTGGCGCCAGGTGCTGCTGGTGGACGAGCAATACCGCGTCACCGACGTCGCTGAAACCTTTTTCTAGAACGCCCCCGCACGCCGCACCGCGCCTGGCCCGAGGGGGCTGCTGCAAACACACCGGGATCCCGGCGCATACCCAATCACGCGACAACCTGTTTTTGACCCTCTGGAGAGAGAATCATGAACTTCCGACCCTCCCGGCGAGGCAGTGGGCTGACCAGCCTGCTCGCGGCCGGCGCTATTGGCTTGACCGCATTGACCTCCCCCGCCCTGAGTGCCACGCCGGTCAAGGGGGGCACGATATCCGTCGCCACCATCGGTGAACCCCCCACGCTGGACCCGATGAGCAGCACCGCCGACCTGGTGGGGATCCTGACGCAGCATTTCTTTGAAACGCTCTACACCTTCGACGCCAAGTGGAACCTGACACCGCTGCTGGCCGAGAAGATGCCGGACGTCACCCCCGACGGCCTGGTCTACACGATCCCGCTGCGCCAGGGCATCACCTTCCATGATGGTTCGAAGATGGATTCGTCAGACGTGCTGGCGTCTCTGAAGCGCTGGACCGAAACCGCCACGCGCGGCAAGGGCGCGGCCAAGGTCATCAGCAGCATTGAAGCGCCTGACGCCAACACCATCCGCATCACGCTGAAGCAACCCTATGCGCCGCTGACCGCCCTGCTGGCCCTGAACAACGCCGCGGCCGTCATCATGCCCAAGAGCAAGATCGCGCCGGTGCTGACCGAATTCGTCGGCACGGGGCCTTACCAGTTGAAGGCCCGCATGCCGGACCAATACATCCAGCTGGTGCGCTTCGACGGCTACAAGCAACGCGAGGGCGAGCCCGACGGTTATGGCGGCGCGCGCAAGCAGTACCTGGACGAAATCCGCTTCGTGCCGGTCAGCAACGCCAACACCCGTTCCGAAGCCGCTGCCGCCGGCCAGTTCGACTACGTCGATTCGCTGCCCGTGGAAGCGCTGGAAAAGCTCAAGGGGGGCCGTTCTGATCCGGTGATGTTGAAGCCCTTCGGCTGGCCGCGTCTGGTGCTCAACACCAAGCAAGGCATCATGTCCAACCTGGCCGTGCGCCAGGCCGTGCAGTTGGCGCTGAACGAAGAAGACATGCTGTACGCCGCCTTCGGCAACAAGGACTTCTACAAGCTGAACGGCGACCTGTATCCGGAAGGCTATCCGTGGGCCACGTCGCTGGGCGGCAAGGTCTACAACAAGGCCGATTCCGCCGCTGCCAAGAAGCTGCTGGACGGCGCCAACGTAGCCGACAAGAAGATCCGCATCCTGACCAGCCAGCAGTACGAGTTCCATTACAAGATGGCGCTGGTGGCCGCGGAATACCTGAAGGCCGCCGGCTTCACGGTGGACATGCAGGTGGTGGACTGGGCCACGCTGACGCAGCGCCGCCAAGACCCCGCCGTGTGGGACATCTTCATCACCCACAGCGTGTTCCTGCCGGAACCCGCGCTGATCGACTTCCCGTCGAAAGATGCGCCGGGCTGGTGGGATACGCCGCGTCGCGCCCAGGTCATGGACGCTTTCAACCAGGCCCGCACGCAGGAAGAACGCATCAAGCGCTGGGCCGACGTGCAGCAAGCCGTGTATGAGGAGGTGCCGTTCGTGAAGGTCGGTGACTTCAACGCCCAGTCCGCACGCTCGCCGTCGCTGCAAGGCACCAAGCCCGCCCCCTGGCCGTTCTTCTGGAACGCCTGGAAAAGCCCCAAGTAGGATGGATGAAGCGCGGCATGCCCTGGGCAAGAACCCGATTGCCTGCCGCGCGCAACCCATCAAGCAGCGGTGGGTTCTTAACGGCTTTGGCCACAACATCACCGCTGCTTGATGGGTTACGCGCGATGGACGTCGTTGTTCTGATTACCGGCCTGCCGCGCTCCACCCATCCTACGAGCCGCCGTGCCGAACCAGTCGCCGTGTCGAATGACGCTTTTTAGGACTTTATCGTGTTGCGTTATCTTTTAAACCGCTTGGTCGGGCTGGTGGCTGTGATGTTTATCGTCGCGACCATTGTGTTCGTCATTATTCGCGTCACGCCCGGTGACCCGGCCGCGGTGATGCTGGGGCCGCAGGCCAGCCAGCAGGACATCGCGGCGCTGCGCGCGCAGTTGGGGCTGGACCAGCCCATGGCGCTGCAATATGTGTCGTGGCTGGGCAAGCTGGTGCAGGGTGACCTGGGCCAGTCCATCTTCATGAACAAGCCCGTGCTGTCGGCGCTGGCCGACCGCGCCGAACCCACGATACTGCTGACCTTGATGTCGCTGCTGATCGCCAGCGCCATCGCGCTGCCCGTGGGTATTCTGTCCGCGGTCAAGCGCGGCACCACGCTGGACCAGTCGGTGCTGTCGTTTTCGATGTTTACCTCCAGCGTGCCCAGCTTCTGGCTGGGCTTGCTGCTGATGCAGATTTTCTCGGTCAAGCTGGGCTGGCTGCCGGTGTCGGGCTATGGCGGTCCGGACGCATCGCTGGCCACGCGCCTGTCGCATTTGATCCTGCCCGCCGTGGTGCTGGGGCTGGTGAATTCCGCGCTGATCACTCGCTTCATCCGCGCCAGCATGCTGGACGTGCTGCGCGACGATTACGTGCGTACCGCGCGAGCCAAGGGCCTGCCGGAAAGCAAGGTCATCTTGAAGCACGCCGTACGCAACGCGCTGATCCCCATCCTGACCGTGCTGGGGCTTACCACCGCGCTCTTGATCAGCGGCGCCGTCGTAACCGAAACCGTGTTCGGCCTGCCCGGCGTGGGCAGCCTGGTGGTGTCCGCCGTGCTGCGCCGCGACTATCCCGTCATCCAGGGAGCGCTGCTGATCATCGCGGCCATCTACGTCCTGATCAATCTGATCATCGACCTGCTCTACCTGCTGGTCGACCCACGGGTGCGCTACTGATATGGCTATTGCAACTTCTCCCCAATCCTCGGGCGGCGCCGACCGCTGGCAGGTGCTGCGCCTGTTGGTATCGCGCAAGACCGTGCTGTTGAGCCTGATCGTGATCATCGTGCTGGTGGCCGCCGCGCTGCTGGCGCCGTGGGTCAGCCCGTACGACCCGTTCAAGCTGTCCATCATGAACCGGCTGAAAGCGCCGGGCGCCGCGCACTGGTTCGGCACCGACGACTTCGGCCGCGATGTGTTCAGCCGCGTCATCTACGGCGGCCGCCTGTCGCTGATGGTGGGTTTTTCGGTGGTGATCGTGTCCAGCGTGCTGGGCATTGCACTGGGCCTCATCGCCGGCTTCTTCCGCTCGGCCGACAAGTTCGTGTCGCGCCTGATCGACGCCATGATGGCCTTCCCGGACATCCTGCTGGCGATCTCGCTGGTGGCCGCGCTGGGGCCGTCGCTGATCAACGTGGTGATTGCGCTGGGCATCGTCTACACGCCGCGCCTGGCCCGCATCGTGCGCGCCTCGACGCTGGTGATCCGCGAACTGCCTTTCGTGGAAGCCGCCCGCGCGCTGGGCGTGCCCACCTGGCGCATCGTCACCGTGCACGTGTTGCGCAACCTGGTGTCGCCCATTCTGGTGCAAGGCACGTTCATCTTCGCCTACGCGATTCTGGCCGAAGCCGGCCTGTCGTTCCTGGGCGTGGGCGTTTCGCCCGACATTCCCACCTGGGGCACCATGATCAACGCCGGCCAGCAATACATGGGCTCGGCCGACTGGATCATGGTTTTTCCCGGCATTGCCATTGTGCTGTCCGTGCTGTCGCTGCAATTGGTGGGCGACGGACTACGCGACGTACTCGACCCGCGCCTGCGCAAGGAGCTGTAATCATGACGGCAAGCACCCGAGACGTCGTGCTGTCCGTGGAAGGGCTCAAGACCTGGTTCCACAGCCGCGACGGTATCGCCAAGTCCGTGGACGGCGTCACCTTCGACCTGGCCCGCGGTGAAACGCTAGCCATCGTGGGCGAATCCGGATCCGGCAAATCCGTGACCAGCCTGTCCATCATGGGCCTGTTGCCCAAGCCGGCGGGCCGCATCGAAGCGGGCAAGATCCTGTTCCGCGACCGCCAGGGCGTGCAGCATGATCTGGCCCATGCGTCGTCCGCCACCCTGCAAAAGATACGCGGCGCGGAAATCGCCATGATCTTCCAGGAGCCCATGACCAGCCTGAACCCGCTGTACACGGTGGGCGACCAGATCGCCGAAGCCGTGTTGCAGCACGAAGGCGGATCCTACGCGGCAGCCATCAAGCGCGCCCGCGAAATGCTGGAACGCGTGGAGATTCCCGCCGCCGACCGGCGCGTCAATGAATACCCGCACCAGATGTCGGGCGGCATGCGCCAGCGCGTGATGATTGCACTGGCACTGGCCTGCAACCCGGCGGTGCTGATCGCCGATGAACCCACCACCGCGCTGGACGTCACCGTGCAGGCGCAGATTCTTGACCTGCTGCGCCGGCTGCAAAAAGAGATGAACATGAGCATTCTGTTCATCACGCACAACCTGGGTGTGGTGGCGGAAATCGCGCATCGCGTGGCGGTCATGTACGCCGGGCGCGTGGTGGAAGACGCGGGCGTGTACGACCTGTTCGAAAAGCCCACGCATCCGTATACCCGCGGCCTCTTGTCCTGTCTGCCCACGGCGGCGCTGCTGGCTTCCGGTGAGCGCCTGCGCGCCATCCCGGGCAACGTGCCCAGCGTGCTGTCGCTACCGGCCGGCTGCACGTTCGCGCCGCGCTGCGACATGGCAGCCGACGATTGCCGCGCCGCCGTGCCCGATTTGGTGGCCGTGCAGGCTGAACACCGCGCGCGCTGCATCAAGGTGAACCCGATATGACTAGCCCCCAAGCCACCGTGCGGGCCGAAGACCCGCTGGTCCGCATTGAAGATCTGAAAGTCCACTTCCCCACGTCGCAAGCGCGTCATGCGCCCGTCGTGCGCGCGGTGGACGGCGTCAGCTTTGACGTGCCCCGCAACACCATCGTTGGCCTGGTCGGTGAATCCGGCTCGGGCAAGACCACGACGGGACGCGCCTTGCTGCGCCTGTTCAAGCCCACCGCCGGCCGCCTGCTGTTCGACGGCCAGGACATCACGCATCTGAACGAAAAGCAGATGCTGCCGTGGCGCCGCCGCATGCAGATTGTGTTCCAGGACCCCTACGCCAGCCTCAACCCCCGCATGACGGTGGCCGAGATCCTGGGCGAGGCGCTGGACACGCACAAGCTGGCGCAACACCGCCGTTCGGCCCGCATCGGCGAACTGCTTGAGCGCGTGGGCCTGAACGCGGACCACAGTCGCCGCTATCCGCATGAATTCTCGGGCGGCCAGCGCCAGCGCATCGGCATTGCACGCGCCCTGGCGGTTGAGCCCGACTTCATCGTGGCGGACGAACCCGTGTCGGCGCTGGATGTGTCGGTGCAGGCGCAGGTGCTGAACCTGCTGCAAGACCTGCAACGCGACCTGGGCCTGACGATGCTGTTCGTAGCCCATGACCTGGCCGTGGTGGACTACCTGTGCGACGAAGTGGTCGTGATGTACTTGGGCCGTGTCATGGAACGCGGCCCCACCAGCGAAGTCTACGCACGCCCGCGCCACCCCTATACTCGCGCGCTGCTGTCGGCCGCGCCCGTACCGGATCCGCGTGCGCCGCGTTCGCGTATTCTGCTCAAGGGCGACATCCCCAGCCCGATCAATCCGCCGTCCGGCTGCGTGTTCCGCACACGTTGCCCCCACGCCACCGACGCCTGCGCCACCATCGAGGCGCAAGCGGTGGAAGTGGGTCCGGGCCACTTTGTGGCCTGTACGCGCCTTGACGCCCCCGAGCTGGCAGCCTAGCCACTGCACCAAACGATCCGACCCAGGAACCCCACATGAACATCATCCGCGACATCGTCTTCCAGATACGCAGTCGGCGGGACGCATTGAGCGTGACCGAACGCAAGGTGGCCGACGCCATTCTTGACGACATCATCTGGAGCGCCAGCGCCACCGTGGACCAACTGGCCACCAAGGCCGGCGTCAGCATCGCCACGATTTCCCGCTTTGCGCGCACGGTGGGCTGCGACGACACCCGCGACCTGAAAATGAAACTGGCGCAGGCCAGCACGGTGGGCAGCCGCTTTCTTGACCCCAGCGCGCCGGCCGAGGAAAGCACCTTCTACGCGCGCATCTACGCCGACATCGAAAGCACGCTGCGCGCGCATTTGCCCACGTTTACCGAGCAGCTTTTCGAACAGGCGGCCGCCATCGTGGATGGCGCACGGATGATCTACGTGTTCGGCATGGGCGGCGCGTCCGCCGTGCTGGCGCAGGAAGTGCAATCGCGGCTGGTGCGGCTGGGCTACCCCATCGCGGTGTACAGCGACGCCGTGCTGCTGCGCATGGTGGCCGCCACGCTGGACGAGCGCGACGCCGTGCTGGTGTTGTCGGCATCGGGCCTGACGCCGGAAATCATCGGGGCGGCGCGCATCGTGAAGCAGTACCGCGCCCGCATCGTCGCCATTACCGACGCCACGTCCGAGCTGGCCAAGCTGGCCGACGTGGTGCTGCCCATCCGCACGGACGAAACCGACTTCATCTACAAACCCTCGGCATCGCGCTACGCGATGATGCTGGCCATTGACCTGCTATCGACCGAACTGGCCATGCTGAACCAAGAGGAAAACCGCGAACGGCTGCGCCGCATCAAGCTGGCGCTGGACGAGCATCGCGGCGGTCCCAACCGTTTACCGCTGGGCGATTGAACCTGGAACCCAAGATGTACGACACCCTTATCGGCAACGTCCGTGTCCTGGACGGCACGGGCGGCCCCGAATACCGCGCCAGCGTTGCCCTGGCCGATGGCCGCATCAAAGCCATTGGCGCCCTGCCCGGCGCGCAAGCCCGCCAGATCATCGACGGCACCGACCTGGCCCTGGCCCCCGGATTTATCGACGTGCATACGCACGACGACACCAACGTCATCCGCACGCCGGGCATGCTGCCCAAGCTGTCGCAGGGCGTGACGACCGTGGTGGTGGGCAACTGCGGCATCAGCGCGTCGCCCGTGTCGCTGCGCGCCGAACCGCCAGACCCGATGAACCTGCTGGGTAGCCGCGAGGACTTTGCCTACCCCAGCTTTAGCGACTACACGCGCGCCATCGAAGCGGCCCGGCCCGCGGTCAACGTGGCCGCGCTGGTGGGCCATACCGCGCTGCGCAGCAATCACATGGACCGCCTGGACCGGGTCGCCACCCGCGACGAAGTGCTGGCCATGCGCGAGCAACTGCGCGAGGCGCTGGCACATGGCGCCATCGGCCTGAGCACGGGCCTGGCCTACGCCTCCGCCATCGAGGCGGACACGGACGAGGTCAAGCTGCTGGCCGAAGCGCTGGACGAATTCGGCGCGCTGTACACAACGCATCTGCGCTCTGAATTCGCGGCCATTCTTGACGCCATGCAGGAAGCCTTCGACATCGCCCAGCACGCCCGCGTGCCGGTGGTGGTGTCCCACCTGAAATGCGCGGGCGCGGGCAACTGGGGCCGCACGAAGGAAGTGCTGTTTGCGCTGGAGAACGCCGGCCGCATGCAGCATGTGGGCTGCGACTGCTATCCCTATTCGGCCAGCTCGTCCACGCTGGACTTGAAGCAGGTTACCGACGAGTTCGATATCGACATTACGTGGTCGGTGCCGCACCCCGAGCAAGCCCGCCGCAAGCTGGCCGACATTGCGGCCGACTGGGGCGTGTCCTTGATGGATGCCGCGCGCCGCCTGCAACCGGCCGGCGCCGTCTATCACAACATGCACGAGGACGACGTGCGCCGCGTGCTGTCGCACCCACTGACGATGGTGGGCTCGGACGGCCTTCCCAACGACCCGATGCCGCATCCGCGCTTGTGGGGCGCGTTCCCGCGTGTGCTGGGCCATTACAGCCGCGACGTGGGCTTGTTGCCGCTGATCCAGGCCGTGCACAAGATGACGGGCCTGTCCGCCGCGCGCTTCGGCCTGGCTGATCGCGGTCTGGTGCGCGAGGGCTATCACGCCGATTTGGTGCTGTTCAACCCGGACACCGTCATCGACCGCGCTACCTTCGCCGCCCCTGTGCAAACCGCGGCGGGCATCGAGGCCGTGTGGGTCAACGGCGCGCTGTCCTATCGGCACGGGCAACCCACGGGCGAGCGCGCCGGCCGCTGGCTGCCACGCAACGGCGACCTGCGCGCCAGTTTTGGCGCCGCATCGCCCTATTCTTCCGCATCCACCCAAATTTAAGGAGTGCATACATGAGCAATACCCCCACCCCCGACAACAACGGCATCACCCGCTACGGCGTCGCCGGCGGCACCGGCCAAGGCGGTTCGCACATGCCGTTTGCGCGCGCGGTCGCCGCCGATGGCTGGCTGCACGTGTCAGGCCAGGTGCCGATGGAAAACGGGGAAGTGATTGAAGGCGGCATCGTCGCGCAATGCCACAAGGCGATCCAGCAACTGCTGGGCATCTTGAAGGAAGCCGGCTACGGCCCGGAACACGTGGTCCGTTGCGGCGTATGGTTGGACGACGCGCGCGATTTCCCGTCGTTCAACAAGGTCTTCAAGGAATACTTCGGCGAAAACCCACCCGCCCGCGCCTGCGTGCAGTCCAGCCTGATGGTGGACGCCAAGGTGGAAGTGGATTGCGTAGCGTACAAGCGGCCGTAACCGGCTAACGCGGGGGTGTCGTAGGATGGGTGAAGCGCGGAAGGCAAGGGGCAAGAACCCCGGCTTTGAACGCGCGTAACCCATCAAACACCGGCCCAATTCTTCTGGGGGCCGGCCATATCTCCACCTTCGTCTGATGGGTTACGCGCGTTCGACGCCGGGGTTCTTGCGGCCAATCTCCCGCGCTTCACCCATCCTACATTTTCACGACGTCCACGCCTTTGGGGGCCGTGAACTGGAATTCCTTGGCGGGTAGCGTGGGGTTGGCGTTAATCGCCGATAGGTCAACCCGCGTGGTTTGGCCGAACGAATCCAATAGTTCCACGCGCACGGGCAAGTTGTCCTTCATGCCGATATCCACGCGCGAAAAGCCCGCGTCTGCCGTGCGGGGCTTGGCGCGCAGCCAGTCTACGCCGTCCTTGGACGGCAAGGCCGACACGTCGAACGACTGCTCCAGCGAGCCCGACCCGAACAGGATCGCGGCGGGCGACGTGCCGATGGCGGCGTCGACCTTGCGTTCGGTGACCTGCGCCAGGTCGGGGTCGAACTGGAACAGCACGCGGCCGTCGGACACCACCAGTTGTTCATAGGGCTTCTGCACCGCCCACTTGAATTTGCCCGGACGCTGGAACGAGAACACGCCGGTTTGCGCGGGCTGCGTGCGGCCCTGGTTGTTCACCGTGTACTGCGAGAACGAACCCGTGGCCGACGTGACCGTGGTCACGAACGACCTCAACTGCTCTTGCGCGCTGGCGGCAAACGACAGCGCGGGCGCCAGGCTCAAGGCGGCTACGACGGCCAGGCGGCGAAACGTTTTCATCATGCTTCCTCTCGGGCAGCGGCAGCAGCGGGGACCAGGATCTCGCGGTTGCCATTGGACTGCATCGCCGACACCATACCCGATTGCTCCATCTGCTCAAGTAAGCGAGCCGCGCGGTTGTAACCAATGCGCAAGTGGCGCTGCACCAGCGAAATCGACGCGCGGCGGTGCTTGAGCACCACTTCGCAGGCCTGGTCGTACATCGGGTCGGACTCCGCGTCGCCACCGATGCCGGTGACGCTGCTGGCGCCTTCGCCGTTGTCGCCCTCGACACCGCCTTCCAGCAGCCCTTCGATGTAATTCGGCTCGCCCTGCGCCTTCAGGTTTTCCACCACGCGGTGCACTTCGTCATCGCTGCAGAACGCGCCGTGCACGCGCACCGGCAGCCCGGTGCCCGGCGGCATGTAGAGCATGTCGCCCTGGCCCAGCAGGGTTTCGGCGCCCATCTGGTCAAGAATGGTGCGGGAATCAATCTTGGACGACACCTGGAACGCGATACGCGTCGGGATGTTGGCCTTGATCAGGCCGGTAATGACATCCACGCTGGGGCGTTGCGTGGCCAAGATCAAATGAATGCCGGCGGCGCGCGCCTTCTGCGCCAGGCGGGCGATCAGTTCTTCGATCTTCTTGCCCACCACCATCATCAGGTCAGCCAACTCGTCGATCACCACCACGATGGTGGGCAACGGCGCCAGCGGCTCGGGCTGGTCGGGCGTCAGCGAGAACGGATTCGGGATGGGTTCCTCGCGCTTGATGGCGTCGCGGATCTTGGTGTTGTAGCCCGCCAGGTTGCGCACGCCCATCTTGCTCATCAGGCGATAGCGCTTTTCCATTTCGCCCACGCACCAGTTCAGCGCGTTGGCGGCCTGGCGCATGTCGGTGACAACCGGCGCCAGCAGGTGCGGAATCCCTTCGTAGACGCTCATTTCAAGCATCTTCGGGTCGATCAGGATCAAGCGGGTATGCGACGCATCGGCCTTGTAGAGCAACGACAGGATCATGGCGTTGATCCCCACCGACTTACCGGAACCGGTGGTACCGGCCACCAGCAGGTGGGGCATCTTGGCCAAGTCAGCCACCACGGGGTTGCCGGCGATGTCCTTGCCCAGCGCCATGGTCACCACCGAATGGCTGGCGTGATAGGTCTGCGACCCCAGGATCTCGGACAGGCGCACCATCTGGCGGCGCGGGTTGGGCAGTTCAAGGCCCATCAGGTTCTTGCCCGGAATGGTTTCCACCACCCGGATGCTGACCAGGCTTAGCGCGCGCGCCAGATCCTTGGCCAGGTTCACGATCTGGCTACCCTTGACCCCGGTGGCCGGTTCGATTTCATAGCGCGTGATGACCGGGCCGGCCTGGGCCGCCACGACCGTAACGGACACGCCGAAATCGGCCAGCTTCTTTTCAATCAGGCGCGACGTGAATTCGATGGTCTCGGCAGAGACGGTTTCCTGGTTGGTCAGCGGCGGGTCCAGCAGGCTGATGGCGGGAAGATCGCCCTCGGCGCCACCGGAAGGCGCAAAGAACAGCGACTGCTGCTTTTCCTTTTCCACGCGTTCGGACTTAGGCACGACGGTAATGGCGGGTTCGATCCGCACCGGCTGCTCGTGCACCAGCTTTTCCTGCTTGGCCACGACCTGTTCCGTACGCACGGCCTTGGCCACCTGACCGACCTTGCGGTCTTCGCGCGCGGCGTAGGAATCGCGAACGCGGCGCACCAGGCCTTCCAGCCACGCGCCCACGCGCTCGGCCACGGCCAGCCACGAAAACGAGAAGAACAGGCTCAGGCCGATGGCCAGCATGACCAGGAAGGCCAGCGTGCTGCCAGTGAAGCCGATGCTGCGGCTGATCAGATCGGCCAGCATGTGGCCGATGACGCCGCCCGCGCCGCTGGCGCTTTCAGACGCGCCGGGCAGATGCGTGCCGTGGCTGGCCAGGCGCAGGGCTTCCATGCCCAACGACCCTATCAGCAGCAGGAAAAAGCCGATGCCCTCTTCCCAATGGACACGCGGCAGCACTTCCGGCTGCTTACTATTAGTTACCTTAAGCTGGCTGGCCAGGCGACGATAGCCCGCCCGAACCCGGTGCAGCAGCAGGATGACCCACCACCAGGCGGAAAAACCAAACAGATAAAGCAGGATGTCCGCCAAATAGGCGCCCAACCGGCCGCCATGGTTGCGCACGACGTCGCCGGGCACCGAATGCGACCAGCCTGGGTCGGACGCGCTCCAGGTGGCCAGCACCAGGGTGAGCCAGGCCGCCAGGGCGGCAAATAGGATCCAGCGGGCTTCGCGCAGCAACGCGGAGATACGCGTTTGTAGCGGCGAAGGACCGTTGCGGGTGTTGCGCGAGGCGCGCGGGGAAGCAGTCGAGATACGCGGCATGCGGCTCATTATAATTGGGCGTTAACCTAAAGATACCCGCCCATGTCCACGCCCACGCACGCTAAAGTTTTGATACTCGGTTCCGGCCCCGCCGGTTACACGGCGGCCGTCTATGCGGCACGCGCCAACCTGAGCCCCGTCCTGGTGACCGGCCTGGCCCAAGGCGGCCAGTTGATGACCACCACGGACGTCGATAACTGGCCCGCCGACGCGGATGGCGTCCAGGGCCCCGACCTGATGCAGCGTTTCCAGAAGCACGCCGAACGCTTCAACACCGAAATGCTGTTCGACCACATCGCCAAGGTGGATCTGTCCAAGCGTCCCTTCACGCTGACGGGCGACACGGGCAAGATCTACACCTGCGACGCCCTCATCATCGCCACCGGCGCATCGGCCAAATACCTGGGCCTGCCCTCTGAAGAGGCCTTCATGGGCCGCGGCGTGTCCGGCTGCGCCACCTGCGACGGCTTTTTCTACCGCAACCAGGACGTGGTCGTGGTGGGCGGCGGCAACACCGCCGTCGAAGAAGCCCTGTACCTGTCCAACATCTGCCGCAAGGTCACCCTGATCCATCGCCGCGACAAGTTCCGCGCCGAACCCATCCTGGTCGACAAGCTGATGTCCAAGGTCGAGAACGGCAACATGGAACTGAAGCTGTTCCACACCCTGGAAGAAGTGCTGGGTGACGACAGCGGTGTAACTGGCGTGCGCGTACGCCACGTGGACACTGGCGCCACCGAAGACATGCCCGTCACGGGCGCCTTCATCGCCATCGGCCATCAGCCCAACACCGAAATCTTCCAGGGCCAACTGGAAATGAAAGACGGCTACATCGTCACCAAGAGCGGCTTGTCCGGCATGGCCACGATGACGTCCGTTCCGGGCGTGTTCGCCGCTGGCGACGTGCAGGACCACGTCTACCGCCAAGCCATCACCAGCGCCGGCACGGGCTGCATGGCCGCCCTGGACGCGCAACGGTGGTTGGAGAATGCGGGGCAGTAAGGTCGGCCTGGCCGACCTGAAACGCCTGAAGAAAGACCTGCAAGCCGAGCGCGAACGCGAAGCGCTCGCCAAGCGGGTGGCCGTGCTGAAGAAGCCTGAAACCGCCCCCATGGACGACATGGCGGCGTTTCAGCGCACCATGAAGTCGGTCACGCCGATCAAGCAGGCCGCCCGGGTGGAACACAAGCCCGCGGCGGAGCCCGCGCCCGCGCTGCGCCGGGCCAACGCGCTGGGCGAAACGCCGTCACGCGCCGATATCGGCGTGTCTGACGGCGGCGAAATCACGCATCTGCTTTCCGAAGGCGGCACCGCTTTCGTGCGCAGCGACGCGGCGCCGGATACCGCGCGCAATCTGCGGCGCGGCCAATGGCGCGCGGGCGCCGAACTGGACCTGCACGGCTTGCGCGTGGAACAGGCGCGCCACGCGCTGCTGTCGTTCCTGGATGAATGCCAGGATCACGGCATCCGCTGCGTGCGCATCGTGCACGGCAAGGGCTATGGCTCTGAAGGCCTGGAACCGGTGTTGAAAGATAAGGCGCGCACCTGGCTGGTGCAGAAGAACGAGGTACTGGCGTTTTCCGAAGCGCCCGAACGCGAAGGCGGCGCGGGCGCGCTGCTGGTGCTGCTGCGGCAATCCGAAGGACAGCGCAAATGAAATGGCTATACCTGGGCGTGGCGATCATCGCCGAGATCTTCGCCACCAGCGCGTTGAAGGGCTCCGAAGGCTTCACCCGCCTGATGCCGTCCCTCATCACCGTGTTCGGCTATCTGATCTCGTTCTACTTCCTGTCGCTGACGCTTCGTGAAATTCCGGTCGGCATCGCCTACGCCATCTGGTCTGGTGTGGGCATCGTGCTGATCTCCATCGTGGGCGCCGTGCTGTTCAAGCAGCATCTGGACACGCCCGCGCTGATCGGCATCGGCCTCATCATCGCGGGCGTGGTGGTGATGAACGTGTTTTCGAAATCGGTCTCGCATTGACGGCGCGCACGGGAACGCTTGGACGGCTCTCGTCGTGGCGCTGGCTGGCCGCCTGGCTTTGCTTGGCCTGCCTAACTTATCTGGGCTACCTGCCGACCGCCACCGCCGCCACGCAGGACTTCAACCGCGCCGCCGAACTCGCCCGCTACCGCGCGTGGCTGAAAGACTTCACACAAGATCTCGACCGGCTGTCCGCCACGCGGCGCTCGCTTAGCGACGCCCAATTGGACGAGATGTTCGCGCGCACGGTCGTGCCCGGCTCCCGGGCCGCAGGCTTTATCCGCCAGAGCTTTGCGCGGCGCGCCAAGGACGGGTCGTACATTTCCCAAACCGGACCGCGCCGCGTGTTCCTGGGCGTCTTGGAAAGCGGCATTCCGGCCGGCCAAGGCGGCCTCTACCCCGAGACAGACCCGGCGCTTGACGTCGGCGACCTGACCGTCTGGTATCTGCATGTGGACGTGGGCGACATGACCAACACGTACCTGCTGTCGCCCGACCATTTCACGCCCTACCGGCTGCCCCCGCCCGGCAAGCTGGAGCGCAAGGCTTACCCCTTCCTGCTGATGCAGACCGACCAAGGCGCCTTGCGTCTGGGCGGCGTCAGCAGCGAACTCTGGGGCCTGATCGTCTATTTGCACAATGCCGCGTATTAAGTCTGCCCTGCGCCTGCTTGCCGTGGCCACGCTATCGCTGGCGCCCCCCTTCGCGCACGCACTGTGCCAGCCCATGGCGGCATCCGGCCAACGGGAAACCGTGGTTGCCAACGTGCGCTTGAACGACACCAACACACTGCTGGCGCTGGATGGCTCGCGCATCAAGACCTGGGAGCCTCCCGTGGGCGTACGAACCGGCCCGCGCGCCACGCCGTATATCTGGGCCGAAGCCGTGGACTGGTCCGTGTACACCGCCGAACCGGGCGCCACCATCGGCCCGACTCTGCTGCGATTTGAACGCGGCCCGGATGGCGTCAAGCACGTTTGCGGCATCGCCGAGTACAGTGCGCGCGCCATCCACGAGGCGATGGAATCCGGACAGTCCTCGCTGCCCATGCCTGACAATGAAACGCGCTTTCTCTACGACGACGCGGGCAGGCTTAGCGGCTACGAACTGCGCTCGCGTAATGCGGCGGGCCGCTCCAACCCCGCCCAGCATTACTGCCTGCGTTATGACCGCAACGGCTGGCTGGCCGAACATGGCGCCAAGGCCTGCAACAAACCCTCGCAGCCACTGATGCGCTATGTGCACAATACGGCAGGCCGCCTGCTGCGCACGATTTCCTACGTGGAAAGGCAAGGCGACGCGATTGAGGTCAGGGAGTTCGACACGCAAGGCAAGCCTGGCCAGCGCACTCTGCGCCAACGGCTGGATTGGGACAACGACAAGGTGGTGCTGGGCTTGCCCCACCTGGAGCACGCGTCGGAATATTCCATTCTGGTGCTGCCCGGCCCGGACTGGGCGGCGCCGGCATTGGCGTCGTTCCACTACAACTGGGCCATCGTGCAGCCCAAGGGCGATGGCCGAGAGGTCTACGCCGCCCGCCGGGATCCCACCGCCGTGCTCGCGCAGGGCAACAGCGGCCCGAACGGCCGCTTCACGCTAAGCGCCGCACAGCGCCGTCAGGTCTGGGAGGCAGCGGGCCGACACCCCGGCGGCGTGCAATGGCTGTGGGCGCCGGGGCAGATCTACACCCTGCTGCAAGCCCTGCCCGACCCGGTCTGGCAGGCCTGCACAAACCCCGATAACCGCCAACCGAACGCCTGCAAAGCCCCTTAGGCGTTCTTAGCTGATCTCTAGGTACTTTCGGCGGGCGGCCGGGTCGCGCCAGGGCGGCGCAGATAATCCACCAGCGCCACCGTCGCGCTGTCGGGTGGAGGGGTCAGCAAGGACACCACGATGATCGTCAAGAAGGCCACCGGCGCCCCGAACACGCCCGCTGCGATCGGCTGTATGCCCCACCACAAATCCACCGGCTGCGAGCGCGAGATGCCCAGCACCGATTCGCGCAGCCACGGATGCGTGTAGGTCATATAGGCGAAGGTCACCAACAAGCCCGCCGCCATGCCCAAGGTAGCGCCCCATTTGTTGGCGCGGCGCCAGAACACGCCCATCACCAGCGCGGGAAAGAACGACGAGGCCGCGAACGAGAACGCCGCCGACACCATGAACAGAATGTCGGCGGGTTTGCGCGCCGCTACCCAAGCCGCGCCAAACGCCACCACCAGCAGCAGAATCTTCGACACCATCACCCGGCGCGCGGCCGACATGCGCGGGGACACCATCCGGTACCACATGTCATGCGACAAGGAATTGGACAAAGTCAGCAGCAGCCCGTCGGCCGTGGACAGGGCCGCGGCCAAGCCGCCCGCCGCGACCAGGCCCGAGATCACATAAGGCAGGCCACCGATTTCCGGCATGGCCAGCACCACGACGTCCGCCCCAATGCTGATTTCGCTTAGCTGCACCACGCCGTCGCGGTTGATGTCGGTGACATCCAGCAGGTTGCTGTCGACCGCGCTCCAGGCGTGCACCCAGTTGGGCAGGCTTAGGAAGTTGGAACCCACCACTTGGGTATAGACCTCGTACTTGACCAGCAGCGCCAGCGCGGGCGCCATGAAGTACAGCAACAGGATGAACAGCAGCGACCAGCACACCGATTTGCGCGCCTCGATCACCGAGGGCGTGGTGTATGAGCGCATCAAAATGTGCGGCATGCCCGCCGTGCCCAGCATGAGGCACAGCACCAGCGCCAGGAAGTTGACGCGCATGTTGCGCTGTTCTTCGGGGTCTTTGGCCGGGAACGGTTCGGCGTGCGGCGTGGCCGGCGCGGCTCGCGCCTCGTAAGTGGCGCGCGCCTGCGACCAGGCCACGCGCGCATCTTCAACGCTGGCGGGGTAAGCCGCCAGTTCGCGCTCGACCGAACGGATGTCGACCATGGGCGCGTCGGACGCGTTCAATTGCGCCAGACGGCTGCGCAGCTTGTCTTTTTCGAGCGTCCAGGATTCCGGCAGCGCCTGCACCCGCTTGGCCATCTCATCGGCATGCTGCTGCCACAGCCCGCGCGCCTCGATTTCGGAGGGATCGTTCCGCAGATAGACCTCTTTTTCGGTCACCTGCTGCAGCACCACGCCGGCGGACAACTGCGGCACGGGCATGTTCGTATGCTTGACCGACAACCACACCACCGGCACCAGGTAGGCAATGACCAGAATGATGTACTGCCCCACCTGCGTCCACGTAACGGCACGCATGCCGCCCAGGAACGAACACACCAGCATGCCGCCCAGCGCAACGAAAATACCCAGCTCGAAAGAAATGCCGGTCATGCGCGTGGTGATGATGCCCACCCCGTAGATCTGCGCCACCAGATACGTGAACGAGCACAGGATGGCGCAGGCCACGCCGGCCAGGCGCGGCATGTTGCCGCCGTAGCGCGCGCCCATGAAGTCGGGGATGGTGTATTGCCCGAAACGCCGCAGGTACGGCGCCAGCAGCGTGGCAACCAGCACATAGCCGCCCGTCCAGCCCATGATGTAGGCTAGGCCGCCATATCCCGTCAGGTACAGCGTGCCCGCCACGCCGATGAAGGACGCCACCGACATCCAGTCTGCGGCGGTGGCCATGCCGTTGTAGATGGCGGGCACACGCCGCCCGGCCACGTAGTATTCCACCTGATCGGACGTGCGGCAGACGATGCCGATACCCGCGTACAGGCTCACCGTGACCAGCAGGAACACATAGCCGATCCAGTTGCGCGGCATGCCCAGCACTTCGGCCAGCGCCAGCATCAGGATCATCAGCGCAAAACCTGCCGTGTACAGCACGTAGATACGCCGCAGCCGGATCCTGAATTCCTGGGGCGTGTCCCCGCTGAAAAACGGCATCAGCGGTCTCCCCCGGCAGAGTCGGCTTGCTCTTCAGCCAACTCATCAGCGCTGTTCATGATCCGGGCGTAGATACCAATGATGACCAGGTAAGCCAGGGGTGCGCCATAAGCCGCCATCCAGAAGGCGAACGGCCAGCCGATGAAATCAAAGCTGAGCCAGCGCGCAAAGAAGGTGGGCACGAATGTCAGCGCCGCCCAGACGGCAAGCAGCAACAGAATCAGCCGCAAGTTGCGGCGCCAATAGGGAGTCGGGGTGGAAACAGAAAGAGGTGCGCTGGATTTCGGCATAGCTAGGATGTTTTCAGACCCTACCTGGATAGCGCGAAACGCTGCGTCTGAAAAGCCCTTGCGGCAGAAATTCAGGCTTTTTATGCGACAACGGCTGGCACTGCCTGGTGCCAGCCGTTGTGCGTTTTGCTTTTTTTGAGTACTGCTTTACTTTTTTTATGTACCGGTGCCGCCGGTATTTGCCCATGCAGGGCTTTGTCTCCTCACCTGCATGGGAAGAGATTCTGCACCATGTGCGGGATTGTCACACTAGGGGAATGCCCTAAGACGGAGCATTCATTTACATATTCCATGCCCCATCATGGTGCGAAATGACCACAAAGTTCTAAATATTGGGATTTTCTGGCTGAAATCCCGGAATTGAGCCGAATTCAGGAATCTCTCCCGTCCCGGAATATGACGCTTGCCACCACGTCATGCCCGGAATCGGGCGCGGCGCGCCCGGCATGCGGGCGGCTGTATTTCACCAGGGGCCGCATGGATTCCGGCGACGTTTATTTCTTGTTTACACCCCGCCCGCGAAGCTATATCCCGTTTTTACCCCCCGCTCCGTAACCTGCCGGTGTCCTGCTTTGGTCACCTGGCCTGCCCCGGCGCGCATCCGCTTTTGCCGCGCAGGCCCGTCGTTCGAAGGGAGCGCCGCTCCCGGGAGGAAAAACGTGGATGCCATCTATATCGCCGCCTTTGCCGTCATGGCTGGGCTGACATTCGGCCTGTTGCAGTTCTGCGCCGGCTTGTCGTCGGGAGAGCCGTCATGAACTGGCTCTATGCATTCAGCGGCCTGACGGCCGCGGCGCTGTTCGTCTACCTGCTGGTGGCGCTGTTCAAACCGGAGAAATTCTGATGACCGCCGAATTCATCGGACTGCTGGTCTTGTACCTGGCAGTCCTGCTTGCGATCGCGCCGCTGCTGGGGCGCTATATCCGCATTGCCATGGAAAACGGCCAATCCAGGCTGACCGCCTGGGGCCGCCCCCTGGAACGCGGCATTTATCGGCTTGCCGGCATCGACCCGCAGGCCGAAATGGGTTGGAAGCGCTATGCGCTGGCAGTGCTGGCCTTCAACTTGATCGGCGTTGCGATGGTCTATGGCCTGCAACGCTTGCAAGGCATGCTGCCGCTGAATCCCGCCGCCATGGGCGCCGTCACCCCGGATTCGGCGCTCAACACCGCCATCAGCTTTGTCACCAACACCAACTGGCAAGGCTATGGCGGCGAATCCACGATGAGCTACCTGACGCAGATGCTGGCGCTGACGGTGCAGAACTTCGTGTCCGCCGCCACCGGCATCGCCGTGTTGTTTGCGCTGATACGCGGTTTGTCGCGGCACAGCTCCGCCACGATCGGCAACTTCTGGGCGGATATGGTCCGTTGCACGATGTATGTGCTGCTGCCGCTGTCCTTCGTACTGGCGCTTGCACTGGTAAGCCAGGGCGTCATCCAGAACTTCAGCCCCTATCAAGACGTACAAACCGTGCAAACCCTGCATTACGAGCAACCGCGCATGAATGCGGAAGGCCAGCCCGTGCTTGATGCCGCGGGCCAGCCCTTGATGGATCCCGTGACTACCTCGACGCAGACGCTGGCGATGGGTCCCGTGGCCTCGCAGGAAGCCATCAAGCTGCTGGGTACTAACGGCGGCGGCTTCTTCAATACAAACTCGGCGCATCCGTTCGAGAACCCCACGCCGCTGTCGAACTTCCTGGAGATGCTGGCCATACTGGCCATTCCCGCCGCGCTCTGCTTCGCGTTTGGCGAAATGGTCGGCAGCCGCCGCCAGGGCATCGCCATCCTGGCGGCCATGACGGTGCTGTTCGCCGTCTTCGCGCTGACCACCGCCTATTTCGAACAGCAGCCCAACCCCATGGCAGCGCAAGCTGGCGCGGACAGCGCGCTTTCCGCATTGACACCAGGCGGCAACATGGAAGGCAAAGAGTCGCGCTTTGGCATCGCGGCCACCTCGCTCTTTGCCATCATCACCACGGCCGCGTCCTGCGGCGCCGTGAACGGCATGCATGACTCATTCAGCGCCCTGGGCGGGCTGCCGCCGATGCTGCAGATGCAGTTGGGCGAAGTGGTCTACGGAGGCGTGGGCTCGGGGCTGTACGGCATGCTGGCCTTTGCGGTGCTGGCGGTCTTTATCGCCGGCCTGATGATCGGCCGCACCCCGGAATACCTGGGCAAGAAGATCGAAGCCTACGACATGAAGATGGTGTCCATCATCATCCTCACCACGCCCTTGCTGGTGCTGGGCGGAACTGCCCTGGCCGTCTCCCTCTCAGCCGGACAGGCTGGCGTGCTGAATCCGGGCATCCACGGGTTCTCGGAAATTCTGTATGCACTGTCCTCGGCGGCCAACAACAACGGCAGCGCCTTTGCCGGGCTGTCCGCGAATACGCCCTTCTACAACGTGCTGCTGGGCATCGCCATGTGGTTCGGCCGCTTCGCCGTGATCGTCGCGGTGCTGGCCATGGCCGGCTCGCTGGCGGCCAAGCGGCGCTTGCCCGCCGGCCCCGGCAGCATGCCCACCACCGGCCCCCTCTTTGTGGTGCTGCTGATCGGCGCGGTGCTGCTGGTGGGCGCGCTGACGTATGTGCCGGCGCTGGCCTTGGGGCCCGTCGCCGAACACCTGCAACCTTGAATGCAACAGGCTAGGAAACAACATGGCCAAGATTGAAATGCCAACCTCAAGCGCAGGCGGCGCCGCCGCCCACGCCCCCGCGATCGATCCGCAAGAGCGTCCCTTCGGCATGTGGTCACGATCACTCGTCGCGCCCGCCCTGCTGGATAGCCTGCGCAAGCTGTCGCCCGCCGCGCAGTTGAAGAACCCCGTCATGTTCGTCGTGTACGTGGGCAGCATCCTGACCACCGTCCTGTGGGTCATGGCCCTGCGCGGCCAGGCAGAAGCCCCGGCGGGCTTCATCCTGGCCATCGCCGTATGGCTGTGGTTCACGGTGCTGTTCGCAAACTTCGCCGAAGCACTGGCCGAAGGCCGTGGCAAACAGCAGGCCGCGACCCTGCGCGGTTTGCGCACCACCATCAACGCGCGTTTGCTCAAGGGCTTTCGCGACGTGGATGTCCGCGATGCGCACCCGGACCAATGGCGCGGCCAGGCCACGAGCCAGGCCTCGGGACTGCTGCGGCGCAATGACGTGGTGCTGGTCGAAGCGGGCGACACCATCCCCGGCGACGGCCAAGTCATCGCCGGCGTCGCTTCCGTGGATGAAAGCGCCATCACCGGGGAATCCGCGCCCGTCATCCGGGAATCGGGCGGCGATTTCTCGTCCGTCACGGGCGGCACTCGGGTGCTGTCCGACTGGATCTTCGTTCGCATCGCGGCCGACCCCGGCGAGAGCTTCCTGGACCGCATGATCTCTATGGTGGAAGGCGCCAAGCGCCAGAAGACACCCAACGAACTGGCGCTGACCATCCTGCTGGTGGGGCTGACCGTGGTGTTCCTGCTGGTGGTGGTGACCTTGATGCCGTTCTCCATCTACGCGGTCAGCGCGGCGGGTGGCGGCGCGGTGGTCACGGTGACGGTATTGGTGGCGCTGCTGGTCTGCCTGATCCCGACCACCATCGGTGGCCTGCTGTCGGCCATTGGCGTGGCGGGCATGAGCCGCATGATGAGCGCCAACGTCATCGCCACGTCCGGCCGCGCGGTCGAAGCGGCCGGCGACGTGGACGTGCTGCTGCTGGACAAGACCGGCACCATCACCTTCGGCAACCGCCAGGCATCCACCTTCCTGCCCGCGCCGGGCGTATCGGCGCGTGAGTTAGCCGACGCCGCCCGCCTGGCGTCCCTGGCCGACGAAACGCCGGAAGGCCGCAGCATCGTGGCGCTGGCCGACAAGACCACCCACGCGCCAGCCGCGCGTGTTGAAGACGCCGAGTTCGTTCCCTTCACCGCGCAGTCCCGCATGAGCGGCGTGAACCTGGGCGAGCGCATGATTCGCAAAGGCGCGGTGGACGCCGTGCAGTCCTGGCTGCAGGAATTGGGCGCCAGCGTACCCGAAACGGTGCGGCATCAGGCCGAAGACGTAGCGCGACGCGGCAGCACGCCGCTGCTGGTCAGCGACGGCAACCGCGCGCTGGGCGTGGTGGAACTGAAAGACATCGTCAAACCTGGCATCCAGGCGCGCTTTGCCGAGCTGCGCCGCATGGGCATCAAGACCGTGATGATCACGGGCGACAACAAGCTGACCGCCGCCTCCATCGCGGCCGAAGCGGGCGTGGACGACTTCCTGGCCGAGGCCACGCCCGAGGCCAAGCTGCAACTGATCCGCGCTTATCAGGCCGAAGGCCGCCTGGTGGCGATGACGGGCGACGGCACCAACGACGCCCCCGCACTGGCACAGGCCGACGTGGCCGTGGCGATGAATTCGGGCACCCAGGCCGCCAAGGAAGCGGGCAACATGGTGGACCTGGACTCCAACCCCACCAAGCTGATCGAGATCGTCGAGATCGGCAAGCAGATGCTGATGACGCGCGGCGCGCTGACCACGTTCAGCGTGGCCAACGATGTGGCCAAGTACTTCGCCATCATCCCGGCCGCCTTCGCCACCGTCTTCCCGCAGTTGAACGTGCTGAACATCATGCACCTGACCACGCCCGCCTCGGCCATCCTGTCGGCGGTGATCTTCAACGCGCTGATCATCGTGGTGCTGATTCCGCTGGCGTTGAAAGGCGTGCGCTACCGGCCCCTGGGCGCATCGGTGCTGCTGCGGCGCAACCTGCTGATCTATGGGCTGGGCGGGCTGCTGGTGCCGTTCGTCGGGATCAAGCTGATCGACATGGTGCTGGCCGCGCTGGGCTGGACCTAGGCCGGCTGGATCTGACTGGCCGGACTTGAGCCCCGCCGCCTCTCCCCACAAACAAGGAATCCATCATGAAATCCATTGCTACCCCAACCCCCGCCCCGGCGCGCCAAGGCGGCGTGCTGCGCCCCGCGCTGGTCGTTTTCGCCGCGCTGTCCTTGGTGACGGGCCTGGCCTACCCCTTCCTGACGCGCGGCGTGGCCGCCGTGGTGTTCCCGCACGAGGCGGCCGGCTCGCTGATCACGCAAGGCGACAAGGTGGTCGGGTCGGCACTGATCGGCCAGTCGTTTACCGCGCCGCAGTACTTCTGGGGCCGGCCGTCGGCCACCGCGCCCATGCCCTACAACGGCGCGGCCTCGGGCGGTTCGAACCTGGGGCCGCGCAACCCCGCGTTGGCCCAGGCCATCCAGGACCGCATCGCGGCCTTGAAAGCGGCAGACCCCGACAACCCCACGCCGGTGCCGGTGGACCTGGTCACCGCGTCCGGCAGTGGCCTGGACCCCAGCATCAGCCCTGCCGCCGCCAGCTACCAGGCCGCGCGGGTGGCGCGCGCCCGCCATGTGCCGCGCGCGCAGGTGGATGCGTTGATCCAGGCCCATACGGAAAAGCCCTGGCTGGCCTTGTTGGGCGAACCCGTCGTCAATGTATTGACGCTGAACCTGGCGCTGGACAAATTGCACCCGGCACAATGATGGCGCGGCGTATAGTATCGCCAGCCTTTCCCACCCCACCCTTGCGCGTTCATGGCTGACATTGCTGGCGAGCGTCCCGATCCGGACGCGCTCTTGAAAACGCTGGACGACGCCGCGCGCGAGGCGGCGCGCGGCAAGCTGCGCGTGTATTTCGGCGCGTCGGCCGGCGTAGGCAAGACCTACGCCATGCTGGTGGCCGCCCGCGCGCAAGCCGCACAAGGCGTGGCCGTGCTGGCCGGCATCGTCGAAACCCATGGCCGCCGCGAAACGGCCGGCTTGCTTGAGGGCATCCCGGTGCTGCCACTGAAAGACGTGGCGTACCGGGGCCATGTGCTGAAGGAATTCGACCTGGACGGCGCGCTGGCCGCCCGCCCCGGCCTGGTGCTGGTGGACGAACTGGCGCATTCCAACGCGCCGGGCTCGCGTCACGCCAAGCGCTGGCAAGACATCCACGAACTGCTGGCCGCGGGCATTGACGTCTGGACCACGCTGAACGTGCAGCATCTGGACAGCCTGAACGAAGCGGTGGGCAGCATTACCGGCGTGCGCGTCTGGGAAACCGTGCCCGACGAGGTCTTCGACGCCGCCGACGAAGTCATCCTGGTGGACCTGTCGGCCGATGAACTGCTGCGCCGGCTGAAAGAAGGCAAGGTCTATCTGCCCGAACAAGCCCGCCACGCCACGCGCAATTTCTTTCGCAAGGGCAACCTGATCGCGCTGCGCGAGCTGGCGCTGCGACGCACCGCCGACCATGTGGACGACGACGTGCAGGCCTATCGACGCGACCGCGCCATTGAACCGGTATGGCGCACGCGCGAAGCCGTGGTGGCCTGCATCGGCCCGGACGCCGACGCCGAATACGTCATCCGCAGCGCCCACCGCCTGAGCCAGCAACTGGAGTGCGATCTGCATGTGGTCACCATCGACACGCCGCGCGCGGCCCCAACACCGCCGGCCGAACAAGACCGCATGCAGCGCAGCCTGGCCTTGGCGGACGCACTGGGCGCCCGCACCGAAACGCTGGCGGGCGCCGACATGGTCGACGCGGTGGTGCGCTACGTGCGCCGCCACAACATTACCAAGGCCATCGTCGGCCGCACGCGGGCAAACGGCCTGCAACGGCTGCGCCTGTCGCTGTCGGCCTTGCTGACAACCGCCATCACGCCGGGCTGGCTGTGGCGCCGGCACAGCTTTGCCGACATGCTGGCCGCGGGCTGCCCCGAGATCGACATCATCCGCCTGGGCGCGCCGCCGCTGCCCGCCAGCCTGCCCGCGGGGCGCGACCCGCTGACGCTGGGGCGCCGTGCTCGCGCCAGCACCGACCTGCGCAGCCCGCGACCGCTGTCCGGCTACGCCTGGGCACTGTGCTATTGCGCGGCGGCCACCGGCTTGTCGATGCTGGCATTCCCGTCGCTGCACCAGACCAACATCGTCATGCTGTTCCTGCTGGCGGTCGTGGGCGTGGCGCTGCGCCACGGGCGCGGCCCGGCGGCGCTGGCGTCGGTGGTCTGCGTGGGGCTCTTCGATTTCTTCTTCGTGCAACCGCTGGCTTCCTTCGCCGTGTCGGACGTGCAGTACCTGCTGACCTTCGCCGTGCTGCTGGCCGTGGGCCTGCTGATCGGGCAATTGACGGCCGGCCTGCGCCTGCAGGCGCAGGTGTCGGTCAAACGTGAAGCCGACGCGCGCAGCCTGTACGAGTTCGCGCGCGAATTGTCTTCGGCCCTGTTGCCCGAGCAGATCGTGGCGCTGGCCGGCGCCTTCGTGCATGCCACCTTCGGCTCGCGCTGCGCCCTGTACATCCTGGGCCTGGACGACCGCCTGAAGCTGGCCTCACCCACTTCGGACGACATGCCGGCGGTGGAGTCGGCACTGGCCCAGTGGGTCTACGACCATGGCCAACCCGCTGGCGCGGGCACCACCACGCTGTCCAACAGCGAAATGCTGTACCTGCCCTTGAAGGCGCCGATGCGCACGCGCGGTGTACTGGCGTTGGCAGCCCCCCACCGCAGCCTGTTCACGCACCCGGATTCACGCCGCCAGATCGAGGCCTACGCCACGCTCATCGCCATTGCGCTGGAGCGGCTGCACTATGTTGAAGTGGCGCAGCAGGCGCTGGTCAGCATGGAATCCGAGCGGCTGCGCAATTCGCTGCTGGCGGCGGTATCGCACGACCTGCGCACCCCCTTGACCAGCCTTGTCGGCATGACCGACACACTGATACGCCGGCACGCCACGCTACCCGCCGACGTCCAGGACACCGTCCTTGCCATGCGCGACCAGGCACAACGCATGCATGCGCTGGTGGTCAACCTGCTGGACATGGCCCGACTGCAAAGCCATGACACGCCGCTGCGCATGGAGTGGCAATCGATCGAAGAACTGGTGGGCGCATCGCTTGCGGCCATGCGCGAACCCTTGGCGGCGCACCGCGTCACCGTGGCCAGCCTGTCGCGCCTGCCGCTGGTGGAATGCGATGGCGTGCTGATCGAACGCGTCTTGTGCAACCTGCTGGAGAACGCGGCCAAGTACACACCGCCGGGCAGCACCATCCATCTGCACGCGGCGGTCCACGGCGACGCGCTACGCGTGGCTGTCAGCGACAACGGCCCCGGTGTCGCTGATGGCGCCGAACGCCGCATCTTCGAAAAATTCACACGGGGCGACCGCGAGTCCGCAACGCCGGGCGTGGGCCTGGGGCTAGCGGTATGCGAGGCCATCATCTCGGCCCACCATGGCCGCATCTGGGTCGAACACGCACCGGGCCAGGCCTCGGGCGCGCAATTCGTCTTCAGCCTGCCCCTGGGCACGCCGCCCGACGTTCAGCCCGAAATGCATTCCGACATTCAACCCGACACCCCTTGAAGACAGGCCCAGCATGTTCGACTACCAGCCTACCGTCCTGATCATCGAAGACGACGCCAACATCCGGCGCTTCGTGCGTCAGGCCTTGGAGAGCGAGGGCTGCGCCGTGCACGAGGCCGACACCGTCAAGCGCGGCCTGATTGAAGCCGGCACCCGGCAGCCCGACGCCATCGTGCTGGACCTGGGCCTGCCCGACGAAGACGGCATGACGCTGATCCGCGAACTGCGCGGCTGGACGCAGGTGCCCGTGCTGGTCTTGTCGGCACGCAGTGCCGAACCTGACAAGGTGGCGGCGCTGGACGCAGGCGCCGATGACTACCTGACCAAGCCCTTCGGCGTCAGCGAGTTGCTGGCCCGCCTGCGCGTGCTGCTGCGGCGCCACGCGCGGGCAGGCGCTGGCCAGGCGGCCGAGATCACCTTCGGCGACGTCCGCATCGACTTCGCCAAGCGCGTCGTCGAGCGCGCCGGCCAGCACGTGCACCTGACCGCCATGGAATACCGCCTGCTGGCCGCGCTGCTTGCGCACCGGGGCAAGGTCATGACGCACCGCGAGTTGCTGCGCGAGGTCTGGGGCCCGTCGCATGTGGAAAGCAATCACTACCTGCGCATCTACATGGGGCACCTGCGCCAGAAGCTGGAAGCCGACCCCGCGCAACCCGTCTTCCTGATGACCGAGATCGGCGTGGGCTACCGCTTCGCGGGCTGATCGCGCGGCATCGATCTGTTTTTCTTAGGCCTTTATCCCGCCTTTACGCGGGCAGCGCGAGTCTTGTCTCGCGGTTTATGCCGATCCTCCTATTGTTGCGATCCCGTTCAACATCAGGAGTACCTCATGTCCCGCAATTCCGTCGCTGCGCTTGCGCTGCTGAGCCTGGCCGCCACCGCACAAGCCAGCGACATGCCCGCCCCCGCTGCCAACCCCGCCGTCAGCGACTTCACGCTGTCGGCCAACCTTACGCTGGCCAGCCAATACCGCTATCGCGGCCTGATGCAGACGAACAACAAGCCCGCCATCCAAGGCGGCTTTGACCTGGCCCACGCCAGCGGCTTCTATCTGGGTAACTGGAACTCCAGCATCAGTTGGCTGGGCGACAGCAACCCCGACGTGTCCGCGCCCGTGGAAATGGATTTCTACGGCGGCTACAAGGGCAATCTGGCCGAAGGCGTGCCGCTGGACCTGGGCATTTTGCAGTACTACTACCCGGGCGACTTTCCCTCGGGCTACACCAGCCCCGACACCACCGAGCTGTACGCCGGCATCGGCTACGGCCCGGTCATGTTCAAGTACTCCATCGCCTTGACCAACCTGTTCGGCTTCGCCGACAGCAAGTACAGCCAGTACTTCGATATGGCCGCCAACGTCGATACCGGGGTGTGGGGGCTGACGCTCAACGCCCATGTGGGACGCCAGCTTGTGAAGAACGTGGACAACGGGTCCTATACCGACTGGAAGCTTGGGCTGACCAAGGACTTCGGGCAGGGCCTGTCCGTGTCGCTGGCCTACCTGGACACCAACGCGGACCGTGCCGTCTACACCAACACGCACGGTCGCGACATGGGCAAGGCCACCGGCTTGCTGTCGTTAACCAAGACGTTCTGAAGGCGTGGGGCGTTGACGCGATTTTTACGCGCCACGCCCGCCTTTATCGGCAGGATTTACGGCGTGATTCCTATAGTGGAATCGTCATCAACCAAAGGAAATGCGGATCGCCGCTAGCGGCGCCCCGCTCCGCCCACGCCATGATTCCCCGACTGCACTCGTCCCACCCTGCTACGCACGACCTCATCCCAAGCTTGCCGCTGGCGCAAAGTCGGCAGGTTGCGCTGACGATCAGGATCGATACGCTGGATGCCTTGAACGTGCGCCTGGCGCTGCATCGCGCGCTGGGTCAGCGGATCGGCATTTACCTGCTGTCCGTGGACCACGCCCGTGCGCAAAGCACCTTGCAACTGCAATGCGCCCAGGACGAATTGGACGACATGATGCTTGCCGTCATGCGCGGGCTGCCCCAAGCGGAATTCGGACCGGTGCGCGCGGCCGCCGCCATCACGGGGTGCTAGATCATGGATCTACCGCTGACTCCGCGCTTTGAAGGCATCTGGCTGCCGATGATCACGCCGCTGCGTGGCGGCTACGTGGACATGGACGCCGCACAGGCGCTGGCCCGCTACTACCGCAACGCGGGCATCACCGGCCTGGTGCTGTTCGGTTCCAGCGGCGAAGGCAATCTGCTCAGCCTGTCCGAGAAAATCGACATGGCCCAGGCCATCGCCAGCGACCCGCATGCGCTGCCCTTGATATTCGGCGCGGGCGGGGTCGACACGCGCGGCGTGGCCACGGCCATCCGGCGCCTGGACAAGCATTGCCCGGCGGGCTATCTGGTGCCGCCGCCTTATTATCTGGGCCCCTCGCAAGCCGGCATCCTGTGGCATTACCGGCAGATCGCCTGGGCTACCGAACGCCCCATCATTCTGTACAACATCCCCAAGCGCACGGGCGTGACCATGACGGTCGAGACCATGGAATCGCTGGCCTTGCTGCCCAACTTTTCCGCCGTCAAGGAATGCAACCCGGCGGTGCTTGCCGCGCTGAACACGCGCGGCAAGCTGGATGTGCTGTGTGGCGACGACCTGTCCTTGCTGGACCACTGGCTAGCCGGCGGACGCGGCGCCATCCCGGCCGCCGCACACCTGTTTCCCGAGCGCTATGTGGAAATCATGGGGCTGGCGCACGCGGGCCAGGCGCAAGCCGCGCGCGCGCTTTTCGAGCCGCTGCGCGCGCTGATCCGGCTTCTGTTCACCGAACCGAATCCCGCGCCGATCAAGCGGGCGCTCGCCCTGCAAGGGCTGATCGCCGACGAACTGCGTATGCCCATGATGCCCGCCAGCCGCGACCTGACCCCACGCCTGCAACGGGCGATGAGCGCCGTGCAGGACTTGCCTAGCCGGCTACAGACAGCTTGAATACCGACACAGCGCGCGCCAGGCCGTCGGCCTGCTCGTGCAGGGTCGCCGCCGACGCCGCGAACTCCTGCACCAGCGCCGCGTTCTGCTGCGTCACGCTGTCCAGGTGCGTGACGGCTTGGTTGATCTGCTCGATGCCCACGCTTTGCTCGGCCGACGCGGTGGCAATCTCGCCCATCAGCGGCGCGCTGGTGGCGGCCGATTCCAGCACGCTGCCCATGGTTGCGCTGGCCTGGCCCACCCGTTCGCTGCCGCGCGCAACGGAATCCGACGAGGTCTCGATCAAGCCCTTGATCTCTTTGGCGGCCGTGGCCGACCGCTGTGCCAACGCCCGAACTTCGCCCGCCACCACCGCAAAGCCGCGCCCCTGCTCGCCCGCCCGCGCCGCTTCGACCGCCGCGTTCAAGGCCAGTATGTTGGTCTGAAACGCAATCCCGTCGATCACGCTGATGATCTCGCCGATGCGCTGCGAACTGTGTGAGATCTCGCGCATGGCGTCAATGGCGTGCTGCGTTTCTTCGCTGCCCTGACGGGCCAGTTGCGCCGCCTGGCCGGCCAGGGAACTGACTTCGCGCACGTGTTGCGCGCTTTGCTTGGCGGTGGCCGTAATCTCTTCCACGCTGGCGGCCGTCTGCTCAAGCGCGGCGGCCTGCTTCTCGGTGCGATCGGAAAGGTCCATGCTGCCCGCGGCGATCTGGCGCGAGGCTGCCGCGATGGATCCCGTGGACTGCACGATCGTGCGCAAGGCGGCTTGCAGACGTTCCTGCATGCGTCCCATCCCTTCGAACAGGCGGCCGATCTCGCCGCGATGGTGGTGCGAAACGCTGCCGGACAAGTCGCCATTGGCCACGCGCTCGCACAGCGCCACGGCCTCATCCAAGGGGCCGATCACATGCGTGCGGAAGAAGCGCAATGCCCCGATCAGCAGCACCGCCAGCAAGCCCAGCGTCACGCCGCCCTGGCGCCACAAGGTGCCATAGAACGCGTTGTCGACATCATCCACATAGAGTCCGGTAAAGATCAGCCAGCCCCAATCCGCGTCATAAGCGGCATAGCTGATCTTCGGCAAGGCCTCGTCGGCGCCTGGCCGTGGAAAACGGTACTCCACATAACCGCCGCCCGCCTTGCCTTCGGCATAGAGGTTTTCGAAAATCGGCAAGCCGTCCACATCCTTGATGGCGCGCACGTTCGTGCCCACCAGCTTGGCGTCCGGATGCACCAGCAGCGCATAGTCATCGCCGAACACGCCCACGTAGCCGTCGTCGCCATAGCGCAGTTGCGCCAGACGCCGCGCCACATTCTGCTTGGCCTGGGCCAGCGGCATGCCTTCGCTGACACTCTGCTTGCCATTGCGCAGAATGCCCGCCGACAGATCCAGCACATGACGCAATTCGGTCTTGCGCTCGGCCACCATCTCGGCGCGGCGCTGCCAGGCATCCCAGGCACCCAGCATCAGAACGACAGCGCCAATGGCGAATACGAACCACAACAGCTCCCTGCGCAGACTGGAATTTTTCACAGCCTCTCCTCGTTATTTTTTTCAATCTGCCACATGAAACGTTTGACGGCAGAATGTGACGGTTTATGTATTGCGATCCGTCAGGATACGGTGACGCAGCAGGGTTTTCACTAGGAAGGCTTAAGACCGTTGATCTAAAGCAAGACGCATAAAAAAAACGCAAGGCCGGCAGACCTTGCGTTCGGTAGTGCTTGCATTGCGGAGATTTCTCCGCTTGCCGTCAGCGCCGCAATGCGCCCCTGGCCGCCTGCGCGACGCGCGGCGTCGTCAACGCAATCAGCGTCACGACGGCCAGCGAATAGTTGGGCACGCTGCGCATGTTGCGGAACATCATCTCGGTCAGGCTGAAGGCGCAATAACCCAGGCAGAAAAGCAGCCCCAACTGTGCGCCAACGCGGATCACCCTGTCATCGCTGGCCAAGCGGCGGAAGAATACGGCCGCCGGCACCAGGTACAGGAGCAAAATCGTGATCAAGCCCAGCAGCCCATATCCGGCCAACGCAGCCAGCAGGTCGTTGTGGGGCTCTCCATAGCCGTCGACCACCTCTTGGGTAACCACGCCTTGGGTTTGAAGCGTCCGCAGCTCTTCGCGGAACTTGCTGGGACCCACGCCCACGATCGGACTCTTTTCGAACATCAGATACGAGGCATGCCACAACTGCAAGCGGATGCCGAAGGACGTATCGCGGTTGGTCGACGTCGTAAATCGTTGGACGTCTTTCGATATCTCGTGCATCCGGCTGCTGAACGTCCAGATGGCGGCGGCGCTGGCAACCAGCGCCACAGAGACGGCCAAGGCGCAATACACCTTATGGCGGCGCTGCCAATGGCGCAGGCCCAGCAGGAACACCACGCCCAGGATAGGCAGCAGCATCCAACTGCTGCGCGTCTCGGACAGCCAGGTGGCGATGACAGACAACGCCACCACCAACAGCTTCACCACCACTTCGGTGCGGGGCCAGCGGGTGGAAGGCCCGAAGCCCAGGGACAAGAGCGTCATGCCGCCGAACAACAGCGTCAAGTTCGCAAACCCCACGGCGTTATAGCGCCCGCCGACATCGATCATCGCGCCACGGCTCTCGGTTTCCATGACGACGATCAGCAACAGCGACCCGGCAAGGGCGCCCACCAAGATGCTCCACTGCACCAGCTTGAGCCATCGCTGCGGCGCGCGCAGCAATAGCCATAACACCGGCAGCGCCAGTGCAAAGCGCAGCAGCTTTTCAAGTTCGGAATTGCTCCACACGCCTTGCACCATGGACGTGGCGAACATACAGGCCAGTGGCAGCAGCAGCACCAGCGACATCGGCCACAAGGCGCCGAAATTCATGGGTTCGTACCGCTTGACGGCGTTGACCGCCAGCGCGGTCAGCGCGATCAGGGCGCTCAGATAAAGAATGGCGGGTCCGCCAACCGGACTGGTCAAGGCCAGCGCGGGTACCAACAACACAAGCCAGGTGGCTAAGGAAACATACATTCGGGGCACAGCGATCAACCTGGAAAGAACAGCGCAAGCGCAATGCGCTTCATGCGGAATAGGTAGACAAAACCCGCCCGCCATGATGGCGGGCGGGTTCAGCGAAACATCACGGGGTGACCCGCGGATTTACATGTTTTCGATCATGACCTGGCCAAAGCCCGAGCACGACACCTGGGTCGCGCCTTCCAGCAGGCGGGCAAAGTCATACGTGACCTTCTTGGACAGGATGGACTTTTCCATGCTGGAGATGATCAGGTCGGCAGCTTCGGTCCAGCCCATGTGGCGCAGCATCATTTCGGCCGACAGGATTTCGGAACCGGGGTTCACGTAGTCCTTGCCCGCGTACTTGGGCGCCGTGCCGTGGGTGGCTTCGAACATGGCGACCGAGTCCGACAGGTTGGCGCCCGGCGCGATGCCGATGCCGCCCACTTGCGCCGCCAGCGCGTCCGAGATGTAGTCGCCGTTCAGGTTCAACGTGGCGATGACATCGTATTCGGCCGGACGCAGCAGGATCTGCTGCAGGAAGGCGTCGGCAATCACGTCCTTGACGATGATCTCGCGGCCCGTTCTGGGGTTCTTGAACTTGCACCACGGGCCGCCGTCGATCAGTTGCGCGCCGAATTCCTTTTGCAGCAGCTCGTAGCCCCAGTCCCGGAAGCCGCCTTCCGTGAACTTCATGATGTTGCCCTTGTGCACCAGCGTCAGCGACGTGCGGTCATTGTCGATGACGTATTGCGCGGCCTTGCGCACCAGGCGCTCGGTGCCTTCGCGCGACACGGGCTTGATGCCGATGGACGAAGTGTTCGGAAAGCGGATCTTCTTCACGCCCAGCTTGGTCTGCAGGAACTGGATCAGTTCCTTGGCCTGCTCGCTTTCGGCCATGTATTCGATGCCGGCGTAGATGTCTTCCGAGTTCTCGCGGAAGATCACCATATTGGTCTTTTCGGGTTCACGCACCGGCGAGGGCACGCCCTTGAAGTACGCCACCGGGCGCAGGCAGACGTACAGGTCCAGTTGCTGACGCAGCGCCACGTTCAGCGAGCGGATGCCGCCGCCGACCGGCGTGGTCAACGGGCCCTTGATGGACACCACGTAGTCTTTGACGACTTCCAGGGTTTCGTCGGGCAGCCAGACGTCCGGGCCGTAGACCTTGGTGGCCTTCTCGCCGGCATAGACTTCCATCCAATGAATCTTGCGCTTGCCGCCGTAGGCTTTCTGCACCGCGGCGTCGACAACCTTGATCATCACCGGGGTGATGTCGGCGCCCGTGCCGTCGCCTTCGATGAAGGGAACGATGGGCTGTTCAGGCACATTCAGCGAGAAATCAGCGTTGACCGTGATTTTCTGGCCGCCAGCGGGAACCTTGATATGTTGGTAGGACATGAATGCTCCATTTGCTCCGGGTGGTTTTTCTGCACGCGCCGCATCGAAAAGCGTCCGATTCCGCAGGGAAACTCCCTGTCAGACCGCACACCGGATGGCGGATAGCAACCAATTCTATATCGCAAAGGGCCGTCGGCAACCGGCGTCCAGCAGGCGCGCGGTAAAATAATGCGTTCATACACCGCATTCCGTCCCCCGCCGATGTTCAATCCCTCACGCGACCAAGTCCGCGAATTCTTTATCGACACCTGGCGCAAGCACCGCGCCAACGAAGTGCTGACGCCGCTCGAGGCCATCGCGCTGGACTGGATCATCGAGCATCCCGAATACCACGGCGACCTGGAAAGCCCCGAGGCCATGACCATGGAATACGCAGTGGAAAAGGGGCGCACCAACCCGTTCCTGCACCTGTCCATGCATCTGGCCATCGCCGAGCAGTTGTCCATTGACCATCCGCCCGGCATCCGGCTTGCTTACCAACAACTGACGGCGCGCTCGGATGCCCATCAGGCAGCCCATGAAATCATGGAATGCCTGGGACAAGTGGTGTGGGAAGCGCAGCGCCTGGGTACGCCGCTGGACAGCGACACCTATATAGACTTGATCCGCCGCCGCGCCAGCCTTTGACGCTTGCTTAGCCTTTGAGGCCCAAGCGTTATTTGCGTACGCCCAGGTCGCTGGGCAGGGACGCCAGCCATGCCGACACGTTGGAAATATCCTCGTCGGACAGCGGCGTGGCAAAGGTGCCCATGATGGGGTTCTTGCGCACGTTGGCAGTGGCCGCGCTGCCCGAGGCGCCGCGCTTGTAGGCCTTCAGCGCATGGGCCAGGTAGTCGGCGTGCTGGCCAGCCAATATGGGGTAGGAAGGATCCACAGCGGTCTTGGCGTCGGCGCCGTGACACGACGCGCAATTGAATTTATCGAAAACGGCCTTGCCGGCGGCCAGGTCCTGCGCCTGAACGGAGGCGCCCGCCATGGCGAAAGTCGCGCCCAGAAGGGCAAGCATCGTGCGATTCATTGTTTGCCCCTTATTTCAGATTCGAGTAGTACGCGGCCAGGTCTGCGATGTCCTGGTCGGACAGGCTGCCGGCAATGGCGTCCATCGTGGGATGGCTGCGCGCGCCTTTCTTGTACTCGTTCAGGGCGGTCTCGATGTACTTGGCGTTCTGGCCAGCAATCATCGGCACGTGATAGAGCTCGGGGAACGTCGCCTTGTAGCCTTCGATGCCGTGGCAACCGATGCACATGGAGACCTTGTCGCGGGCGTTTTGGATGTTACCGACAGGCGCTGCGTCAGCAGCAACAGCCTGGCCGGCGATCGCACAGGATGCTATCGCGGCCAACACGGAAACCGTGCACTTCAGAGAGGTTCGCAACTTCATTGGAATGGCTCTTCTTGGTATGGCTTAAGGACTAGGGCCTGCTCACACGTCGGCCCCCTGCAAACACGTTGCGGGTCGAACCCAACTGCAAAACCGCCTGATTGTACGATAATTGCTCAGGATTAATACCTTGCGTTGGGTATTGATCACCGTCAATCCTCGGAAGCCATCAGCCTATGTCCGCAGCCCAGTCCGCTCAATCCGCCACGCCTGCCCGCTTCAACGGGACCGACTCTTACGTCGCCACCGACGACCTGAAACTGGCCGTCAACGCCGCCCTGACCTTGCAGCGCCCGCTGCTGATCAAGGGGGAACCGGGCACCGGCAAAACCATGCTGGCCGAAGAGGTGGCGCGCGCGTTGGGCCGGCCGTTGCTGCAATGGCACATCAAGTCCACCACCAAGGCGCATCAGGGCCTGTACGAGTACGACGCCGTGTCGCGCCTGCGCGACTCGCAGTTGGGTGACGAGAAAGTGCGCGACATCCGCAACTACATCGTGCAAGGCACCTTGTGGCAAGCGTTCCAGGCGGATGAGCCGGTAGTGCTGCTGATCGACGAGATCGACAAGGCCGACATCGAATTCCCCAACGACCTGCTGCGCGAGCTGGATCGCATGGAATTCCATGTGTATGAAACGCGCGAGACCATCTCGGCGCGCCATCGTCCGCTGGTCATCATCACGTCCAACAACGAGAAAGACCTGCCCGACGCCTTCCTGCGCCGCTGCTTCTTCCACTACATCCGCTTCCCCGACCGCGACACCATGCGCGACATCGTCGCCGTGCACTACCCGCATCTGAAGCAGGACGTGCTGCGCGCGGCGCTGGACACCTTCTTTGCGCTGCGCGACGCGCCCGGCCTGAAGAAAAAGCCGTCCACCTCGGAACTGCTGGACTGGCTGCGCCTGCTGCTGGCCGAAAACGCCACGGCGGCAGAAATCGACGCCCACACCGCCACCGCCGTGCCGCTGATGGCGGGCGCGCTGCTGAAGAACGAGCAAGACGTGCACCTGCTGGAACGCCTTGCCGCAATGACCCGCGGCGGCCAGCGCCGTTGATCCCAAAGCCACTGGCCGCCCGCCCATGCTGATCGACTTCTTCTACCACCTTCGGGCGCACAAGCTGCCCGTCTCGGTCAAGGAATACCTGACCCTGGTGGACGCCCTGCGCCACGACTTGATGGCGCCCACGCTGGACGAGTTCTACTTCCTGGCGCGCGCCACGCTGGTCAAGGACGAATCGCTCTACGACCGCTACGACAAAGCCTTTGGCGCCTACTACAAGGGCATCCAGGCAGCCCTGCCGGCGGACAAGGAAATTCCGCTGGACTGGCTGATCAAGGAGTTCGAGAAGAACCTGTCGCCCGAAGAAAAAGCCGCCATCGAAAAGCACGGCTGGGACAAGCTGATGGAGCTTTTCAAAGAACGCATGCAAGAGCAGAAAGAACGCCATGCGGGCGGCAGCAAATGGATTGGCACCGGCGGCACCTCGCCGTTCGGCAACGGCGGTTATCACCCCGAAGGCATCCGCGTGGGCGGCGCGTCGGCCGGCAACCGCTCGGCGGTCAAGGTCTGGGACATGCGCCAGTTCAAGGACTACGACGACCAGGTCGAACTGGGCACGCGCAACTTCAAGGTGGCGCTGCGGCGCTTGCGCCGCTTTGCGCGCGAAGGCGCCGACATGGAACTGGACCTGGACGACACCATCGCCAGCACCGCGCGCAACGCCGGCCACCTGGACCTGCGCATGGTGCCCGAGCGCCACAACACCGTGAAGGTGCTGATGCTGCTGGACGTGGGCGGCAGCATGGACGACCACATCGGCCGCGTTGAAGAATTGTTTTCAGCGGCGCGCAGCGAATTCCGCAACCTGGAAGTCTATTACTTCCACAACTGCCCGTATGAAAGCCTGTGGCAAAGCAACCGCCGCCGCCAGAATGAACGTTTCGACACCTGGGACGTGCTGCGCAAGTACAACCCGGACTGGCGCCTGATCATTGTCGGCGACGCCACCATGAGCCCCTACGAAATCCTGCAGCCCGGCGGCTCCGTCGAGCACTACAACAAGGAACCCGGCGCGCAGTGGATGCGGCGGCTGCTGGATGCCTGGCCGAAATCGGTGTGGCTCAACCCCGAACCCACCGCGTCGTGGCAATACCGTCAGTCCATCGCGCTGATGCGCGACATCATGCAGGACCGCATGTATCCGGTTACCGTCGCCGGTTTGGAACAGGCCATGCGGGTGCTATCCAAATAAGGTCCGGGCGGTTCGTCAGCCATCCACCGGCTGTTCAGGCGTATCCAGCGTCAACTGATAGAACGCCAGGTCCAGCCAACGGCCGAACTTGAAGCCCGCTTCTCGGATCGTGCCCGCGTGCTTGAACCCCAGCTTCTCGTGCAGCCGGATGCTGCCATCGTTGGAAGCGTCGATGCCGCCGACCAGCACGTGCACTTGATTGCCGCGCGCCCGCTCGATCAGTACGCGCATCATCGCTTCGCCCAGGCCGCGGCCGCGAAAACGTCCGTCCACGTAGACCGAATGTTCAACGGAATACTTGAACGCGGGCCAGGCGCGGAAGGTCCCATAGCTGGCAAACGCCATCAATTCGCCGGCCGCGTTTTCAAACCCGACCACCGGAAAACCACCCTGCTGTTTGGTCTGGAACCAGCCCTGCATCGCTTCGCGCGGCCGGGGCTTGTAGTCGTACAGCGCGGTGGAGTTGACGATGGCGTCGTTGAAGATGGCAAGTATCTGATCCGCGTGGCGTTCATACGAGCAATCAACCAGGGTTGCGCCTTCCGGGGCGTGGGTGTGAGCGGGCGAGTTCATGGCGAAAAATTGTACTGTCACGGCCGGCGTCTGTAGCGACGCGCAAGCTCCCAAGGCACAAAAAAAACCGCCAATCCGGCGGTTCAGTAAAGTGTGTTGCCGCTTCTGGCCACTCTAGGCGGCGCGGCTCTCCACAGATCGGTTGGTGGCGGGCGCGTGCCGCAGGCCGGGGCACTGGCGCCATGAAAGCTCGTCCGCATCCATGTCCAGGTCAAACAGATCATTGACGGCCGGCCAGGGATGGCTGCGCACGGCCGCGCCTTCCATCTCAAGCACATGTCCGGCAAACCCACGGGGCGAACCGCCGCATTCCGCGAAGTATCGTTGTGCGTTCAGGTCCACCACATAGGTGGTCATATCATGGGTCAGTATGGCCACGAATTGGCCGTCATCACTGGCATAGGCGTACTGAAACTGCCCTTTGATTCCGTCGCCGCTCAAGGCGCTACCGGTCAATTGGGACAGAGCACGCGTGACGATTTCGGTCAGCATGGGTCGTTCCTCCGAAAAATGCGCCGGCAGGATGCCGGCAGCGAAGGCGCGAACGACAAGCACCGGCGCCGCGCGTGCAGCGGCGTCTGGCGTTGGACGGGAAGCCGGGTAGACGGCTGTCGCGCATCCCGTCGGCAACAGCTACTACGTTCCGAAAAGCTTACACCCGCTAGCGGGACGACCTCAAATTTGCCTTGTACACGAAGGATATTGCAGCGCAACACCCTCTGGTGGCGCCGCTTTGCGCACCTTATGCCGCCGCAACCGGCATGCCGCCTGGCTCTGCGTCACCGTTATTGCGGCCCCGCCAATGCTCGCGGCGCAGTCGATAAAGCACATGCTCGCGCAGCGGGTGGGCCACGGGCAACGCTGGATGATCGAACGTGCCGGCATCGGCCTGCATGCCCAGGCGCGCCATCACCGCGCGCGATCGCTGGTTGCCCACCGCCGTGAACGCCACGATTTCATCAAGCCTGATTTGTTCAAACCCGACACGCAACGCTGCTTCGGCGCCTTCGCTGGCATAGCCACGCCCCCAAAACGGCTGCGCCAGGCGCCAGCCCACCTCGATCCCCGGCGCAAACGGCAGCATCGCAGGCATGGGCTTGATACCCACGAAGCCGATGAAAGGCGCCACACCCGGCGCTTCAACGGCCCAGAACCCCCAGCCGTGCTCATCTATACCCGCCGCCAGCCGTTCAGCCAGCGCATCGCTTTCCTTCGCTGAAAGCGGTAGCAGGAACTCGGTTACCCGCGGGTCCGCGTTCATTTCCGCGAACGGTTTGCGATCATCCGCGCGCCACTGTCGCAGCACCAGACGCGACGTTTCCACTTCCATCGATAACGACATGTCGCACTTCCTTGTATTGCGTCTCAGGCTCGCAGCGCCTGAACCATTGCCAACGTATACACTCCAACGGATTCTGCCATGCGAAAGGAATTGTCTGCCATGCGCCTGTCCCTGTCGAAGCTGCCGCGCCCTTTGGGCGCGCTGCTGTTCTCCTCCTTCCTGGCCTTTCAGGCCGGCGCCGCCGATCTTCCGGCCGGCGTCTCGGAGGCCGCCTCGGTTGAAGGCATCACCGAATACCGCTTGGCCAATGGCCTCAGGGTGCTGTTGGTACCAGACGAATCCAAGCCGTCGACCACCGTCAACATGACTTATCTGGTCGGCTCGCGCAACGAGAACTACGGCCAGACCGGCATGGCCCACTTGCTGGAACACATGCTGTTCAAGGGCACGTCCACCACGCGCAATGCCATGGGCGAGTTTTCGCGCCGCGGCTTGCAGGCCAATGGGTCCACCTCCAGCGACCGCACCAACTATTTCGCCAGTTTCGCCGCCAACCCCGACACCCTGAAGTGGTACCTGGGCTGGCAGGCCGACGCCATGGTCAATTCCCTGATCGCCAAGGAAGACCTGGATTCGGAAATGACCGTGGTCCGCAATGAAATGGAAAGCGGCGAAAACAGCCCGTCGCGCATTCTGATGCAGAAAATGCAGGCCGCCGCCTTCCAATGGCACAGCTATGGCAAGAACACCATCGGCGCCCGCTCCGACGTTGAAAACGTGGACATCGGCCAACTGCGCGCCTTCTATCACGAGTACTACCAGCCCGATAACGCCGTTCTGATCGTGGCCGGCAAGTTCGACCCCCAGGCCACCCTGGCCGACATCCAGCAAACCCTCGGCAAGCTGCCCAAGCCCGACCGCAAGCTGCCGCCTGAATACACCGTGGAGCCCGTGCAGGACGGCGAACGCTCGGTCACCTTGCGTCGTACCGGCGGCACGCCACTGGTGGCCGCCATGTACCACATCCCCGCCGCCGGCAGCCCCGACTTCGTGCCGCTGGACCTGGCTACCGTCATCCTGTCCGACACGCCGTCGGGACGCCTGTACCACGCGCTGGTCGCCACGAAGATGGCCTCGGGCGTGTTCGGTTTCACCATGGAAAACCGTGACCCTGGCCTGGCGATGTTCGGCGCGCAATTGCCGCCGGGCAAAGATCTGGACGCCGCCATGAAAACGCTGACCGGCACGCTGGAATCGCTGGGCAAAACGCCTTTCACGCAGCAAGAACTGGACCGCGCGCGCAGCAAATGGCTGACCGCCTGGGAACAGACCTACAGCGATCCCGAGCAGGTCGGCGTGGCGCTGTCCGAAGCCATCGCCGCGGGCGACTGGCGCTTGTTCTTCCTGCAGCGCGACCGCGCACGCAAGGCCACGCTGGCTGAAGTGCAACAAGCCGCCACCACCTATCTGCTGCAAAGCAACCGCATCGAAGGCCGCTACATTCCCACCGAAAAGCCGCTGCGCGCGCCGCAAACGCAGCGCGTGGACCTCACCGCCATTTTCAAGGACTACAAGGGCGACCCGAACTTCAAGGCTGCATCCGCCTTTGACCCCACGCCCGAGAACATCGACAAGCTGACGCAAAGAAAAACGCTGGAACTTGCCAACGGGCCGGTTCAATTGGCGCTGTTGCCCAAGGCCACGCGCGGCAGCCGCGTACAAGCGCAAATGCTGATTCAGTTTGGCAACGAAAATGACCTGCGCGGCCAACGCGTGAACGCCAGCGCCGCCGCGGATCTGCTGATCCGCGGCACGGCCAAGCTGTCGCGCCAGGAAATCCAGGACCGACTGGACAAGCTGCAAGCCGAACTGGGCTTCAGCGGCGGCGGCACGACGCTGAAAGTCGCCATGTCGACCAAGGGCGAGAACCTGCCTGAGCTGACCGCGCTGGCATTGGAAATCGTGCGCAACGCCAACTTCCCCAAGGAACAACTGGACGAATACCAACGCCAGCTTGAAACTTCGATCCAGAACGCCATGACCGAACCCACGGCCTTGGCCGGACGCGCCCTGGCTCGCCAGGACAACCCCTGGCCTGCCGATGACCTGCGCTACGTGCCGACGTTTGAAGAATCCCTGGCCAGCGTGCGCGAGTTGAACCGCGACGCCCTCGCCAAATTCCACGCCAAGTTCTACGGCGCCGGCAAGATCGAGTATTCGGCCGTGGGCGATTTTGAACCCGAGGCTGTCGAAAAGGCCATCACCACGGGCCTGGCCGGTTGGAAGAAGGCCCCCGCCTACACCCGCGTTCCCAACCCGTATCGCGATATTCCCGCCAAGCAGTTCGACATCCATACGCCCGACAAGGCCAACGCCTTCTACGTGTCGCGCATGCCGCTGAAGCTGCAGGATACCGATGCGGACTACCCCGCCCTGTATCTGGCCAACTATCTGTTCGGTGCATCGGAAACGTCACGCTTGTGGAACCGCGTGCGCGAAACCGAGGGCCTGTCCTACAACGTGCGCAGTTCGCTGTCGGTCTCGTCGTTCGAACCCAGCGCCAGTTGGACCATGTACGCCATTTACGCGCCCCAGAATCGCGAGCGCCTGGAAAAAGCCATCAACGAGGAACTGTCGCGGGTGTTGAAAGACGGCTTCTCGGAAAAGGAAGTCGCGGACGGCATCCACGCGCTACTGAACTACCGCAATCTGGCCCGCGCGCAAGACGACATCCTGGCCAGCACCTGGCTTGATTACCTGCAGCGTGGCCGTACGTTTGAGTGGTCGGCCGAGATGGACAAGAAGATATCGGCGCTGACGCCCGACGCGGTCAATGCCGCGCTACGCAAATACCTGCGCGCCGACGGCTTCAGCACCGCGGTTGCGGGTGACTTCACAAAGAAAGCCACGCCCTGAGCAGTAGCCGCCCAGCTAAACCCCTGCCCTGTGCAGGGGTTTTTTTGCATCAGCGGAACTGCTCCTAGGTCAACACCGGACGATTTAACCCGCATAACCCTACGAAAAACGGGGAGATTTTCCAAAATTCAACGTATTACTCGACTATTTGGAAAGATGTTTTCAGGTATTAAGGGTTTATCCCAGGTTCGAGAACGCGCAGAATTTGGTCATCGGGAACAAACAACGAACCACGACGGCAGGCCGCCGGATTCGCTCCCATCCAAAATGACACGGAGGTCTCAATCATGAAAACCCTAACCACCACCCTGTTGCTATCCCTGGCCTTGGTTGGCGTTGGCGCCCAAGCCGCCGGCACTGAACAAGCCAAGACCCGCGACCAGGTCGCAACCGAATTGCAGCAAGCCAAGGCCAACGGCCAATACACGTTCGGCGAACTGGAATACCCGCCCGCCCTGCCCCAAGCCGCCAGCCTGAGCGCTGACGAAGTGCGCACTCAGTTGCAGCAAGCCAAGATCAGCGGCGAATACACCTTCGGCGAACTGGAATACCCGCCCGCCATTGCCGCGCCGGCCAGCGTGAAGACCCGCGCCGACGTCCAGCAAGAACTGGCCCAAGCCAAGGCCAGCGGCCAATATACGTTCGGCGAGCTCGACTACCCGCCGATCACCCGGTGAGCTGCTTGCTGTAGCCCGGCCGGTCTCAGGCGGCATCATGGCCTGGGACCGGTTTTTTTCCGGCATTTCGCCAACAAATTCGCCACGGCAACCGTAGGATGGGTGAAGCGCGCACCGCCCCATTCAAGAACCCCCCCCCCATCGCGCGCAACCCATCAAGCAGCGCCCCCCATCACAAAAATCCCCGCAAAAACCCAAAAATCCCCCCGCAAGAACCCAAAAAAAAGCCGCGACCAAAATCGCGGCTTTTCCTCATCCTTTACCCATCTCAGCTGAAGAACTCCTTCACCCGATCCGTCCAGGACTTGCTTTGCGGCGAGTGGCGGTCGCCCCCGTCGTTCAGCGACGTCTCGAACTGGCGCAGGATGCTCTTTTGATCTTCGCTCAGGCGCACCGGCGTTTCCACGACCACGTGGCAATACAGATCGCCCGGATAGCTGCCCCGCACGCCGCGAATACCCTTACCGCGCAACCGGAAGGTTTTACCCGACTGCGTGCCCTCGGGAATCGAGATTTCGGCCTTGCCGCCCAACGTCGGCACTTGCAATTCGCCGCCCAATGCCGCCGTGGTGAACGGAATAGTCAGCTCGCAATGCAGGTCGTCGCCGTCGCGCTGGAAGATCTTGTGCTGCTTGATGTGGATTTCCACATACAAGTCGCCCGGAGGGCCGCCGTTGATGCCCGGCTCGCCATTGCCGCTGGAGCGGATGCGCATGCCGTCATCGATACCGGCCGGAATCTTCACCTGCAGCGTCTTGTTGCGGCGGATGCGGCCCACGCCGTCGCATGCCGGGCACGGATCGGTGATTTCCTTGCCGTTGCCGTGGCAGGTCGGGCAGGTTTGCTGCACGCTGAAGAAGCCCTGCTGCATGCGCACGGCGCCCGAGCCGCCGCAGGTGCGGCAGGTCTTGGGCGACGTTCCCGCCTTGGCGCCAGAGCCGTGGCAGGTGTCGCAGTGTTCCCAGCTAGGCACGCGGATTTCGGTATCGAACCCGGCCGCGGCCTGTTCCAACGTGATTTCCAGTGCGTACTTCAGGTCGGCGCCGCGGTACACCTGCGGGCCGCCGCCGCGACGGCCACCGCCACCCGCGCCGCCGAAGATCTCGCCGAAAATATCGCCGAAGGCGTCGGCAAAGCCGCCGCCCATTCCCGCCCCGCCCATGCCGGCGGAATTGGGGTCCACGCCCGCATGGCCGTAGCGGTCATACGCGGCACGCTTCTGATCATCGCCCAGGACCTCGTAGGCTTCCTTGGCTTCCTTGAACTTCTCTTCGGCTTCTTTGCTGTCCGGATTGCGGTCCGGATGGTATTTCATGGCCAGCTTTCGATAGGCCTTCTTGAGTTCGTCGTCCGAGGCGTTTTTTGCCACGCCCAGAACTTCGTAATAGTCGCGTTTTGCCATGATCCGTGGGCTCAAAAAAGAGCCATCTTTTCAGTGCTACAGAATGAGTACGCCCGGTAGGCGGATTTCTCCGGCTACCGGGCGGCAGAGGCTGGTCAGCGCCCGGCCATTATTGGTCGCGCTTGACTTCCTTGAAGTCGGCGTCAACGACGTTGTCGTCCACCGGCTTCGCGTTATCGGCCGCTTGCTGCTGGCCGGCGGCTTGTTGCGCCTGCATGTCGGCGTACATCTTTTCGCCCAGCTTCTGCGACGCAGTCGACAAGGCTTCCACCTTGGCGTCGATCGCGGCCTTGTCGCCTTCCTTCAGCGTGTCTTCCAGGTCCTTGATGGCGGCTTCGATGCTTTCCTTTTCGGAAGCTTCGAGCTTGTCGCCGTACTCGGTCAACGACTTGCGGGTGGCGTGCACCAGCGCGTCGGCCTGGTTGCGCGACTGGGCCAGCTCGGCAACGCGGTGATCTTCCTCGGCGTTGGCCTCGGCATCCTTGACCATGCGCTGGATCTCGTCTTCCGACAGACCCGAGTTGGCCTTGATGGTGATCTTGTTTTCCTTGCCGGTGCCCTTGTCTTTCGCGGACACGTGCAGGATGCCGTTGGCGTCGATGTCGAACGTGACTTCGATCTGCGGCATGCCGCGCGGCGACGGCGGGATCCCTTCAAGGTTGAACTCGCCCAGCGCCTTGTTGCCCGCGGCGATTTCGCGTTCGCCCTGGAACACCTTGATCGTCACTGCCGGCTGGTTGTCGTCAGCGGTCGAGAAGGTTTGCGAGAACCGGGTCGGGATCGTCGTGTTCTTCTGGATCATCTTCGTCATCACGCCGCCCAGGGTTTCAATACCCAGCGACAGCGGCGTCACGTCCAGCAGCAGCACGTCCTTGCGGTCGCCCGACAGCACGGAACCTTGGATGGCGGCGCCAGCGGCGACGGCTTCGTCAGGGTTCACGTCCTTGCGTGGCTCTTTGCCGAAGAATTCCTTCACCTTTTCCTGAACCTTGGGCATGCGGGTCATGCCGCCGACCAGGATCACGTCGTCGATGTCGGAAACCTTCACGCCAGCGTCCTTGATGGCGACACGGCAGGGTTCGATCGTGCGTTCGATCAGTTCTTCAACCAGCGCTTCCAGCTTGGCGCGCGAAATCTTCAGGTTCAGGTGCTTCGGACCCGAGGCGTCCGCCGTGATGTACGGCAGGTTGATTTCGGTTTGCTGCGCCGAGGACAGTTCGATCTTGGCCTTTTCAGCCGCTTCCTTCAGGCGTTGCAGGGCCAGCACGTCCTTGGACAGATCCACGCCTTGTTCTTTCTTGAACTCGGCAATGATGTAGTCAATGATGCGCTGGTCGAAGTCTTCGCCGCCCAGGAAGGTGTCGCCGTTGGTCGACAGCACTTCAAACTGCTTTTCACCGTCGACGTCAGCGATTTCGATGATGGACACGTCGAACGTGCCGCCACCCAAGTCATAGACGGCGATCTTGCGGTCGCCCTTTTCGGTCTTGTCCAGGCCGAACGCCAACGCGGCCGCGGTGGGCTCGTTGATGATGCGCTTGACTTCCAGACCGGCGATGCGGCCGGCGTCCTTGGTGGCCTGGCGCTGGCTATCGTTGAAGTAGGCGGGCACGGTGATGACGGCCTCGGTCACTTCTTCGCCCAGGTAGTCCTCGGCGGTCTTTTTCATCTTGCGCAGCACGTCGGCCGACACTTGGGGAGGCGCCATCTTCTTGCCGCGCACTTCCACCCAGGCGTCGCCGTTGTCGGCGCGGGCAATGGTGTAAGGCATCAGATCGATGTCCTTTTGCACTGCCTTTTCTTCGAACTTGCGGCCGATCAGTCGCTTCACCGCGTACAGCGTGTTGCGCGGGTTGGTCACGGCCTGACGCTTGGCGGGCGCGCCAACCAGGGTCTCGCCGTCGTCCATGTAGGCGACGATCGAGGGGGTGGTGCGAGTGCCTTCCGCGTTTTCAATGATTTTGACCTGCCCGCCGTCCATGACAGCCACGCAGCTGTTGGTCGTGCCCAGGTCAATGCCAATAATCTTGCTCATGGTGGGTTACCTTGAATTGAATCTATGAAAATAGAGGAAAACTTCTTGTCCCCCCATAACTGGGGTTGCTCACAGGGTTTTCAAGACGTCTGGCCTGAATTTTCCGCAATCGGATCCTGCAAGCGCTGGATCGCCGCCGTGAATTGGGGCAATCCGGGCCAACCGGTGATGCGCCCCAACCGTTTTCCGGCCCGATACAGCACAAAAGTGGGGACGCCATGCAGCGAAAAGCGCCGGCCCAGGGGTTCGTCGGCGTAGACGTCGGCCTCGAACCAGGTCAAACCCAGGTTCAGCAAACTGTCCTGGTGCAGCAGCGCCGCCTGCTTGAAAAGATTGCAGTTATAGCAATCCTGTCCCCACAAAAACACGCAACGCAGATCCGTTCCCGGCGCCTGGACCACGGCGGCGTCGAATCCCGTGGTGTCGACATGACGCATGCCGAACACCTGGAAGACTTGAGCCGGATCGAAGCGGGGATCGGTCATGGCGCGCGGGGTGCGATTCAGCCTTGGCCGGCCGACACAACCACCAGCGCCGGGCGCAGGGTACGGTCGGCGATGACGTAGCCCTTTTGCAGCAACTGCACCACGGTATTGGCGGGCTGCTCATGGGGAATCGACGAAATTGCCTGATGCAGGTGCGGGTCGAACTTGTCGCCCTGGGCCGGCGCGATGTCTTTCAGCATGTTGCGCTCGAACGCGGCGGACAACTGCTTCAGGGTCACTTCGACGCCTTCGCGCAGGGTCTGAACGGTCTGGTCGGGCTGGGCCAACGCGGCTTCCAGGCTGTCCTTGACCGGAACCAGGCTCTCGGCAAACGATTCGATGCCGAATTTGCGCGCCTTGGACACTTCTTCCTGGGCGCGGCGGCGCACGTTTTCAGCTTCGGCTTGCACACGCAGAAGCTGGTCGTGCTGCTCATTGACGGTAGCCTGGGCGGCGTCCAACTGGGCGCGCAACTCGTTCAGCTCGGCCTGAGCGTCGTCCTGGGCGGCGGGGGCCGCGTCGGCGTTCTGGCCGACTTCGGGCGTCTGATCTGCAGGCTCGTGGGGTGCCGTCATGGGGAATCCTCCAAAAAGAATGGCTTTCGCAGACATGAATGGGGGCCAATACCCCTATTTCAAGCCCGGGAAAGCGAAATATTCCCTGACGGTGCCCGCCCAGGCCTGGGCGGGCTGGGCCGCTTACTTTTTGTGGGGCTGCGCGGGCGCAACCGGATCGCTGGCCGGAAAGCTTTCCTTCAGCGCGCGGTCAACCTGCTTGTCGTCTTCGTCCGGATCAGGCCGGATCGCGATAGGGTCGCTGGCCGGGAAGGTTTCCGCCAGCGCTTCGTCCAGGTCGTGCTCGACCTGATCCTCGTCCACCGGGGTCGCGACCGTCCCCTTTTTTACATCCTTGCCGCTCTTGGGATCATGGTGCATGCGCCTTCTCCTTCAAGTCCGTGTTGACCTGGATCTTCAACGGCCAGCCCTGCAAGTTTCGTTCCACCAAGGCGGCCAAGCCGGCGATCCACGCGGGATCATCGTTCAGCGCTGGAATGTAACGAAACTGCTTGCCGCCCGCCTCGATAAAGGCGTCCCGGCATTCCAGGCTGATCTCTTCCAGGGTTTCCAGACAGTCTGCCACAAATCCCGGGCACACCACATCCACCTCGGTGACCCCCGAAGCGGCCAAGGCCTTGAGCGTAGGCTCTGTATAGGGTTCGAGCCAACGGGCCGTGCCGAAGCGGCTCTGGAAGGTCACTTCAATCTGCTCGCGCGGCAGGGACAGACGCTGCGACAGCAGGCGCGCCGATTCCATGCAATCGCGGTAATACGGGTCTCCCAGCTCAATGGAATAACGCGGCAAACCGTGGAAGCTCATCACCAGTTTCTGCGGCTTGCCGTGGTCGCGCCAGAAGGCTTCGATGCGGGCAGCCAGCGGGTCCAGCCAGAGCGGGTCTTCGTGAAACCGCTTGGTAAAGCGTAGTTCGGGCTGGTCGCGCAGACGCGCGGCATGCCGGGTCACGGCGTCCACCACGGTGGCCGTGGTGCTGGCGGCGTATTGCGGGTATAGCGGCACGGTCAGAATACGCTCGCAACCGGCTGCCCGCAGGCGAGATATTGCGTCCGGAATGGACGGGTTGCCGTAACGCATGCCCAGTTCGACCACGGCGTCGATGCCCGCCACTTCCAGCGCGGCACGCACACCGTCCGCCTGCCGCCGGCTGTAGACCATAAGCGGCGAACCGTCTTTCAGCCAGACGCCGGCATAGCGCGGCGCGAGCTTCTTGGGCCGCAAGGTCAGCACCAGCCCGTGCAGGATGGGCTTCCAGAGATAACGGGGGATTTCAATGACGCGCGGGTCAGACAGGAATTCACCCAGGTATTTGCGGATGCCCGGGATATCCGGCGTATCCGGCGTGCCAAGATTGACCAGCAGCACGCCGACCTTGCTCGGTGCGCGCGCAGGCGGGTCTTCATTGAAGGGGTCGTCCTGCTCGGTTTCCGGCAGGTAGCGTTCAGGCCACAAATACTTGAACAGGCGAAGAAACACAAAAACTCCCCTTCCTCCGCAAGGAGGATGCAGCTTTGAATGGAACTACTGATTGTGGCTAAGGGCGTTGGACAGCAAGCGAGCCGTAATGTCCACAATGGGAATCACGCGCTCGTACGCCATGCGGGTCGGGCCGATGACTCCCAGCGTGCCCACCACCTTGCCGTCCACGCCGTAAGGCGCCGTGATGACAGAAACCTCTTCCATCGGCACCAGTTGGGAATCGCCACCAATATAGATCTGCACGCCCTGCGCGCGGCTCGATACGTCCAGCAGTTGCAGCAGATCGGTCTTTTTTTCGAACAGCGAGAACATCTTGCGCAGGCGATCCATGTCGGACGCAATGTCGGTCACGTCCAGCAGCTTGCGCTCGCCGGAAATCACCATGGCGTCGCCGTCCTCGGCGGCTTCGGCGCTGGCCTCGACCGCCGCTTGCATCAGGCGCGAGATGTCTTCACGCAATTGGGCCAACTCCGTGGAAAGCGTCTGGCGCACCGCGTTGAAGGACTTGCCCGCGAAATGCATGTTGAAGAAATTGCCGGCTTCCAGCAATTCGGCTTCGGCGTAGTCGCGCTGTACGAACAGAATGCGGTTCTGGACGTCGCCGTCTGGCGTGACGATGATCAGCAGCACGCGCTTGTCGGACAGCCGAATGAATTCAATCTGGCGAAACACCTGGGCGCGCTTGGGCGTCAACACCACGCCGGCGAACTGCGTCAGGTTCGACAACAAGGCGGCAGCGGCATTGACGGCACGGGTGGGTTCCGCGGCTGAGAGCATCTCGCCGATGTTGTGGGGCTGCAGTTGATATTGCTGAACCGCCAGCAGGGAATCGACGAACATGCGATAGCCCCGCGGCGTGGGAACGCGGCCGGCGGAGGTGTGCGGGCTATGGATCAGCCCCAGCTCTTCCAGATCCGCCATGACGTTGCGGATGGTGGCTGGGGACAAATCGAAGACTTTCGATAGCGTCCGCGAGCCGACAGGCTGCCCATCGGCGATATAGCGTTCTATCAACGCTTTCAGTAGTGCGCGTGCGCGGTCATCCATAGCAGCTATTTTAGGGAATCTTTTCCAATTAAGGCGATTTTTGTCCCGCAAGCCGATATGCGGCCCCATATAATCGGCTAATCGGCCCATTCCGGGCAGGTTTTGACCTTCGGGTCCCGCCCTTTTGATACGCCCGCATCCATGCATTTTCCTACCGTCGCCCTGATCGGCAGATACCAGGACACCGGCCTGGACACCCCGCTAAGAGCCCTTGCGCACGCGCTGACGCAAGCGGGCAGGCAGGTGCTCATCGATGCGGACACTGCCCGCAACACGGGCCTGACCGAATACCCGGTGGCTACCCTTGAAGAGATTGGCCAGAACGCGTCGCTGGCCGTCGTGATGGGCGGCGACGGCACCGTGCTGGGCGCGGGCCGGCATCTGGCGCCTTACGGTGTGCCGCTGGTGGGCATCAACCATGGGCGGCTCGGCTTCATCACAGATATTCCCTTGCAGGACGCGCACGGCGCTCTGGCCCGGGTGCTGGAAGGCAGCTTCCAGATCGAAGAACGCATGCTGCTCGAAGGCAGCGTGTGGCGCGGCGACCAGAAAATGTATTCCGCGTCGGCGCTCAACGACGTCGTGCTGAACCGCGCCGGACGCGGCGGCATGATTGAAGTGCGCGTCGAACTGGACGGCGCTTTCATGTATACGCAGCGCGCCGACGGCCTGATCATCGCCACGCCCACCGGCTCCACGGCGTATGCATTGTCTGCCAACGGCCCCATCCTGCACCCCGGTTTGAACGCCATGGTATTGGTGCCCGTGGCGCCGCAAACGCTGTCGAACCGCCCTATCGTCATTCCCGACACCGGGGTGCTGAACATGACGCTGACCGCGATGGGCCGCGTGGAAGTTGGCGCCAGCGTGCATTTCGACATGCAGACCTGGTCAGACCTGCAGCCCGGCGACCGTATCGTCGTGCAGCGCGCGCCGCACACCATCCGCTTCGTGCACCCCGAGGGCTACAGCTTCTTTTCCACCCTGCGCCGCAAGCTGCACTGGAACCTGATGCCCCAAGCCACCGACAACGTAGAGTAGTAAGCGCCCCGACATGCTGCGCACCCTGCATATCCGCGACTTCGTCATTGTTGAGCAAACCGAGATCCATTTCGGATCCGGCTTTACCGTATTCTCCGGCGAGACCGGCGCCGGCAAATCCATCCTGGTAGACGCCCTGGCGCTGGCGCTTGGCGAACGCGGCGACGCCAGCATGCTGCGCGAAGGCGCGCCGCGCGCCGACATCACCGCGGTGTTCGATACCCCCAAATCCCTGCACAACTGGCTGGCCGAACGCGAAATAGACGCCGACGATGAACTGTCGCTGCGCCGTGTCATCGATGCTCAGGGCCGCAGCCGCGCCTATATCAACGGCACGCCGGCCACCGTGGGGCAATTGCGCGAGCTGGGCGACAGCCTGGTCGACATTCACGGCCAGCACGCCCATCAAAGCCTGATGCGCCCCGACGCTCAGCGCGATCTGCTTGACGCCCACGGCGGCCATGGCGATCTGCGCCAGGCCGTGGGCCAGGCCTGGAAGCAATGGCGTGCGCTGGCACGCCAATTGGAAGCCGCCGAAAAAGACGCCGCCAGCCTGGCGAACGAACGCGACCGCCTGCAATGGCAGGTTGATGAGCTGGACCAATTGGCGCTGGGGCCGGACGAATGGGACGCCCTGCAATCCGAACACACGCGGCTGTCGCATTCCCAGTCGCTGCTGGATGGTGCCTCGCAGATTCTGGAAGGGCTGGACGGCGAAGGCGATTCCGCGCACCACCGCGTTACCGCCGCCAATCACCGCATTCAGCAAATGTTGCGGCACGATCCCGGCCTGCAAGGGGTGTATGACGAGCTGGAGTCCGCCCGCATCGCCATCAGCGAAGCCGTGTCGGACTTGAACAACTATGTCAGCCGGGTCGACCTCGACCCCAAACGGCTGGCCGATGTGGAAGCGCGCCTGGGCCTGGTGTTTGAAACCGCACGGAAATTCCGTGTCGAGCCCGACGCGCTGTGCGAACTGCGCGATTCCCTGCATGCCGAACTGGCTGCGCTGCAAGCAGCGGGCGACATCGATGCGCTGCGCGCCCAGTCGGCTGCCGCCCAGACGCAATACGACGCCGCCGCTGCCAAGCTGACGACGGCCCGCCGCAAGGTCGCCAAAGACCTCGGCAAACAGGTGACGCAGGCGATGCAGACGCTGGCCATGCAAGGCGGCAAGTTTGAACCGACGCTTGCGCCCGGCGCGCCGTCCGCGCACGGCAACGAGCAGGTCGAATTCCTGGTGGCCGGCCACGCCGGCACCACCCCGCGCCCCTTGGCCAAAGTGGCCTCGGGCGGCGAGTTGTCACGCATTTCCCTGGCGCTGTCCGTTATCGCCAGCCGCGCGGCGCGCGTGCCTACGTTGATCTTCGACGAAGTCGACAGCGGCGTGGGCGGCGCGGTGGCCGAAGCCGTGGGCAAACTATTGCGCGAACTGGGCGAGCGCCATCAAGTGTTATGCGTCACCCACCTGCCCCAGGTGGCGGCGTGCGCCAACAACCAGTTCCTGGTCAGCAAGGCGGAATCGCGCGGCACCACGCGCTCCAGCATCGAAGAGCTGGACGCCGCGGCGCGTGTCGAGGAAATTGCCCGCATGCTGGGCGGCATCAAGCTCACCGCCACGACGCGCGAACATGCCCGCGAAATGCTGCAAGGCTTCGGCCAACCCGCGAGCTGACCCCACGCCCGTTCAAGCGCACGAAAAAAAGCCCCTTCTTATAAAAGGGGCTTTTGATCTCACTGGCCCGCAGCGAGCGCGGCCACAGACCGTGGGGCGGACGCTAGCGGTTTAGCGCCCTTTCATGCAAGTGCTGCACACGCCGTACAACACCATCGCGTGGCTTTCCAGCGCGAAGCCGTTGTCCTTGGCGATCTTTTGCTGGCGCTTCTCGATGTCCGGATCCGAGAACTCGACGACCGTGCCGCAATTCGTGCAGATCAGGTGGTCGTGGTGATCGCCGTCGTTCAGTTCGAAGACGGCCTTGCCGCTGTCGAACTGGCTGCGAGCCAGGATGCCTGCCTGTTCAAACTGCGTCAGCACGCGGTAGACCGTCGCCAGGCCGATTTCGACGTTTTCGCCGATCAGCGCACGGTATACGTCTTCGGCGCTGAGGTGGCGCAGATCGGACTTCCGGAAAATATCAAGAATTTTCAGGCGCGGAAACGTCGCCTTCAAACCCATGTTCTTCAGTTCGCTTTGGTCGCTCATGGTGTAATCGCTCTCCGTCCGCGTAGGCATGGGCAGGTTCAAGGGTGCACCGCGAGCCGGCTCACCTGATTTCATGCCGCCTCGCGGAACTATCCTTATGAAACCTTTATGATAACGGTTTTGTCTGCTTCCAAATAATAGGGGCGCGTAGTGTCCATGATTGCACGAATTCCCTCCCGCTCGCTGAAGACCGGATTGGCCGTTGCCGCCCTGGCCATCGCTCTTGCCGGCTGCTCGGGGGACAAGTGGGGCTTCCCCTACAAGGCCGGTGTCCAGCAAGGCAACTGGATCACCCAGGAACAGGTCGCGCTGCTTCAGCCCGGCATGACGCGCGAGCAAGTCCGCTTTGCGCTGGGCAGCCCCACGCTCACCAGCGTGCTGCACGCCAACCGCTGGGACTATCCCTACTATTACAAGCCCGGCTATGGTGAAGCGCGGGAACGCAAGTTCACCGTCTGGTTCGAAAACGACCGCCTGACCCGCTGGGAAGGCGACAAGCAGCCCGACCTGCAGCCTTATCAACTGAACACGCCCAGCAGCATCGCCGACGAAAAAGCGGACGAACGCCTGGATCGGGACGAAGCCCGGGTCGAGCAAGAGCAAGATCTGGAAAGGCGTGATGCCGATGCCCCCGTCAGCCCGCTGAACCAGTACCCCGGTCAGCCCGGCAACGCGCCCGAGCCGCTCCGGTAACTTCCAAGGATTTTTCATGCGTATTGCAATTGCCGGCGCAAGCGGCCGTATGGGCCAGATGCTGATCGACGCCATTCTCAAGTCCAACGGCCTGAAATTGGCCGTGGCGCTGGACCGCAAGGGATCCACCGCACTGGGCCAGGACGCGGGCGCTCCGCTGGGCCAGCAGACCGGCGTGCTGATCACGGACAATCTTGACGCACTGGCCGACGCCGACTGCCTGATCGATTTCACGCGGCCCGAAGGCACGCTCGAACATCTGCAAGCCTGCGTGAAGTACGGCACGCGCGCCGTCATCGGCACCACGGGGTTCGACGACAATGGCCGCGCCGCCATCGAAGTGGCCGCGCAAAAAATCGCCATCGTGTTCGCACCTAACATGAGCGTGGGCGTCAACGCCACGCTCAAGCTGCTGGACATGGCTGCTCGCATCCTGAATTCCGGCTACGACGTCGAAGTATTCGAAGCACACCACCGCAACAAGGTCGATGCGCCCTCGGGCACCGCGCTGAAGATGGGCGAAACCATCGCGTCCGCCTGGGACGTGGCGCTGCCCGACGTGGCCACCTGGAGCCGCCATGGCGACACCGGTGTGCGCAAGCCCGGCACCATCGGCTTCTCGGTCCTGCGGGGCGGCGACATCGTGGGCGACCACACTGTGTCGTTCTGCGGCATTGGCGAGCGCATTGAAATCACGCATCGCTCCGGCAGCCGCGCCACCTATGCGGAAGGCGCGCTGCGCGCCGCCCGCTTCCTGGAAGACAAGCACAACGGCCTGTACGACATGCAATCCGTGCTGGGCCTGTAACCCTGGCCTCTTCCAACGAAAAAAGGATCCCACGGGATCCTTTTTTCATGCGCGCTGCATTGCCTTACACCACCACGGGCTCAGGCTCCAGTTTGACGCCGTAACGCGCCTGCACCGACGCTTGAATTTCGCGCGCCAAAGCCATGATGTCGGCAGCCGTGGCGCCGCCTCGGTTCACCAGCACCAGCGCTTGCCGGTCATGCACGCCGGCCGCACCCAGCGCCTGCCCTTTCCAACCGCATTGGTCGATCAGCCAGCCCGCCGCCAGCTTGTAGCGGCCATCTGGCTGCACATAGGAAACCAAGTCCGGGAACTGCTGAGCCAGACTGTCGCGCACATCGGCTTCAACAATCGGGTTCTTGAAAAAGCTGCCGGCGTTGCCGGTCACGGCAGGATCGGGCAACTTCGCGCGGCGAATTTCGCAGACCGCATCGAAAATGGCCCGCGCGGTGGGCGCACCCTGGGCAAGCCGCTCGTGGCGTTGCAGGTCGGGATAGCCCAGCATGGGGCGCCAGGGCCGGGGCAAGGCGAAACGCACGCTGACGATCACCCAGCGGCCCGACGCGTCGTGCTTGAAGGCGCTATCACGGTACGAAAAACGGCAGTCGGACGGCCCCATCTCAACAAACCGCCCCGCCGGCACATCCCAGGCGGTCAGGCTGTGAAACCGTTCTTCGAATTCGACCCCGTACGCACCAATGTTCTGCACCGGCGCTGCCCCAACCGTGCCCGGAATCAGCGCCAGGTTTTCCAACCCATCCCACCCTTGCGCCACACATTGCTCGACAAAGCCGTGCCAGTTTTCCCCGCCCGCCGCTTCAACCAGCCAGGCATCCGACCGGTCCTGCAACAGGCGCACGCCCTTGAACGCCACCTTGGCCACCAGCCCGGGAACGCGCTCGGGCAACACCAGATTGCTGCCGCCGCCCAGTACCAAGAGGCTATCCGCACGCCGCGCCAGATCGGACAAGGCCGGCAGTTGGGACATGTCGTCCACCGATACGAATGCTTCGGCTCGTGACGCCAATCCCAGCGTATTCAGCGGGCTCAGGTCTTGGGCAACGGGAGTCAGCGCGTTTGGCGCAGTTTCGATAGCAGAGTGTGTTGACATGGGTGCTACGGGTTATGCTATAGTTTCGGTCTTCGCTCATATTACTTGATTGAGTGTTTGGGTTTAGCCCACTGGCCATTGGTTCGGCTAAGTACCAAACCTGAATGACAAGCTCAAAAAAATCATGTAAGATGCGCGCCTTCTGATCGATAACCAAGTTGATCAGAGTGAATAAGAAACAGGTTCTGAGTAGTGCATGACGGAACCCATGCGGGAGTAGCTCAGTTGGTAGAGCGCAACCTTGCCAAGGTTGAGGTCGCGAGTTCGAGACTCGTCTCCCGCTCCAAATTCAGATTTGCAGCGTTCAAGCAACCAAGCGTTCATGAACACTGAAAATCACCAAGAAGGGCCCGACACAAGTTGTCCGGCCCTTTTTTCATTTCCGCCGCGCATTCGCGTTCGCGCGCGAGCCCCTCCCCCTTCCTCAACAAAAACAGCCCCCGCCAGAAAACCGGCAGGGGCTGCGGTGCTTCACGCGACAATCGCGTCAGGCTTGGTCTTTGGAAGACTTAACGCTGCATCCACGCGTCCTGCCAATGCGAACCCGTGCCCGGCGCATAGTGCGAAGGCGATTGGCTGCACCAGCCGCTGTACGGGAAGATCTTGCATTCAAACGTCTTGCCCACATTCACGACCTTGTCGCCCGCTTTATAGAGCGTGCCCGCCTTGTACTGCGGGTAGCCGCCCACGGCCGGCTTCGCCAACACCGTCACGGTGTGGCTGGCCTGGACTTCACCGCGCGAGTTGCTGACCGTCAGCGTAAAGCGGTAAGGCGTGTCCTTCGCGGTGGACGGTGCGACGAAACTGATGTCCGCCTGATCCAGCGCCCCGGCGGAAATGCCCGCGGGCACAGTCCAGCGGTAGCGCAGGTCGGTACCGGTGGACGCCTTGCCCGACAGCACCACGCGTTCGCCGCTCTTGACCTTGGCGGGGCCGCTGAGCTTGGCTTGCGGCGCAATCACTTCCGGCACCACTTCAGGCACCACTTCCTTCGCGCGGGCTTTGACCACATGGCTGGCGGTGGCGGTGCGGCCGCGCTCGTCAGTCACGGCGAGCTTGAACGTCAGGTTGCGGTCCTGCGCCAACGGGGGGCCATAGAACGTGACCGTGGCGCCGTTGGCCTGCAGCGCGATGTCATCCATGCTGGTCCACACGTACTTCAGGCCCTGGCCCGTGGAACCGGTGGCTGACAAGGTGGCCGCTTGCAAGGCCTGCACTTCGGTGGGGCCGCTGATGCGCGCGACCGGAAGCGGCACGGGCGCCGGTTCCAGGTCGCAGGCTTCGGGCATTTTCCACGGCTTGCCGTACTGCGCCGAGTTCTTGTCCGGCGCGGCATCCACGTTCCAGTAGTTCTGGCGATACAGCTTGCCGTTGTACGACACGGCCTCGTTCGGCACGTTGTACACCTTGCGGGCATCCCAGGCGGGAGCGCTGGCGCACACGCCGGCCGCCTTCGCCTTGACCAACACGCCATGGTGCGTCGCCGCGCTGCGTCCTTGCGGGTCAGTCACTTTCAGCGTGATGCGGTAGGCGACGTCCTTCGCGCTTTCCGGCGCGACGAAGCTGGCCTTGACGCCTTGCTCCACGAACTTCAGCGCGGGCTGACTGCTCCACGCATAGCTCAGGTCCTTGCCGGTCGAGTCAGCGGCCGACAGCATCACCTTGTCACCCGCATTCGCTTGCGCGGATCCTGAGACGTGCGCTTGCGGCGCCTGGCCGCCGATGCTGGCGCCACCCAACAGTTCCGCCGCGCGAACCAGATCGGGTTGCACGCCGATGGGGCGATCCGGTTCGACGAAGGGCACGGGGTTGCCGCTGTCCACCAGAATCTGACGCATGACCTTGGGCGGAATATTGCCCAGGCCGCGCTCACGCGCCAGGCTCTGCAGCCACGCCACGCTACCCGCGATGATGGGGTTGGCGGACGACGTACCGTTATAGCTGGTCGTGTACAGGTTGTGCTGGCCTTCCTTCCAGTCCGTGGTGGTGACGCGCCCACCCCAACTGAACACGTCCACGCGGCTACCGTATTCCGAGAACCACGCGGTCCTGCCCAGGATCGGATCAGCCGCGCCCACATAGATGGCGCCCGAATCACGCTTGGTACGGTCATAGCGGCCGCGGAAATACGGATCGTCCAGGTTGGCCGAGCCATTGGCCGCCGCCAAGACCACATGCACGCCCTTCTCCTTCGTCAGATACGAAATGGCGTCGTAGACCGCGTCAACATGCTCGACGGGCAGCCAGCAGGCCGTGGTCGGCCCGCAGCCATTGCTGAACTTGTAGTGCACGCCAATCTGCACCACGTCGCCCGCTTGAAGTACGTTGCGCAGGTCGATCATGCCGCTGACGCTGTACTTGGTGTAGCCCGCCTGCGCTTGCGGCACGATGCCGGTCACGCCATAGCCGTTGTCCTGCCCGAACATGATGCCGGCCGACATCGTGTCATGCGAATCAGGCTTTTCCACATACTGGCCGTGGTGCAGGAAGGGCTTGGGCAGGTCAACGTGGTCGAAGTCCCAGTGACTGATCTCGTTCGAGATCAAGCGCACGTTGGCGCCATAGTGGCCCGTCTGGCGCTGCGCCTCGAAGGCATTGATGCCGCCCAGCACCCAATAGCCGGGCTTGGGGCCCTGCATATAGTTTTGGCACGTGGGCGCAAGCGCGCCGTCGCAGTTGGTGTAGTCGGGCGTGCCCGGCGCGGCGCGCGTGACTGCCATGACGGGATCGGCCTCCAGACCTCCGCCCATCGACATCGGCACGGGTTCGATCTGCGCGCTTTCCACCAGCGGATTTTCCAGCAGTTGCTTGACAAGCAGTTCCGCGTCACGGCCGCGCATCATCTCGGCCGAAATCTTGTAGTAGCGCGTGAGGTTATGGCGTTCCAGCGCGGCGATATCCTCGTGGTTGCGCATCATGGGCGACAGCGGAACCAAGGGTTCCATGCCATTGGCCAGGCGCGTCAGCGCGTCCATTGCGCTGGCCACCTCGGGCGTCGGCGCAACACGCTGGACCGGATTGGGCGCTTCCGCCTTCAGCCGAACGTAGATGGGCCGAGGTTCATCAGCCGAGGCCGCATGCCCCGGGGCGATAAATGCCGTGCCGAGCATCAGCGCAAGCATCGATAACTGTATTTTGTTTTTCATGGCTATTCAGTGATCCGCCTTGCCGGCGGATCCAACAACACAAAAAGAAAGCCCACCTCCCATCACTGAGAGGGGGCTGGCGTCCAGCGCGGGCCAAGACGCCTACCGCCTTGGCCCGCTTCTATAACGACGGCTTACTTGACCAGGTCCCAGGCCTGGGTCCAGTAGCCGCCCTTGCCGGGCTCGTAGTGGAACGGCGACTGGCCGCACCAGTTGGTGTAGGGCCACGGCTTGCACTCGTAGACCTTGCCCAGGTTGGTGACGCGCTCATGCGCCTTGTAGGCAGTGCCGGCCTTGTAGGCGGGCGGCGTGTCGCCGGTGCCACCATTGCCGCCCGTGCCGCCATTGCCGCCTTCGTCAACAACCGGCTTGCCCTTCACCGTCACCACGTGGGACGCATTCGACGCGCCCTTGTCGTTGCGGGTCGTCAGCGTGAACGAGTACTGCTGGTCCTTCGTCAGCGTCGGCGCCACGAAGCTCAGCGTGGGCTGATCCTTCACCGCGGCGCTGATGCCGGCCGGCACCGTCCACGAGAACTTCAGATCGGTACCGGTCGACGCCGAACCCGACAACGTCACCTTCTGGCCCGCTTGCACATTGACCGGGCCGGTGATGCTCGACACCGGCGGAATCACCACGGGATCCGGCTTGATATCAGCCGCTTCCTTGGTGACCACGAAGTGGTACTTGTTGCCGTCCATCGAATAGACGTGCGACTTGTCCACACCCACGATCGGGGTCACGGTCTTGCCATCGGCGCCCAGTTGGCCGACACGCACGCGCTTGGACGAACCGTTGACGGCATTGCCCAGCACTTGCGTCCAGCGCTCGCCTTGCACGGCGTTCTCGTCCAGCGGCACGCGCAGTTGTTCCAGGTATTCACCGTTGCGCTTGGGGTCGGCCAGACGCCAGACCAGCGTTTCACCCACCTTGGTTTCGCCGATGGAGTACAGCGCGCCGATGTCCGACGGCTTGATGACGTTGGAGACGCCTTCGATGTTCACGTCGCCGCAAGCGCGATAGGACTCGCCCGAGGTCACGCCATCGCCCACGTGGTTGGTGTTCCAGACGCTCATGATCAGGTGGCGGCCCGTCTTGCCCGCGGGCAGCGTGCAGCTGTATTCCTGTTCACGGCCTTCGCCCGCGGCTGCCGGCGTGAAGTCGCGCTGTTCGCAGAACTTTTCAAAGTCGGAAAATTGCAGCGGCTTGGTCGAGTCGTACGGCATCTTCGTAATGAAGAATTGCAGCGACTTCGTGCGGTGGGCCACGGTGTGGTTCCACTTCAAGGTGACGTTGCCATTGGCATCCGGCTTGAGCGTGGTGATGGGCCATTGGGCCAGCGCGTTCAAGCCGCGATGCGAGGCCTTGGTGCCACCGTCGCACAGGCGGTCGCCCGGCGTCGTTGCAACCGTTTTCTCACCGCCCGGCTTTTGCCAGACCTCGCGCCAGTCGTACACGCTGCCGCCCTGCGCCTTGAAGGCGGTGCAACCTTCGCTTTGGCTACCTGCGTAGCAATGCAGAATGCGCGCCTTGGGATGCGACATCGTGCCGTGAGCCAATACCGAACTGGACACAGCCGCCAGGACCAGTCCGCCCAGCAGGGTTATTTTAAATTTCGCCATTTTTTTATAAACACTTCAGAGTGAGGTTGAATAAATCACCTTCCATGCAGCACGCAGGACAAGGTGAATTCATTCTCGGCCGGAAGCTCATTGATAATCAAAGTTGATAAACGATTCCTTAAAGCACTTTCCCCACACTCATTAAGAAAATAATCTGGCGGCAAAAAAAAATCCCCCGCGCTTTCGCACGAGGGACCAGGAACTTCACTTTCCGCGTTATTTACTGCGGATTTTCAAGCGGTTTCAGCTCAGACTGAGAACAGTGAAGGGAATTACTTCACCAGGTCCCAAGCTTGCTGCCAAGCCAGGCCCTTGCCGGGAGCGTAGTGCAACGGCGAAGCGCTGCACCATGCGGTCACGGGCCAGATCTTGCACTCGTAGACCTTGCCGCCGTTGGTGACCTTGTCGCCAGCTGCGTACGTGGTGCCTTCCTTGTAGGCCGGGTACTGGCCGGTCTGGCCGCCGTTGCCGCCATCGGTGCCGCCGTTGCCACCGCCGGTGTTGCCACCGTCAGTGCCGCCGCCGGTTTGCGCCTGCTTCTTGACCAGCACGGAATGCGTCTTGCTCGACGAACCCTTTTCGTTCGTGACCTTGACGGTGAACGAGTAGGACTTGTCTTGCGTCAGGGCCGGAGCGGTGAAGCTCAGGTCAGCCTGGTTCAGCGCCGAAGCGGTGATGCCAGCCGGAGCGGTCCACTGGAACTTCAAGGTGCCACCACCGTTGTTCGAGCCCTTGGCCGACAGCGAAACGCGCTCGCCAGCATTGGCCGTTGCCGGGCCAGTCAGTTGCGCCGTGGGTACGTTGATGACGACGGGCGGCGGATCCACCGGCTCGGCAGCCTTCTGGTCAATCGCGAAGCCCACCTTCTTGTTCAGGCCATAGACCTGGTTGTCGGAGTCGCTTTGCTGCGGCAGGACTTGGCCATTGGCCTGCATCTTGCCGACCTTGATGACGGACGACTTGTTGTTCACTTCCTTGGCCAGTGCGTACATCCACTGAGCGGCCTTTTCTTCACCGGCCTTGACGATGATCGAATGGCTTTCCAGGTCGCCCGAGCGGCTCAGGTCGAACACGCGCAGGGTCATCTTCGAACCGGCTTCGACTTGGCCGCCTTGCAGCACGCCGCTGGCTTGCCATTGCACGTTGGCGGGCATCACTTCCACGTTCGAGCAAGCGTAGAAACCTTCAGCGTTGTCGCTGGGGTCACGTTGCCACACGCTGTAGATCACGCGCTTGCCGGTGAAATGGGCGGGGATCTTGACGTCCAGCGGGGTGATCGAGTTGTTGGCCGGACGCGGCAGGAAGCCGGTGTCGCCGATCAGTTCCAGATCGTCCCAACGCAGGCCGCGCTTGGGATCGTAGCTGTCCTTGCTGATGTAGGTCTTGAAGTACGTGCTGACGTGGGCAGCGGTCTGCATGTACTTGAATTGCGCCTTGCCGTTGGCGTCCGGCGTGATGACCGTGGTGGGCCACTCGTAGTTGCCGTCAAGTTCCTTCCAGCTTTCCTTGCCGCCAGCGCAAAGCAGGCCGTCGCGGATGTGGTCCTTGTGGTTGCTCTTGACTCCCAGAATGGCGTTGGACTGCCAGCTTCCCGCCAGATTGGCGATCTTGCCGCAACCCGAATGCTTGGGGTTGTTCCACGGCGTGTCGTGGGTGTTGCAACCGTATTCACGGCTGGGGGGATCGATCACGGAGCCGTGAGCCGAAACCGTGGTGGGCGCCATCGCCATCAGCACAGCCTGCGTCAGCGCCGCGACCGGCAAGGCAAGCTTGGCGGCTGCACCGCGCAAAGAGGTTTTAGTCATCAAATATCCTTCGTTTAATGGATTGTTTTTCGCATTCTCATGAACCGGAAATCGCACGGAACTCGTGAAAGCGAAGCCATTATTCCCGGCGCTAAAAAACGGCAAAACCTTTCTCAACACACTATTAAAAGCAGGTGTTGCATCGTTGCCGCAACGCGTATTCGGCATGGAACAGGCGCACGAAAGATAAAAAAAAGCGCCACAAGGGCGCTTGTTCATGAGGCGGCCTGAAGGCCGGTTCGAAGCCTTTCACGCGGCTCCCGGCGGTCCGCGTCGACGCACGGAATCGGCATCATTGGAAATATGAGTGAAAACTCGCTTCCTTCACCAGGGCGAGAGCTGACCGCCAGCTTTCCAGCGTGCGCATCCACTACCGTCGCCACCAACGCCAGGCCCATGCCGACTCCGTCACGGCTGCCCGGTTCAACCTGGAAGAATGCCTGACAGAGCTGCGGCATGACGGACTCCGAAATGCCGATTCCCTCATCCATCACGCTGATACGCGCCATGTCGCCCTGACGCTTCAAACACAAGGTAATTCGCGTATCGGGATCCGAGTACTTGATCGCGTTGTCCAGCAGGTTCATGACGGCCCGCTGCAGCATGCAGTAGTCACCCGACACCCACAGCTTTTCTCCGCATTCACGGATTTGCACATCGATGCCTTTGCGTTCAGCCAGCACCATTGATTGATCAGCGGCTTCCTGACCCACGTCCAACAGCGAAACCGGCAGGAAATTGGTCTTGTCCAAACGTTCGGCGCGCGACAGATGCATGAAGTCTTGCGCTACCGTCAGGCTGTACTGCACCAGGTCACGCACGGATTCCGCGAACGCCTCCTGCTTCGGGTCATTGCTTTCCGCGCTTTGCTTTTCCACCATCAACAGGATCGTCGACAGCGGGCTGCGCAGGTCATGCATCATCTGCAGCATCACTTCGTTGTCGCGAGCGCAGTTCGGCTTGGCAGTCGACACGGCCTGCGGCGTTGCCGGCACGGCGGCGTGGGGCAGTACACGTTCACGGCGGGCGCGGCGGGTTGCCATTCGCCACCGCACGACGCAGATGTAGGCCAGAGCAAGACCCACCACCGGCGCCACGATTGGCGTCCAGCGGCGCGCCGTGATCACGACGAACGCGGCCAGCAGCCAGAAGCCGATCAGCCAACCCAAGGCACGCAAGCGCCTTTTCGACTGGCCCGCGATCACGCTGAACAAGGCCAGGCCCGCCAGGATGCCAAAGTCGGCGAGCACGCCAGGCGCCGCCGCCGTCAGCGGTTCGCCATCACTGGGCATGGCAAAACACAGCAAGATGATGCCCAGGTTGCAGAACAGCAGCGCATCGTTTTTTCGGGCGCCCAAGCGCGCATAAGGCCAAATCAGGAATTTCATCGTCAGGCTCCGAGGCTCAATACATGCGCTCGAGGCGGTAGCCGTAGTTGTACACAGTGGCAATCACATAGCCATTGCGCGACCGCAAGCCCAGCGCAGAGCGCAGGTTGCTGACGTATGTGGCCAGGCTGGCGTCATATTTCCGATCGACGGTGCCCCAGATTTGCTGGCACAAAGCATCCTTGGTAATGATGCGGCCGGGGCTTCTGAACAACATCGTGGCCAGGTCGAATTCCCGCGTGGGCAGGGTCACGGGTCGCCCGTCCACCGTCAAGGTCTTGGCCTCCAGGTTGAAGGAAAAGTGGCCAACCTGGAACTGCAGCGCGGTGGCTTCGCCGCGTTGCGACTTGCGCAACTGTGCGCTCATGCGGGCCAGCAGTTCGCGCTCGCGCACCGGCTTTTGCAGATAGTCGTCAGCGCCCATGTTCAAGGCCTGCACGATGCTCTCTTCATCGTCGCGCTGGGTCAGCATCAGAATGGGCATGGATGGGGCCAGGTTGCAACGGGCCCACTTCAGCACGGCAAGGCCCGATGCGCCCGGCACTTCCCAGTCAAGCAGCACCACATCAACTTTCTGTTGTTGCAGCAGCGCGATGAAGCCGTCGCCGTCACCGCGCGAGAAGGCCTGGTGGCCGTGGCTTTGCAGCAGTTTGGTGACCCACTCGACTTGAGTGGGCGAATCTTCAAGAATGGCAACAATCATTGAGTCAGTTCTTATGTAAGCGCAATTCCCGAAGACTTTTATTTTTACGGCAATCACATTGATACCCCGACAGAATGATTTCATGCAGGGATAGACACAACAATAAGAAATTTCTCAAAGCCAAACCAAGAAAGACAGATCTCAAGATATGAAAATAAGCCGTTAATACGTACTTATTTATTCTCCTCAAAATAGACACAACCAGGGTTATTAACAATGCACCCCGAATTTCCATTCATTGATTAATTAACGCCCATGAATACAAACTTCCAATCCTGATAACTGGATTTTCCAGACATATCACCCAGCTCGGCGTCAAACCCACCCTGCTTGATCGGCTTTCGTTCCGACAAGCTGTATACCCCCATGATGCCGCCGTCCGGCGATTTGACGATGCCCCATTCCGTGCCGCCGGTAATCGGGTCGGCATACAGTCGGCGCAAATGGCGACGGGTGAACGACACGCGGTCGTCCTTGAGCAGCGCATCCAGGGTTTTGGGATAGGCCGGCGCCGTGCCGGACTGGTAATAGGACGCCAGCGCGCGCTGGAACTGTGTGCCGACAAACAGCAGTTCGGCCTCCTGGTCGCGCAGCTTCTGCATGGACCACGGCTGCACCACCGCGGTCAGCCCGGTGGCCAACGCCACGACCAGCATCAGCACCGTCAGGTAGCCAAACCCCGCCTGACGCGGCAACGCGCAACGCCTACCACCGCGCATAGTCCAGCCCATCCAAACCCCTGCCCTGGGCGCCGCTGACCACATCGTTCACACCCGGCGCTTCGCCCGTCTGCGGCAGCCAACTGTCGCGCCGGCCCGTCACCGGGTCCATGGGCAGTTCACGCAGGTACTTGTCCGTGACCAGCGCGCCCAGGGACTCGGGGTTGTTGCCGTGGTCGGCGCGATAATCATCAATGGCGTGCCGGATCGCCTGCAGGTTATGGCGCAGTACCGTTTCACGCGCACGGTCGTTGCTTTTGAAAAACGACGGCGCCACCAAGGACATCAAGGCGCCGATGATGGCCATGACCGCCATCAGCTCAATCAGCGTAAAGCCGGCGCAACCGCGCTTACCATTCTTTGTACGGAACGCCATTGAGGCCTCTTCGTTGACTTTTTGAACGCACATCGAAGACGTCGCGCCCCGATGAGAAAGATTCGGCCGTACTGTCGTAGCTACGGGTGTCCCAGGTGTCAGCGGCCGATCGGTTTTCGCAGTGCTCGCACATGGGGTCGGCCGGCAAACGGCGCAGGAAATACAGCATGCCCCCGTTGGGGTCCGTCTTGTTCTGCACACCCTTGACCAGTGAATCCAGGTCCGGCGGGTAACCGCTGCGGTCCAGCGGCTTGTCGACCTTGCCTTCGCGGCTGGCCTGGTAATAGGCGTCGATCGCGTTGCGCAGGGTGTGCAGGCTTTGGCGTAGCTCGCGCTCTTGCGCGCGCTGCTTGATCAACGCGGAAAATGGCAGCGCAACGCTCAACAGCAGGGCCAGCAAGGTCATGGCCGCCATCATTTCGATCAGCGTGAAACCGGATTGCTTTCGCATGGCCCGTCCTTAGAAGGGCGGCTTGGCCAGCACGGCATCCAGCGCCGGAGCATCACCCGCCGCGACCGGGGCATCCGGGGCGGGGGCAGGCGCCTGCGTGGTCATCGGCATCACCGTGACCCGCGATTCCGTGCCCGACGGGAAGTAGCTATCGGCGGCCGACGGCAAGGCCATCGAGCGTTCGATGTGCGGCGTCAGCAGCAGCACGATCTCGGTGTTCTGATCTGTCTTCTTCTGACCGCCAAACAGGCTGCCCAGCCAGCCCATCAGGCTCACGCCCGGCAAACCGCTGCTGCTGCGCGACTGCTGCTGGTTGACCAGCCCGGCCAACACCTGGGTTTCGCCATCGCGCGCCGTCATCACGGTTTCCGCGTTGCGCGTGCTCATCGGGTAGACCACACCGCCGCCCGCCGTCTTGACCTCGCCCTTCAAGTTGCTGACTTCCATGCTGACCCGGACACTGACCTCATTGCTGAGGCTGATGCGCGGCTCCACTTGCAGAATCAGGCCCACATCCTGGTAGTTCACGGATTCCGTCACGACGCCGTTGGCGTTGGTGGTCGTTACGACCGGCACCTTTTCGCCAATCTTGATGCTGGCTTTTTCCATGTTGCGCACGCGGATCTTCGGATTTGCCAGCACCTTGGTCTTGCCGCGCTTTTGCAGCAGATTCAACGCGGCCGACAGGTCATTGCGGCTGGTCACGCCGATCTTGCCTTGATTCAGGCCCAGCAGATCACCTACCGTGATCCTGCCGTTTTCTCCTTGCGGCAGAATGGAAAACCGCAAGTCGCTGGGGTAATCCACCCCCACTTCAAGCTCGTCGCTGGCGTTGACCTCCAGCACCTGCACGTCCATCGTCACTTCAGACTGCGCAATGTCCAGGGCCGCCACCACGCGCTCCACCACCGCCATGACCTCCGGCGTATCGCGCACCAGCACGGCATTGGCGCGTTCGTCCAGATGCACGTTCTTGGGCGCGCTGATCTGCCGCAACGCGGCCAGCACATGCGTGGCATCCGCGTGGTTCAGGTAGAACACGCGCACCATCAGCTCGCGGTATTCCTTGTCCTTGTCCGGGCGCGACGGGTAGATCAGCAAGGTATGGGCATCCAGTACCTTCTTTTCCAGCTGATTGGTGCGCAACAGCAGGTTGATGGCGTCTTCAGCCGTGGTCTGCCGGGCCATGATGCTGGCCGGCATGCTGGTCTGCACGTCAGGGTCCAGCACGAAGTCCACCCCGGCGGCCAGCGAAATCGTGTCCAGGATCTGCACGATGGGCTGCGCCTTGAAGTTCAGCGTTACCGGCTTGCGCAGCGCATCTGCCAGACGCGGCTTGACCGATTGGCGGCCCACGTCACGGCGTTGCAGTTGCACGCGCAGCGCCTCGGCCGCCGCAAACCCCGGTTGCTCCTGCAGGATGCGGTTGACCTTGTAGAGCGCCTCGCGCGGGTGGTCGAACTGCAGCCGGACAGCGTCGGCCAGTTCCGCGTTCAGGTGAACGCGTTGCTCCAACTGCGTCTTGAGCTGTTGGGCGCGCATATTGCCAGGGTTGACGGCCAGCAGCTCCAACACGTCTTGCAGCGCGGCTTCATCGTCGCCCGCCTCCATCTTGACGCGCACGCGTTGCAGAATTTCGCGTGCCAGCGCGACTTCATCGCGTGCCACATCTTTGCCCGCTTCGATATCGTTGGGGTTCTTTTCCAGCTTCTCCCGGCCGGCGGCCAGGCGGTCGGCGGCCGTCATGGGCTCGCCGCCCAGTGCGCGCTTCAGTGACTCGGGGGCCGCGCATCCGCCCAGCAACAGGCTGAAGAAGGCCGCCAATACAACAGGTTTTGCAATCATGATGTCTTGCCATTCCCAAAAGAATTATTCAGTTCGATGAGCCCCAAGGCTCATTGCGCCAGCGGCGCCAGGTCCACGTGCAGCTCGCGACCCCGCGCGTCCCGCAACACCACGCGCTTTGGTTCCAGCGCCTTGAACCGGTATTGCGACGCCAACATGCCGCCGGGCCTCACCGCGCCGGCGATGTCGCAGCGTTCACACAGCAGGTAGGTCTCTTCTTGATGCGCCAGCACCACAATGCGGCGGCCGGTGTCGGACCATTCACCGATGGCCGTGAACGTCGGCATGCTGGCCGCGCCGTTACCCTCGGGCGTGGTCGGCAAGGCCAGGTCAAGCGCCGGAACGTCGCTCTGCGCCGTGACGGCGTCGGCGGCATCGTCCCGCGCCTGGGCATTGCCGCGATCCAACAATGAGGCCCAGCTTTGCGACGGAAACAGATCCACTTCGCGAGCCGGCTCGGCCAGCGCGGCGGCGGCGGGCGCCAGGGCGACAAACACCGCGGTCATCCAACGCTTCATCACACCACCCCCAACATGCTCAAGCGCATCTTTACGTTCACCAGCATGTTCTCCGGCCGTTGCCGGTCCAGCGACAGCGACTCCAGGCGCAGCAGCGGCTCATCGGTCAGCTTGCGCAAGCCCGCGCTCAGGTCCTGGTAGGAGCCCACGGCAGTGACGTCCACCGACGTGCGGCGCAAGCGGCCCTGGATGGTGTCTTCGCCCTGATACTGGATGTCGACCAGCAACAGGCCGGAGCGCACCAACTGTTCCATCACGGCCAGCTTGCGTTCGTCCGGGTCCAGCCGCAGTTGCACGCGCAGCTCGTCCATGTCATTGCCGGACGGGGCGACGTGCGGGGTGCAGGCATGGATCTCTGCGTGCAGCTCCAAGGCACGCAACTGCAGCTCGCCCTTTTCCGGCCACAACACCACGACGAAATGCACGATCAGGATCCACAAGGCCACCAGCGCCAGGAGCCCGCCACGCCCAAGCCGCTCGGCCCAGCACTGCCAGTGCCACCGGATGGGTGAACCGGCCTCGCGCTGGCGCAGCGCAGCCAGGCGGCGACGAATTTCGGTAAAGGATTTCATCGCAGCTCCACCCGCACGGTAGACATCGTGGCCAGGTTGGGATCACCCGACTTGATGCCGTGGCGCATTACCGTGGCGCGCAAGCCGGCCTCGGCGTTCAAGCGGACCGCGAAGGCGAATACTTCGGTCAGGTCCACCGTCATCAGTTCAAGCTGGACGGACTTGCCAGCTCCCTCGATCTTCAGGTTCATCACGGCCAGGCGCGGGCTCCAGGCCTGCTCGATGGCGCGCAGCAGGACGGGCCGCAACCGGTCCTCGGCGCTTTGCGCGGAGAGCATGGCATCAACCCTCTTTTCCTCCGGCGACTGCGCCAGGACGCGGCGCTGTTCGCGTTCATGCTGCATGCGGCGCTCGACCAACTGACTCTCGGAGCGGGTGACTTCCACTCGCAATGCCCACAGGTTCCATTCCCGCCATGCGCTCAACAAGGCCACGCACAGCAACAGCAGCACGATGATGGCGGCCCAGGGTCGCGTGGCGCCGCGCTTGGTGAAATCAAGCTTGTTCATCTTCAGGCCGGGCATGATCGCGCTCCCAACATGGCGTGGGGAAAGCCCAGCCAACGCGCTTGTGGCGGCAAGGACAGATCCGCCGGCGCCAAGGTTGACGTCCAGTTGCACTCCGGCACGATGGGCTGGTTGCACAGCGCCTGCGCGGCGGCAACCGCCGAGGCGTGCGACTGCCCGGGCGACCGCTGCAGGGTGATCACGTCTTCCCACCCTTGCGCCGACGGCCACAGGCACGTCACCGCGCTTGCCTCCGCCAGCACCAGGCATGCGCCTTCCGTGCTCGAGGCGCGGTGATAACGTTGCAGGCTTGCGGACAGCAGGTCGCGGCAGCCGGCCAGCGTCCATTTCTGTTCGCGCAGCTTGCCTTCCAGGGCGTCCAGCATCACCGCGTCCGCCGCAACGGCCAGGCGCGCATGACCATGGCGCGCCGGCCCCAGCCGCACGCGCGTCTGCAAGGTGATGCCGCGTTCGCGCAGCAACGCCTGGGCGTAGCCGCGCCAGTGCGTATCGCCGCCAGGCAGACCCGGCTGCCAGGGCAGCAGCAGCGTGTGCGCCCACGGATAGCCCAGCCAGACATGCACCCGGTTGCGCCACCACGGGCGCAGCCGCGTGCAGGTGGCCAGCAAGGCGGCCACGGCCTCGGCCGGTTCGCCGCCGTGGCCATACCGCAGACGATCGCCCATCGCCTTCGTCGGCGACATCAGGCTGACCTGTTCCGCATCGATCAGAACGGCTTGCTCATTCCATAGCGACCGCACGGCAAACCTCCTGATAAGTCGTCAGTCCGTGCGCGACGGCCTCGTGGGCGGCGTCGCGCATCGATTGATAGTCGGCGCATTGCGCCAGCGCCTCTAACCGGCGTTCGGGCGAGCGGTCCAGCAGCGCGGTCTTCATGCGGCTGTCCAGACGCAGGACTTCAGCCAGCGCAATGCGGCCGAGGAATCCCGTGTGGCGGCAGGCGTCGCAACCCGGGCCGGCACGCGCCTCGCCCGGCGGCGCGCAATGCGGGCACAAGCGCCGCACCAGGCGCTGCGACACCACGCCGTTAAGCGATTCCAGGAAGGTGGCGGGTTCCACATCCATGTACAGAAAGCGGTCGATCACGCTGAACGCATCATTGGCGTGTACCGACGACAACACGCGGTGGCCGGTCAACGCCGACTGCACGGCAATCGCCGCCGTTTCGGCATCGCGGATTTCGCCAACCAGAATGGTGTCCGGATCATGGCGCAGGATGGAACGCAGGCCGCGCGCAAAGGTCAGGCCCTTCTTTTCGTTCACCGGAATCTGAAGGATGCCGCTCATCTCGTATTCCACCGGGTCTTCGATGGTGATCAGCTTTTCGTCGCCGCTGTTCAGTTCCGACAAGGCGCCGTACAAGGTGGTGGACTTGCCGCTGCCCGTGGGGCCGGTGATCAGCGTCAGCCCATAGGGAAGCTGCGCCAACGCACGGATGCGGCGCGCCGTTTCCGCCGGGAAGCCCAAGGTGTCCAGACTCAGCTTGTCACCACGCTGCGAGCGGTCGAGCAGACGCAAGACGGCGTTCTCGCCATGGTTACCCGGCATGATGGAGACGCGAAAATCCACTTCGCGGCCCTGAAGCACCACCTTGAAGCGGCCGTCCTGCGGCACGCGCTTTTCAGCGATGTCCAGGCTGGACAGCACTTTCAGACGCGACATCACCTGGTTGGCGGTGACCTGCCCCGGCACCTTGCGGATGCGCAGCATCACGCCGTCGATGCGGTAGCGGATCAACAAGCCTTCCTCGTCCGATTCCAGATGAATGTCGCTGGCGCGGCTTTGCAGACCGTCATAGAGCGTCATGTTCACCAGGCGGATCACCGGGCTTTCGTCCTTGGCCAGCGAGGCCAGGGAAATGGATTCGACCGCCTTGGCCAGCGAGTCGTCCGCCATGTCCACGGCCACGCCGTCCAGCACGCGCTCGGTGGCTTCGGCCTGTTTCAACCAGGCATCCACCACGCCGGTGGGGCACACGGCAAAGCGCAGCGCATGGCCGGACAGCATGGCTTGCAGCTTCAGGCGCGCATCGCGCGAGAACGGCGCGGCCATGGCCAGCAGGAATTCGCCCTCCACCTGCAAGGGCGCCACGCGGCACGCCATGGCGTCCGCCAGCGGCAAGACGTCAAAGCGCGGCGTAGCCTGGCGGCATTGCTGGGCGGTCAGGGGCTCCATGCCCAAGGCCTGCGCCAGCACCGGCAGCAGTTGCGGGCGGCGTGCCAATTCCTCGTCCAGATAGTCGGCCAGGGACAGGCTCAGTTCCGCCGCGCGCTCGCGCCACAGCCACCATGCCTCGTCGGCCACGGTCGTGCTTTCCATTGCGCCCTCCTCCTGACTGATTTCGAATTCATGCATTAGGTTCATCCCAGACTCCCGGCCATCTCGAAGATGGGCATGTACAGCAAGATGACGATGGCGCCCACCAGCCCGCCGACGACCAGCATCAGCAACGGCTCGAACACCTTTCCAAAGACTTCGATGGCGTGGTCCAGCGTGCCATCGTGAAACTGCGCGATGCGTTCGCACATGCCGCCCAAGTCGCCGCTTTGCTCGCCCACACGCAGCAGCCTTTCGGCCACCGCTGTCGTCAAGCCGTGGCGTGCCAAGGTTTCCGACACGCTGCGGCCAGCCCGCAATTCCTGCAGCGCCAGATCCAGGCGTTCGCCGTAGGCGGGCGGCAGGATGCGGTCGGCCAGTTCAAAGGCCTGCAACGCCGGCGTTCCGCCTTCGATCAACAAGCCGACGGTGCGATAAAAGCGCGCCAGCACGAACAGGTTGCCCACATCGCGCAGCTTGGGCAGGCGCCAGAACAGATTCATCAACGCCGCCTTCACCGTCTGCGTGCGCAGCGCCAACGCGGCGGCAAGCAGGCTTGCGCCTATGCCCGCGCCCAGCAAATGACCGTCTGACTGCACCAGGCGCGCCCACCACAACATGGCCTCGGCGGTGGCCGGCAAGGTGCGCATGCTTTCGAACACGACCGCAAAGCGCGGCACGACAAAGAACAGCATGAACAGCAAAATGCCGAAGCCCACCGCAATCACCACCAGCGGGTACACGAGCGCACCCACCACTTTCTTGCGGATGTTTTCAATGCGCGTTTCGTAGTACTGATAGCGCCTGAGCACCACCGGCAGTTGCCCGCTGCCTTCGGCGGACGCTACGGTGGCCACCAGCAGCGCGGGATACACCAGCGGCTGCGCCTCCATCGCCTTGGACAGCGGCTGGCCCTGATACAGCGAACGCAGCAACTGGCCCAGCGATGCCTGCAAGGCCTTGTTGCCCTTGCCGGCCTTGTCGCTCAGCGCCTCAAGCGCTTCGATCAAGGCCAGCCCGGCGTCCAGCAACGTGGACAGTTCTTGCAGCAGCAGCCCTAGCGAAAAGGCCTTCTTGCCGCGCGACTTGATGCCACGGCGCACGGCCGAACGTTGGATGTCCAGAACCATGCCGTCGGCATCGCTCAACTGCGCGCGTGCCTCGCCTTCGCTTGAGGCGCGCACGGTGTGCACGCGCAGCGTTCCCTGCTTGAGCAAGCGGATCCTGAACTCGTTCATGTCAACGCTCCGCGTGTTGCGACTGGCGATAGCGGGCGTCGCGCGCCTGGCTCAGTTGCAGATAGTGTTGCCACACGCGGCTCACGTAGCGCTTGCGCGCGGCTTCGCGATTGGCCGCGCCGCCGGCGTTGTACGCCCCGACCGCGCGCCAGGTGTAGCCATAACGCTTGACGAAGCCCGCCAGGATCTCGGCTCCCACGTCGATGGACAGACAGGGTTCGTCCAGCAAGCGCTGGCGTGTGATGCCGCGCTTGGCCAAGCCGGGCAGATGGATGCTGTTGATCTGCATCAGCCCAACGTCCTGGGTGCCGTTGGTGTTGTTGTTGATGGCGCGCGGGTTCAGTGACGACTCCACCTTAGCGATCGAATACAGCAGCAGCGGGTCCACGCCATGGCGGTCGCCCGATTGCTGCCAGCAACTGGCGGCGGCGGCGGTGGACAACGTCATCCCGACGAGCACGGCCGCCGCCGACTTAGAGGCCATAAACCAGTTCACCACTGCCTCCCGCCCGGCCTTCTTCGCCGAAAGAAACCACTTCAGCGTCCGAGCTGCGCCCGGGCACGTTCAACATATAAGGACGACCCCACGCATCAGCAGGCACATCCTTGGCCAGGTACGGGCCGTGCCAGTTGGACGCACCCTGCGGCGCCTTCACCAGGGACTCCAGGCCCTGCTCGGTGGTGGGATAGCTGCCCACGTCCAGCCGGTATTGCGTCAAGGCGTCGCCCAGCGTCTTCATCTGCGCCTGCGTGGCGCGGACCTTGGCGCGGTCGACCTGGGAAAACAGCTTGGGGCCGACATAGCCGGCCAGCAACGCGATGATCAACAGCACGACCAGCAATTCCAGCAAGGTGAATCCCTGCTGCAGGCCAAGACGGCGTCGGAAGGTAAGAGTCTTCATGAGTCCACTTTTTCTGATTGAGCGATCACCGCGCGGCGGCGACCTGGAGTGAAGTGCGGGCAGAGGCAAGCATCGTGAGGAACGATGCGGGTCCGAGCGTCGGCGTGGCCGAGCGCATCAAAGGCGGAAAAATCTCTACGCAGGCCGGCATATTTCCACGCGGGCGATGGGCCAACAACGTTTCTAAAGAGAGCCTAAATCGCAGCGCGGCAGGCGCTGGACGGGCTTCAGGAAGTGTTGAGGAAGATGGCGCGGCAGCCGTGGCGACGCTTCAATCTCGCCTCTCAAACCATGCCCCGCCGCCAGCGGGAGCAGGCTGACCCCGCTAGAAGGAAGACCATGCATTCCCCTCCCACCACCCTGGCTACCCAGGCCTACACGAAAGCGCAGATCGCCCTGCATTGGCTGAGCGTCAGCCTGATGAGCATCCTGGTGCTTGCGGGTGAGTTGCGCCATCTGCTGACGGCCCAGACGGGCGTGTCCATGCGCTCGGTGATGATCGTGCACATTGGTTGCGGCATGGCGCTGCTTGCGGTCACGCTGGTGCGGACGGTGGTGCGCATCTCGCACCGCCGCGCCGTGGGCGACGGCTTCTGCATGCAGGACGCCTGCGCGCACGCGGTGCATCTGTGCATCTATGCGTTCATCTTCGCGTCGTGCCTGGTGGGCTGGGTGATCGTCAACGCCAAGGGGCTGGCCGTGCCCGTGCCATTCACCGGCCTGGAGTTTCCCCGGCTGGTCTCGGCCGACCCCGCCCTGGTCGCCACCACGGTATGGATCCACGACCTGCTTGCCTGGGCGCTGTACGGCCTGCTGGCGTTGCACATCGTCGCGGCGCTGGGGCACCACTACATCTTCCGGGATGACACCCTGGCGCGCATGGCCTGGCGTCGCCCCGCGCGCCGGCTTGCCAATGACGGGCCAGCCAAACCCACGCGCGCACGCGCGCCGCGGCAAGCCCAAACGGCCGGCGTGCATTTTTCAAAAAATTAGGTATACTTCCGCCTCGCTTGCAAAAAAACGACGTCGAAAGACGGTACGGCAAGCAAAGAAGTACCCCTGCGGGAGTAGCTCAGTTGGTAGAGCGCAACCTTGCCAAGGTTGAGGTCGCGAGTTCGAGACTCGTCTCCCGCTCCAGGATTTTTTTCCATGGAGATGCATAGCAGTCCATGGAAGATTGAAAAAGGCCAAAACTTTGTTTTGGCCTTTTTTTATTTGCTGCCCGCCGGCAGGTATTCCCGCCCCGCCTCCAGCAGCATGCGTCCGACATAGTCCGCGAAGCTGCGGCGCACCACCACTTCAACTCCCCCTTCATCCAGCGCGCGCACCATCACGCCCGCCTTGAAATAGTGGCTTTGCGCGCATTGGCCTGGACCAAAGACGCGCGGATGCAGATCCAGCGGACAGCCTTTTGCCAGCACGTCGCGCGCGTGCTCGCCCGACAGTTCCAGCACCGTGTACCCGCTACTTACATCCACCACGCAGGCGGACAAGCCCTGTAGCACCGGACGCAACGTTTGCTCCAGCTCGGGGCGCGCGGGCGCCAGCGATTGCAGCCACCATTCATCCGGCCCCATCCAAACCAGCAAGTGCCGATGGCCATGCGCCACGGTGTTGGGGGCCAGGGGTGGCGCCGTGCCCAAGGTGCGTTCCAGCGCCTTCGCAAAGTCCGGCGAGCGCGCGTTGCCGCGCAACACGGCCAGGTCCAGGAATGGCCGCTCAATGATTCCCAAGCGCCGGGCGTCCGCGGTCTGGGCACTCAGGTGAACGGGTTCCAAGCCCTTCAGGGGCGATTCCAGATACGTTTCAGTCCACATGCTGGCGTGCTCCTTCGGGGTCGTAGAACACCGGGCTGCCGATTGTGGCCGGCAGGAAGCCGCCGCCGGGTAACGCCACCTCGACCTGCTGCCCCATGCGTTGCTGGCCGTCCTGGACCAGAGCAAGCGCGATCGAACGGTTCAAGGTGGGACTCATATAGCTGGACGTGACGTGGCCAACCATTGGAATGATCGACGCCATCGTCGCGCGGTTGGCATGGTTCATGACCTGGCTGCCTTCCGGCAGCACCACGGCCGGATCCCGCGACAGCAGGCCGACAAACTGCTTGCGATTGCCGCTGGCTGTGTGTTCGCGCGACAGCGAACGCTTGCCCAGGCAATCCTTGGACTTGGCGACCATGCCACCCATGCCCAGGTCTTGCGGCGTTACCGACCCGTCCGTATCCTGGCCCACGATGATGTAGCCCTTTTCCGCGCGCAGGACGTGCATGGCTTCCGTGCCGTAGGGCGTGATGCCGTATTCGTGGCCGGCTTCCATCAGTGCATTCCACACACGCTGGCCGAGATTGGCGGGCACATTGACCTCATAGGACAGTTCCCCCGAAAAGCTGATGCGCATGATGCGCGCCGGGGTGGACCAGCCGGCGCCTGCTACCGTGCCCTCGCGAAAGGTCATGAAGGGAAAGGCCGCGTTGGAAAAATCAATATCCGGGCAGACCGCGCGCAGAACCTCGCGCGACCGTGGTCCTGCCACCGCGAAGGTGGCGAAGTGGTCGGTGACGCTGGTCAGGTGCACATCCAGATGCGGCCATTCCGTCTGCAGCCAACGCTCCATCCAGGTCAGCACGCGCGCCGCGCCCCCTGTGGTGGTGCTCATCAGATAGTGCTGTTCGCCCAGGCGCATGGTGACGCCGTCGTCGAACACCATGCCGTTTTCATCCAACATCAGCCCGTAGCGACCCTTGCCAACTTCCAGCTTGGTCCAGAGGTTGGTGTAGACCCAGTTCAGCAAGGTTGCGGCATCCGGGCCCTGCACGTCGATCTTGCCCAGGGTGGATGCATCCAACATGCCGACGCCGTTACGCACGGCGAGGCATTCGCGGGCAACGGCCGCCTGCATGCTTTCACCCGCCAGCGGGAAATACCAAGGCCGCTTCCAGTTGCCCACGTCTTCGAACACGGCCCCTTGCGCCACATGCCATTCGTGCAGGCAGGTCTTGCGGATGGGGTCGAAGAAGTCGCCCAGTTCGCAGCCCGCCAGCGCACCGAAGGTGATTGGGGTGTAGTTGGGCCGGTAGGTGGTGGTTCCGGTCTGCGCAATGGTTTGGCCCAGCGCGGCGGCCAGCACGGCTGCGCCATTGATGTTGCCCAGCTTGCCCTGGTCGGTACCGAATCCCATGGCGGTATAGCGTTTCACGTGTTCGACCGAGTGGTAGCCTTCGCGGACCGCCAGGTGGATGTCGGCCACGGTCACGTCGTTCTGGTAATCAACGAACTGCTTGGCGCCGCGCCCGGGCCGGCGCCCGTCTGCCACCTGCCAAATTGGCAGCAGCGGATCTTCGGCGATGTCGGCCGTGCGCCACGATAAGGAAGCGGCGCCGTTCACGCCGGCCCGGCTTGCCGCGAGCTCGCCCGCCATGACGCCGCCATGCAGCGCCTGCGCCAGAGAAAATTCTCCGTTTGCCGCGCCCGCGCTTGCCTGCGCCTGCGGTGAACCGTCAGGCACGAAGCAGGCCCGAACATCGTCCCAGCGCGTCTGCCCGCCCGACTGCGCGTGCAAATGCAAGGCGGGGTTCCAGCCACCCGACATCGCCACCAAATCGCAGGGCAGCCTGGCGTTGGGCGGGCCGGCCCGGCCAGCGGTATACGGCGCCAACACCACGCCTGACACCTGCCGTCCCCCGCGGGCCTGCAGCAGCACCGTTTCATTGCGTACGTCGATGCCCGCGCTGCGCACCGCATCGGGCAGCGCGCCGCGTCCGGCCGGACGCGGGTCGACCACGGTGACGTTCGCGCCCTGCTCGCGCAGGTCAAGCGCGGTGCGGTAGGCGCCGTCGTTGTTCGTATACAGCACCACTCGCCGTCCCGGAAGCACGGCAAAGCGGCGCACGTAGGTTGACACCGCCGAAGCCAGCATGATGCCCGGCAGGTCGTTATTGCCGAACAACAGCGGCCTTTCGTGCGCGCCTGTCGTCAGCACGACCTGCCTGGCGCGTACTTTCCATAGCCGTTGACGCACGCCCCGGCGCTGCGACAGGGGAAGATGGTCGGTGACTTGCTCGCACACGGTCACCAGGTTCTGGTCGTGATAGCCGAACGCCGTGCTGCGCGTCAGGATGCGGACTTCTTTCATGGCTTGCAACTCGGCCTGTGCCTGCCGGATCCAGTGCAGGTTGGCCGCGCCATTGATCAAGGCCGGACTGGACAGCAGGCTGCCCCCCAGTTCAGGCTGGTTGTCGACGAGCATCACGCGGCCCCCCGCCATTGCCGCCGCCATCGCCGCCGCCAGGCCGGCCGGCCCCCCGCCCACCACCAATACGTCGCAATGGGCATAGCGCTTGTCGTAGTGATCGGGGTCGGGTTGCCGCGGTGCGCGCCCCAGGCCGCCCGCTTTGCGGATCAGACGCTCGTAATATGGCCACAAACGCTTGGGCCACATGAAGGTCTTGTAATAGAAGCCCGCGGGAATAAAGCGCCCCAGCCGTTGGAAGACGGCCATGCGGTCTCGCTCCAGGTCGGGCGCCGCATTGACGCTGACGGCACGCAAGCCGTCGTAGAGTTCGATCGTCGTCGCGCAGGGGTTGGGCACGGTGTGACCGCCCTCTTCCAACTGCACCAGCGCGTTTGGTTCTTCGACGCCAGCCGTCATGATGCCGCGCGGCCGGTGGTACTTCCAACTACGCGCCACGAAATGCTCGCCGTTGGCCAGCAGCGCCGAGGCCAGCGTATCGCCCTGGCAGCCGTAGTACGTGCGGCCATTGAAGGTGAACTCGATAGACGACGCGGGATTGATGCTGACGCCGCGTGCCAGCCGGTTGGATTGCGTCATTTGCGATCTCCCGCCGCGTGGTCAAACGTGTGGAACGCATGGAACTCGTGGCTGATGGTATCGCGCTCGGCCAGAAACCAGCGCCGGCAGCCATGCGCATGCTGCCACTGCTCTCGCGCCCGGCCACGCACGTTCTTGCGCATGAAGGCATAGTCCGCCCACTGGGCATCGGTGAGTGCGTCGCAATCCGTGGGGCGGACAATATCGGCTTCGCCACCGCAGGTGAATTCGGTTTCGGCGCGCGGGCCGCAGTAGGGACACGTCAGCATCAGCATGATCAAGCTCCACAATCAGTGCGCGACGGCGGCGGCGCCGTGCTCGTCGATCAAGTGGCCAGTTTGGAAACGGGCCAGGGAGAAAGGCGCGTTGAGGCGGTGCGGCGCATTGTTGGCCACCGTGTAGGCAAAGACCCATCCCGACCCCGGCGTTGCCTTGAAGCCACCCGTGCCCCAACCACAGTTGAAATACAGGCCCTTGACGGGCGTGGTTGAAATGATGGGGCAGGCGTCGGGCGACACGTCCACGATGCCGCCCCACTGGCGGTTCATGCGCACGCGGCTGAACGAAGGGAACATCTCGACAATGGCCTGCAACGTGCTTTCTATCAGGTGAAAGCTGCCACGCTGTCCGTAGCCCACATACTGGTCGATGCCCGCGCCGATGACAAGATCGCCCTTGTCCGACTGGCTGATGTAGGCATGCACGGCGTTGGACATCACGACGGTGTCCAGCACCGGCTTGAGCGGTTCGGACACCAAGGCCTGCAACGGATGGCTTTCCAGGGGCAGGCGTATGCCGGCCATGTCCGCGATCACGCTGGAATGGCCCGCGGCCACGACGGCCACCTTGGCTGCCTGGATATACCCTCGGCCCGTCTCCACGCCACGCACTTCGCCGTCTTCGCGTCGAATTCCGGTGACCGGACAATTCTCGATGATGTCCACGCCCAGCCGATCCGCCGCGCGCGCATAGCCCCATGCCACCGCGTCATGGCGCGCCACGCCGGCCCGTCTTTGAAACGAGGCTCCCAGCACGGGGTAACGGCAATCGAGATTGATGATCGGCACGATTTCTTTGACCTGCGCGGGCGTCAGCCATTCGCCGTCGATGCCGTTGTAGCGGTTGGCGGTGATGCGACGCTGGGTGTCTCGCACGTCTTGCAGGTTGTGCGCCAGATTCATCACGCCGCGCTGGCTGAACATGACGTTGTAGTTCAAGTCCTGCGACAGCCCTTCCCAGAGCTGCATCGACTTTTCGTACAACTGGGACGATTCGTCCCACAGGTAGTTGGAGCGCACGATGGTGGTGTTGCGCGCGGTGTTGCCTCCACCCACCCAACCCTTTTCCAGCACCGCGATGTTCTTCAGCCCGTGCTCCTTGGCCAGGTAATACGCGGTGGCCAGGCCATGCCCCCCGCCGCCCACGACCACGATGTCGTACATGCGTCGGGGTTCGGGACTACGCCACGCGCGGGGCCAGCGGGCGTGGTTCGACAACCCATTGCGGATCAGGCTGAACAGGGAATAGCGGCTCATCTTGGCTCCTAGGCAGGAACCCATTCTTCTCTGAAGGCGCTAGCCGCTCCTTCCCCCGCCGGACGGGAACTTGCCTGATTCCGCCAAGGGCCGCGCGCTCCCCGGCGCCGACCTCCCAACCACCTGTCGCCTACCCGCTTGTTCCTGTCGCGCCAAGCCGCGTGGCACACAATCCGGCTTGCCAAAATCGGCCATTGGCGGGCACGGGTCCGCATCCATCCGGCCAAGCCGGCAGGGAGACGCAGGCATGGCAGCGAACAGAGGCGTGGTGTATGTGGGCGACGGGCGGGTCGAAGTGCAGTCGATCAGCTTTCCAAAACTGGTGGATCCACGCGGCCGCAAGATCGAGCACGGGGTGATCCTGAAAGTGGTGTCCACCAATATCTGCGGGTCCGACCAGCATATGGTTCGTGGGCGCACCACGGCGCAGCGAGGCCTGGTGTTGGGCCACGAGATCACCGGGGAAGTCATCGAGGCGGGACGCGACGTCGAAACGCTCAAGGCCGGCGATCTGGTTTCGGTCCCGTTCAACGTGGCCTGCGGCCGCTGCCGCACCTGCAAGGAACAAGACACCGGCGTCTGCCTGACCGTGAACCCGGCACGCGCAGGCGGCGCGTACGGCTACGTGGACATGGGCGACTGGATAGGCGGCCAGGCGGAATATGTCATGGTGCCGTATGCCGACTTCAACCTGCTGCGCTTCCCGGATCGCGACCACGCCATGGCCAAGATCCGCGACCTGACCTGTCTGTCGGACATCCTGCCCACGGGATATCACGGCGCGGTCAGTGCAGGCGTCGGCCCCGGCAGCACCGTCTATGTCGCCGGGGCCGGTCCGGTGGGCATGGCGGCGGCCGCGTCAGCCCGCCTGCTGGGCGCCGCGGTGGTCATCGTGGGCGACATGAACCCCTTGCGGCTTGAGCATGCGCGCCAGGTCGGGTTTCAAACGGCCGACCTGTCCTTGGACGCCACGCTGGGCGAACAGATTGCGGCGCTGCTGGGTACGCCGGAAGTGGATTGCGCCATCGACGCCGTGGGCTTCGAGGCCCGCGGACACGGCGCCACCGGTTCGCAGTCGGAAGCACCGGCCGCCGTGTTGAATGCCCTGATGGACGTGACCCGCGTTGCCGGCCGCATCGGTATCCCCGGCCTGTATGTCACGGACGACCCGGGTGCCGAGGATCCCGCCGCCCGTCGCGGCAGTCTGTCGGTGCGCTTTGGGCTGGGCTGGGCCAAGGCGCATAGTTTTCACACCGGCCAGACACCGGTGCTGAAGTACAACCGAGCCTTGATGCAAGCCATTCTGTGGGACCGCATCAATATTGCGCAGGTTGTGGGGGTTCAAGTCATCACGCTGGACGCCGCGCCCGATGGCTACGCGGCCTTCGACGCAGGAGCCCCGAAGAAATTCGTGATCGACCCCCACGCCATGCTGCCTGCCTGATCACGCGCCTGGCCCTAGCCCCGGATGAAACGCCGCTCGCTGCTGGGCGAGCGACCAAAACGGGCGCGGTACGCCTTGCTGAAATGGCAGGGTGACTGAAACCCGCAGGCGACGGTCACGCCCATGATGGTCATGCGCGTCTGCAGCAACAGTTCGCGGGCGCGCAGCAATCGCAACCACAGGTAGTAGCGCATGGGCGACATACCCAGGTAATACTTGAACATCCGTTGCAACTGCCGCTGCGACAGGCCAATCTGGCCCGCGATCTGCTTGAATGTCAGCGGCTCTTCGATATGCGCTTCCATCAGTTGCGCAACGTTGACCAGTTCCTCGCGGTTGAACCCCACTCTGGCGACCATGGGAATGTGCTGTGGCTCCGTAGACGCCCGAATCCGATCCAGGCCGAACTGTTCCGAAATACCATCGGCCAGCGCCATCCCGAAGCGCTCCGCGGTAATGCCCAGCATCAGATCGATGGGCGCCGTGCCGCCCGAACTGGTCAGGCGGTCGCGATCGATCGCGAACAGTTCCTCGGTCAGTTCAACGGAAGGGAATTCCTCGCGCACGGCGTATAGGTTCTCCCAATGCATGGCACAACGGTATCCCGCCATCAGGCCGGCTTTGACCAGCGCATAGCTGCCTGTACAGATTCCACCCAGCGCCACGCCTTGCCGGGCCAGGCCGTGGAGCAGCCTGACGACGGGCTCGGTGACGTGGTCCTGCACCTGAATGCCGCCGCAGACGAATACCGCGTCCCAGCCCTCTTCCCTTCCGGCCGGGGCCAGAGGCCCGATCGGCAGGTGGTTGCTGGCCTCGACTGCCCCTCCGTCCAAGGTCATGACCGACCAGCGGTAGAGCTCGCGCCGACTGACGTAGTTGGCCATGCGCAGCACTTCCACCGCCCCGGAAAAGGCGATCATCGAGAACTTCGGCAACAGCAAGAAGCCGAAGTGCAGTTGCGGTGCGCCGGCAGCGGGCCGCTGGGGCTCGGTTTCCGACCGCGATACAGACTGAGAAGCGGGCTGAAACACCGGCCAGGATTCAGCGGAAAGGCGCGCGACAGCTCGGTGCGTAGTCATTGACTCTTGGCCCCTGTCATTTATCGATGAGCAAATTACTTAAGGGACGACTGCAGCACAGCAACACCATGCCCTGATCGATCTCGCGTTGGCGGATGCCGCCCTGATGCCGCATATCTACCCGCCCTTCCAACAAGCGCACCTTGCACGTACCGCACAGGCCCTGGGTACATGACGCCGCCAGCCGCAGGCCCGCGTCACGCGCCGCGTCCAGCAAAGGCTGATCGGCCGCGCATTGTATGGTGCGCTGGCTTTTCCGGAATTGGATGCGGAAGGCGGGTTCCACCATGCTTGCCAGCGCCGCGTCGGTTGACGCCGCGCCCGCGACGGGTTTGGACAGCAATTCAAACGAGAAGCTTTCTTCGTGATAGCGCGCCATATCGAAGCCGGCGGACTCCAGCATGTGACGCACGGCCAGCATGTAGGGCGCGGGTCCACAAACGAAGATTTCCCGGTGCAGGAAATCGGGCGCCATCAGTTCCAGCAGCGGCAAGCTCAGGCGCCCCGTCAGCCCGTGCCATCCGGCGTGCTGGCCCAGCGCTTCGCAGACGAAGTGTGCGCGGAAGTGGGGCTGGCTCGCTGACAGCAGCGCCAGCTCACGGCTGAAAATAATATCGTCCGGCGTGCGGGCGCTGTGCACGAACACCGTATCGCGGTCATCGCAGAGGTCGCGGTGGGTGCGCACCATGGACATGAGGGGCGTGATGCCAGAGCCGGCCGACAAGAAAAGATATCGCTGGGCGGGATGCAGCGCAGACGAAAATTCGCCCGCCGGACCCAATACCCGCAACACGTCGCCAACTTCAAGGTGGTCATGCAACCAATTTGACGCCCTGCCCCCCGGCACGCGCTTGACCGTGATGGATAAGGTGTGCGGCCGTGTCGGCGGAGACGAAATCGTGTAGCAGCGGTTCAGCGGTTCGCCATCGATGTCCAGTTCGAGCGTCAGGAACTGCCCCGGCGAAAACTGGAACGCATGCCCGGCGCGCGAACGGAAATAGAAACTCTTTACGTCGGCCGTCTCTTGCCGCACCTGACAGCACAGCAGGGTTTCCTCGACATTGCTGTCCCACGGCGAAGGCAGCCGCTGCCAAAACCCCGGCTGGTGGATACGTAAAAGCGCATGCGGCATGGCGGTCTCTTAATCCAGGTAGCGGGCCGCCAGGCGGCCGATATACCAGTTGCAGAACTTGTCGACCAGGCTCTCGGTAAAAGGTGAATAAGGCCCCGGCTGATACGCCGGACTGCGCACTCCTTGCTGCGATAGTTCGACCAGCGCGCGGTCTTGCGCGTTGGTGGCGCGCCACACGGCGGTCAGGTTGTCGACGTGGTAGTCCACGTTTTCAACTGCGTCCTTGTGCACCAGCCAACGGGTGCGCACCAGCGTGCGTTCCGGCCCCAGCGGCAACGCCGAGAACGCAACGATGTGGTCGCTCATCAGGTGGAACCAGGCGTTGGGCTGCGTCCATAGCGACAAACCGCCCAGGTCGCGCCGCGCCAGCGTACCCAGAAGCTTGCTGGACGCGGCGTTGCCGTCCAGCGTTTGCGATTCCCCGGCAAGGTCCAGCGGCAACCGCCGCACTCGGTATCCTGTCACACAGCCGTCCAGCGCTTCCAGCTCGGCGGAGGGCAGGCCGGCGGCCTCCCATTCCCGACAGCGCTCCGCCGATATCCGTTCGAAGTGCTCCATCTGCTCGGCGTTCGACGGCGATGGCTGATAGCCAAAGCCGAACTCGAACAGCGACACGGTCAGTTCGGGATGGTTCACCGCGCAGTGATAGCACTCGCGGTTGTTTTCCAGGGTGAGTTTCCAGTTGCAGTCTTCGATGATGTCAATCTGCGCGGCGACCTTGCAGTTGCGTATCTGGTGCGGTCGCAGGTAGGGCTCGACCTGTTCGCGCATCACGCCGAAATCACTGGGCGCTTCCGGATCCAGGCAGATGAATATCAGGCCGCTCAGGCTCTCGACCCGCACGGGCTTCAGGCTGTAGAGGCTTTTGTCGAACCCATCGCCCATGTGCTCGGCATACGCCAGCTTGCCATTGAGCGTGTAGGTCCATTGATGGTAAGAACACACCAGGTTGCCGACCGACCCCTGCGGCTGTACGCAAAGGCGCGCGCCGCGATGCCGGCATACGTTGTGGTACGCGCGTACCTGCCCGTCGTCGTCACGCACCAGCACGACGGAATGCCGCCCCACATCCACCGCCAGATAGTCGCCAGGTTCGGGAATGTCTGGCTCGACGGCCACGAATATCCAGTGACGCCCGAATATCTCTTCCATATCCATATCGAAGATGGCTGGACTCAGATAGAAATCGGCCTCCAGGCTGTAACCCGGACGACGGCGGGCGATCATCGCGCGGACCGGGTCGTCTGCGGGCGGGCGAACAGCGGACATCTGCTTGATGATGGTCATTGATCCACCTCAGTAATCGATCAGGCTGTGGGTGCGCAAATAGGCGATGACCGCCTGCGCTTTCTCATGGGGGCTGCCCTCGGTGATGACGGCCCCACCGCGGCTTTCCATCGTGATTGCGGCCAACAGCCGTGCATGGCCCGACCGGGATTCGCGCGCGGCCAATTTGCGTGGACGCCCCTGCGCGGGTTCGATCCGCAACGCGGCAAGCGGCGCGGGCACCACCGGCGGTACGCGCGCCACGATCTGGCCGGCGCGCTCCCGCGCATAGACGTATCGCACGTCCAGCGTGGCCAGGGGATGCATCATCACCACCGCCGGCAGCGTGGCGGCCACTTCGCGCCGCCTGCCTTTGGGCAGCCATTGCTGCGTGACGATGCTGCCCGCGTGTATCTCGGCCGACAAGACGGCGGGCAAGAGCGGCCTGTGCAAAGCCTGCGCCAGCAGATAAGGCAGCAAACCGCTGCCCGCGCCGCTTTCCGACCGCGTGCCGCACAGCACCACGTCGTAGCCGCGCACATACTCAGCCAACGCTTCCAGCACGTCGCGGCCAGGGGGAACGTCAATCGCTTCGATCACGGCCGCGCCTTGCGCCAGGTAGTCGCGCAGCGCCGGCGCGGCGGGATCACCCGCGTGGACGACATCCACCTCACCGCCCGCCAGCCTCCGCGCCAATGCCAGCGCAAGCGTGTCATTGCGGCTGGAACGCGCCACCCCGCTTACGGGATGCTCGCCTAGCGATACCAGCACCACGATGCGCGGCTTAGCCATGGCTGGCCTCACGATTGATACCAGCCGCACGCGCTTGCCTGACTTCGGCCAGCAGCGCGTCGGCCACACGTTTGGTGTCGTCGATGATGCTGAGATCCGCACGCCTGACCAAGGGCGCGCTGGCGTCCAGGTTGATGGCGATGACGTGACGGCAGTCTTTGATGCCTTGCAGATGCTGCACCGCGCCCGAAATGCCGAATGCCAGGTAGGCGCTGGCGCTGACCGTCTTGCCGGTGGCGCCAATCTGCTGGGTCCGCGAGAAGCGCCCGTCATCAACGGCGACCCGGCTGGCGCCCACCGCCGCGCCCAACTCGTCAGCCAGGGCCTGGAAACCGGACAGATCGCAGACGCCGTTGCCCGCCGACACGATCAGATCGGCCTCTTCCAGGCCCACCTCCATCGCTGGTAGCGTGCGGGTGCCATGATCGCGGTAGGCCGAGTTCATTGGCAACGGCATGACCGGCACACGCTCGCCCAGCCCAACGAAGGGCAAGCGCTCATCAATGGCGTCTGGGGCCAGCAGGACAATGCGCGGCAAGGCCTGGCGCGCCCGTCGCAAACCCCCACGCATGTAGGAACTGGCCACGCTATCGGCGCTCAGTTCCAGAACATGGGCCGCTACGGTAGCGCCCGTGACGGCGGCCAAGCGCCGGCCCAGATCGCCATCTGGCAGACCGTTGTCAGGCAGGAACACATGCAGCGGACGTTCACTGTCAATCAGCGCCAGCAGAATGGCCAGCTCGACATCAGGCGCATAGGCGGGCGCAGCGGTGATGACAGTGAGGCGGTCCGCCCCCAATGCCCCGGCGTCGCCGTCGAATTCGCCGAACACCAGCAAATGCACGAAGGTGTCCGGTTCGGCAAGCAGGGCCGCGGCCGCCACGGCCTGGCGCGCGTGCGGGTCCAGTTGGCCCCGAGCGCTGTGCGCCACGGCTAGCACGCAACGTTGCGCCTCGGTGGCGCGCAAGGGCTTTCGCGCGGTCTCGGTTGGCAAGGCCGGCCTGGATAGCGGGATGCTTTCGCCCAGCACGATGCGCCGGATTCCCGCTTCCGTGACGGCATGAGGTCTGCGCGGATCAACCCTTCGTATGCGATTCATCCTGCCTCCAGAGCGTCGGCCACGAGTTCGGCGATGTCACGCACATCCGGCCGTGGGCCGACCACGCCTTCCAGCATGGCGGTGCAGTTCGGACAGGCGACCGCAACCCTGTGTGCCCCTACATCGCGGGCGTCCTGGATGCGGATATCGGGAATACGCCGTTCGCCGGGAATATCCGTCAACGCGGCCCCGCCTCCACCGCCGCAGCAGCGTCCGTTGAGACCGTGGCGCGTCATTTCGTTGACCGTCAGGCCCAAGCGGCGCAATAGCTCACGCGGCGCCTCGGTCTCGCCGTTGTAGCGTCCCAGATAGCAAGGATCGTGGTAGGTCAGCGGCAAAGCGTTGCCGGCCGGCTTCAGCCGCAAACGGCCCGTGGCCGCCAGTTGGGCAAGCAGGCTGGTGTGGTGCTGCACGTTGTAATGGCCGCCCAGTGCGGGGTACTCGTTACGCAGGCAGTGCAAGATGTGCGGATCTCCCGTGACGATGCGCTCGAACGTCAGGTGCGACAAGGTACGCATGAGGCGGGTAGCCAGTTGTTGGAAGGTGGCTTCATCACCCAGGCGCCTGGCAACGTCGCCGGTATCGGTCTCGCAAGCACCCAACACCGCAAAGTCCACCCCGCCCGCGCGCATCGCTTTGACAAGCGCTCGCAAACTGCGCTGGTAGCGCAAGCCGAATGCGCCTTCTCCGACAATCAGCAACACGTCCACGGGTTTGCCGGGCAGCGCCTCCGCAACATCAAGGTCCACCGCCCAGTGGTAGCGCGCGCCCAGGTCGTAGCCCCCGGCAGAGCCGGTTTCACGCAGGTTGGCCAGCACCGCGGGCGCCGTGCCCGGCACCGCGCCATGTTCAAGCGTCTGCTGGCGGCGCATGTCGATGACCGCGTCGACGTGTTCGATCAGCATCGGGCATTCGTGCACGCAGGCGCGGCAGGTGGTGCAGGCCCACAGCGAATCGGCGGCGAGCAGCCCCGGCACGATGGCGCTGTTGGCCCCGCCCTTGCTGTCACCAATGGGCAAGCCCGGCATGGGGCTGCCGGCGTAAGCCGCGTCTGATCCCCCCACCATGCCCACCACCATGTCCTGGATCAGCTTCTTGGGATTCAAGGGCTGGCCCGCCGCATAGGCGGGGCAGGCGGCTTCGCATTTGCCGCACTGCACGCAGGCATCAAAGCTCAGCAGTTGGTTCCAGGCGAAGGCAGCCGGCTTGCCGACGCCCAGGGGCGCGGAAGCCGGGTCGGCAAGCAGCGCCAGCGGGCGCAAGGCCGCCTTCTGACCGGGTGACGCGCCGCCGAATCGTTCTGGCCGGGGATGAAAGGCCAGATGCAGCAGGCCTGCCAGCGCGTGCTTCATCGGCCCTCCACGGGCCATGCCGACCGTCAGTTCCCACGCTCCCAGCGTCAGAAGCGCCACAGTGGCAACACCAGCCGCGCCCGATAGCAACGACGTCGACACCCCTCCAAGCAGGAGCAGTCCCATGGCCAAAGCACCCAGCATCCAGGGCAGGCGGTCCCATACACCACGCGATAGCCGCGCGGGCGGCTTGCGGCGCCGGTGCCAGACGAACAGCAGGCCGCCCAGCATCACTAGCGCCGCCACGGCGATGGCATGGTCCAAGGCCGGCACATATAACGCCAAGCCGTAGTTCACCGCCACCAGCGTCATGGCGGCAACCGCGGCGCCGGCCGTCGCCACGTGCGTACGTGCAATGTAGGGGTCGCGCGCCACCACGCGATGCAGATCAACGAAGTACCTCTTGGGCACGGCCAACAGGTCGCGCCAGCGCACCGGTGCGGACCGACCCACGCGCCAGAGAGCGGCCCGACGCCAGCCCCCCACACCCAGAGCCAGCAGTGACAGCCAGAACAGCACGGTAATGGCGATGGCGAACGGTTGCATGATCAGAAGTCCTTGCACAGCCGCAATGCGTCGTAGATGGCGGCGTGGATGTTGTGCATCGACACGCAATCGCCCACGCGAAAGAGCAGGAAGCGGCCGTCGCCCAAGGGCTGGCCAAGCGCAGGCTGTGGGGCGGCCGCATAGAGCGCATGCACGTCGGTCTGCCCCATGTTGGCGGACTTGCGTTTGAGCATGCCGTACAGCGCGTCGTTGGGCGTTACGCCGTTTTCGATGACGACCTGATCCACCAGGCGCTCTTCGCGGTCTTCGGTATATTCGTTGCGCAGCAGCGCGACTTTCTTGTCACCCTCGGCGCTGACACGCAGAAGCCAATGATTCGGCGTGAACACGACCTGCTGGGCATACAGGCGGCGATAGAAGATCGGGAAGGTGGTGCCGCCCACGTCTTCAGCCACTTTGGTGTCGGGCGTGACGATCTCCACCTGCGCGCCCCGGCTGGCCAGAAAGTCGGCCACGCCCGCCCCCGCATGCGTGCTGACGCCGTCATAGACCAGGACGTTGCGGGCAGGTTCCACCGCGCCCGACAGGATGTCCCAGGAACTGACGGCCAACCCGCGCGCCACGCCCCAGTCCGGCTGTTCGTGCACGTGGCTCGAACCGCCCGTGGCCAGCACGACGATATCGGGCCGCTGCGCCAACACCATGTCCTCGGTGGCCATTGCGTGCAGCCGGCAGTCGACGCCCAGGCGCTTGAGTTCCAGTGCAAACCACCGCACGATGCCGTCCATCTGCTCGCGTTGTGGCGCCTTGGCCGCCAGCAGGATCTGACCGCCGATGGCCGCGCCCTGCTCGAACAGCACCACGTCGTGCCCACGCTCGGCACAGACACGCGCGGCCTCCATGCCGGCCGGCCCGGCGCCCACCACCACTATTTTTCTGCGCGGGCCGCTCGAACGCGACACCACGTGCGGCATCGTCTCTTCGCGGGCGGTCGCGGCGTTCTGGATGCATAGCACGTCCAGGCCGTCGTATTGCCGGTCAATGCAGTAATTCGCGCCCACGCACTGTTTGATCTCGTCTTCGCGATCGTCGCGAATTTTCAGAACCAGATGCGGGTCCGCGATATGCGCGCGCGTCATGCCAACCAGGTCGGCGTGGCCCGCGGCCAGCAAGCGCTCGGCCTGGACGGCGTCGCGGATGCTCTGCGCGTGCATCACTGGAATTCGCACCACCGACTTGATGCCCGCCGCCAGATACGCAAAAGGTTCGGGCGGAAGCGCCATCGGTGGCATGCAATTGGCCAGCGAGTTATGCGTGTCCGCCCCGGATCCGATTACACCCAGGTAATCGATCAGGCCGGTTTCAGCCATGGCCTGCGCAATCTCGCGCAGGGCTTCGTGGTCGAGTCCGTCGTTGTGGAATTCATCACCGCACATACGCAGGCCCACGCAGAAATCCGCGCCCACGGCTTCGCGGACGGCTTGCAACACATCCAGGCCGAAGCGCAGGCGGTTGCGCAAGCTGCCGCCGTAAGCGTCGTTGCGAAAATTGGTGCGTGGGCTCCAGAATTGGTCGATCAGATGCTGGTGCGCGGCCGAGATCTCAATGCCGTCCATGCCAGCCTGCTGTACTCGCCTGGCGGCGGCGGCGAAGTCGCCGATGATGCGTCCGATCTCTTCCACTTCGATGGTCTTGGCGTTGCCTCGGTGCACCGGTTCGCGCACGCCGGAAGGTGACAGCAGATGCGGCCAGTGCTCACCGTGCCAGGCGGAGCGCCTGCCCATGTGCGTCGCCTGGATCATGACCTTGGCACCGTGGCGATGCATGGTGTCGCTGAGCTTGGCCAGCGGTTCGATGACGCGATCGGTCGTCAGGTTGACCGACCGCCACCAACCTTGCGGGCTATCTTGCGACACCGGGCTGGATCCCCCGCAGATGGCAAGGCCCAGGCCGCCCTTCGCCTTTTCCTCGTAGTAGGCGATGTAGCGATCCCCGGGCAGGCCACCCGGTTCTGCATGCACCTCGGCGTGCGCGGTGCTGACGATGCGGTTGCGCAGCACCAACCGGTTCAGCGTCAACGGCGCAAACAGATGGGGATAACGCATGGTTGGCCTCAGGCAATGGGGCTAACGGTGAATTCGCAGTGGGCGTGCCCTTGCGCGGCGCACTGGCTTTCCACGCACTGCGCGCGCGTGGCACCGCCGTGCTGCTCGGCCAGCCAGTCCATGGCCCCGGCAAACCATCCTGAGAACATGTGACAACATTTGCCGCCCGCCTGCGGCTGGCCCAGCACGAAGGCGGAATGGCGCACGACGACACGCGCGGTCATCGCGGCGGGGTCGGCATCGGTCAGCCGAAACAAGCCCCAGCCCCGCTGCGACAGCCGCTTCAGATAGTGTTCGTAAACGCCAAGGCCTGCCAGGCGATGTTCGCGTGCTTCCTGCTCGCACCAGTGGTAAGCGGAACGATGCCCCGCGCCATATAGAATGCGCGCGTAGGCCTCCTGGCCCAGGGCTTCTTCGACCGCCACATGGTTATTGATGAAGAAATGGCGCGGCACATACAGCATCGGCATGCCGTCCGTGCTCCAGACGCCGGTCTGTTCATTGACGTTGATCGGAAGCTGGGGATTCATTTGACCGCTCCTTGATCTGCCTGCACGCCCAAGGGCCAGACTTCGCCGAACACGCGCAGCCAGTTCTCGCCCAGGATTTTCCGGATGTGGATCTCGCTCCAACCCGCACGCTGCATGGCGGCGGTCAGATTTGGAAATTCACCGATGGTCTGAATGCCTTCGGGATTGCGGATGGCGCCGAAATCCGTCAGCCGGCGATGCCGGCCTTTGTCGTGCGTCAGCCAATCGAAGAACGGCTGGCCATACCCTTGCGTGAAATCGGTGCCGATGCCTACCGCGTCTTCGCCCACCAGGTCGACCACATAGCCGATGGCCTCGACATAATCATCCACGGTGGCCTGAACACCGCGTTTGAGAAAGGGCGGAAACATCGTTACGCCGATGAAGCCGTCGTGCTCTGCAATGAAGCGCAACTGCGCGTCGCTCTTGTTGCGTGGGTGTGCTTTCAGTCCGGCCGGCAGGCAGTGCGAATAGCAGGTGGGTTTGGACGACGCCAGAATTGCCTCTTCGGAGGTTGTGGCGCCTACGTGGGACAAGTCCACCATGATGCCGACCCGGTTCATTTCGGCAACGACTTCGCGGCCGTAGCCCGACAAGCCGCCGTCGCGTTCATAGCATCCGGTGCCGATCAGGTTCTGGGTGTTGTAGCAAAGCTGAACCACGCGCACTCCCATGTCGGCAAAGGCCTCCACGGCGCCCAGGTTGTCTTGGAATGCGTGGCCGTTCTGAAAGCCCAGGATGATGCCTGTCTTGCCGTCACGCTTGGCCTGCCGAATATCTTCGGTGGTGCGTACCAACGTCACCAGGTCATCGTTGGCGCGGATCAGGGCCTTCATTGCGGCAATGTTGGCGACGGTCTGTTCGAACCCTTCCCATACCGACACCGTGCAATTGGCGGCAGTCAGCCCGCCCCGCTTCATGTCTTCGAACACGGACCGGTCCCATTTCGAGATGATCAGGCCGTCGATAACCATACTTTTCTGATGAAGCGTAGTCATGCGGTTTCCCCCCCCGGGATAGGTACCGTTCAGTAGATGGGATGGCGTTGACAGAGCGCCTGGACCTCGCTTCGAATGCGCCGCTCGGTGGCTTCATGCTCGTCAGGGCTGGTGACCAGCATGTCGACCATGTGCAGGATCATTTCCCCGATGGCGCGAAATTCATCCTCGCCAAAGCCGCGTGATGTGGCGGCCGGCGAGCCCAGACGGATGCCGGAGGTCACTGAAGGGCTTTGCGTATCGAAAGGGATGGCATTCTTGTTGCAGGTGATTCCCGCCCGCTCGAGGGAGCGCTCGACATGGGCCCCACTAAGCCCCTTGGAACGCAGATCGAGCAACAGAAGGTGGTTGTCCGTGCCGCCCGAGACCAGATCGATGCCGCCGGCCATCAGCACATGACCCAAGGCTTCCGCATTGGCCAGGACGCGGTCGATGTAGCGCTTGAAGTCCGCCTGCAGGGCTTCGCCGAAGGCCACCGTCTTGGCGGCCACCACGTGCATCAGCGGGCCACCCTGCAACCCGGGGAACACCGCGGAATTGATCTTCCTGGCAATGGCGCCGTCGTTGGTCAGGATGAAGCCGCCTCGCGGACCACGTAACGTCTTGTGCGTGGTCGAGGTCACGACGTGCGCATGCGGAACCGGGCTGGGATGTCTGCCCGCCGCGACCAGGCCCGCAATATGCGCCATGTCCACCATCAGCAGCGCCCCGGCTTCGTCCGCAATTTGCCGAAAGCGGACGAAGTCCGGCTGCCTGGGGTAAGCGGAAAAGCCGGCGATGATGAGCTTGGGCCGGTGTTCCAGCGCCAGGCGCCGGACGCTGTCGTAGTCGATCAGGCCGTCACTTTGGCGCACGCCATACTGCACGGCGTTGAACCACCGCCCCGACATCGCCGGCCGTGCGCCGTGGGTCAGATGCCCACCGGCATCCAGCGACATGCCCAGGACGGTATCGCCGGGTTCCAGCAAAGCCAGCATGACCGCGCCGTTGGCTTGGGCGCCCGAATGCGGCTGCACGTTGGCGTAATCGGCGTGGAATAGCTCACGCACGCGCAGCAGCGCCAGCGATTCCACCTCGTCCATGTGTTCGCAGCCACCGTAGAAGCGCCGTCCCACATAGCCTTCGGCGTACTTGTTGGTCAAGACCGAACCCTGCGCTTCCATCACGGCGCGAGACACCAGGTTTTCAGACGCGATCAATTCGATTTGCGTCTGTTGGCGGCGCAGCTCGCGTTCCTGCATGGCCATTACGACGGGGTCGCGCTTGGCCAGCGGTGCGGAGAAAAAGGAAGACGAGGACTGGAACATGACGACCCCTGCCTGCGGTAGCAATGACGTTCAGATATCCGGCATGAACCGGCCCTTTGGAGCATTCTTTCGCAAAGGCCCTGGACGCTGTTATCTGAACCGGACCAGATCTTGTCCGATTGCGACAAAGGCAATCACCCGTCGGGCGCAGAGCCTCGTGCATCAATGTTCTGCGAATTTTCGTATTCCTCCTAAGGGCAGCGGCGCAAGGCTGGCCTACGATGCAACGGTCACATGCCGAATCCTCGGAGCCGGCATCCAAGTGCGACCACATCCGACCAAGGAGCCTCGCCATGCCTGCACGTTTGCAGAGCCCGGATCGCCTGCATCTTCGGCACTTCGGTTTCCTGCCCTTGCCGCAATTCACCATGCTGTCGTTCATGACCGCGATCGAAGTGCTGCGCATGGCCAACCATCTACTGGGCCGGCCTTATTACCGATGGTCCATCATCAGCGCGTCATCCGGGCCGGTCGCGGCCAGCAATGGGCTGGCCGTACACGCCAGCGTGCTCAGCGATGCCGATCCGCCCGACGCCGTGTTCGTTTGCGGCGGCACACGCGCAAATGCCGATTGGGACCACGCCACATTGCAATGGCTGCGACACCTGGCCGCGCGCGATGTGACGCTGGGTAGCCTGTGCACAGGCACTCGCACGCTGTTGCAGGCGGGCCTGCTCGACGGCTACACCTGTGCGACGCACTGGGAAGACCTGGTGAAGCTGCAGCGTGAATTTCCCAAAAGCCGCTTGTCGCAAGATCTGTTCGTGATTGACCGCGACCGCATCACATGCACGGGCGGCACAGCGCCGCTGGACATGATGCTGAACCTGGTAGGGGAAGCGGTGGGCACCGGCATCGTCGCCTTGATCGCCAACCAGTTCACGATCGGCCACGTGCGTGACCACAAGGACAAGCAGCGCATGCCTACGTCAATGCGCATGCCGGCCGCGCATCCCGCACTGGCCGAAGTCATTGCGCTGATGGAGGTCAACCTGAAAGAGCCGTTGTCGCTGGACGAACTGGCGCATCTGTCGGGCGCGTCACAACGCCAGTTGCAAAGGTTGTTCCGCGAACACCTGGGCACCACGCCCAAGCAACACTATCTAAGCCTCAGGTTGCGGCACGCACGCGCACTGCTGCGCCAGACGCCCATGTCGATCACCAGCATTACGTCGGCCTGCGGTTTCCAGTCGGCCTGTCATTTCAGCAAGACTTACCGAGCCCTGTATGGAGCGGCCCCCAGCTCTGAACGGCGCAATCCGCAGTCGTTCGACCATGACCGCTTTGGGCCGGGCGTGCGGGTGCAGCGCGGTTCGGATCCGGGCCCGGGCGCCTTTTTTTCCCGGCCCGCCCCTAACGCTACACAAGTCTGAGATTCTGTGTATAATCGCTGTCTTTGGTGAATACGGCCTTTGAGAAAAGCTTCTCGAATTTCACCAAAAGCGCTGAATATCTTTCATGAAATCAGCAGCAGTACAGTAGTACAACGCGGGAGTAGCTCAGTTGGTAGAGCGCAACCTTGCCAAGGTTGAGGTCGCGAGTTCGAGACTCGTCTCCCGCTCCAAATTTTGATCCACAGACTTCTACTGGGGTCTGTAGGTCATTGAAAAAAGGAGCTTCGGCTCCTTTTTTCATTCCAGCGAGTGCCACGGAAATCCACCCACAGCTACCGTTTTTGAGTGACCAAATAAGGCACAAGAATACGGGTGGGGCGGCTACCGGATAGTTGCTGGGGCTGAGCGGGAACCATGACGAGCATAGGGCCTAAGTCATTACTTAGGAGTCTCGAAATGGCGCTATCTGATCTGACCGTCCGGCAGGCGAAGACCACCGGAAAACGCTACACCCTCTCCGACAACGACTGCCTGGGCCTGATGGTCTCAGCCGCAGGCGGCAAGTCATGGCAATTCCGCTACTACTGGCTGGGCAAGCAAAAGCGCCTGTGCCTGGGCGGCTATCCTGCCCTCAGCCTGCGTGAAGCCCGGACCGAGCGAGACAAGGCCCAGGCCCTGCTTGCCAGGGGGATCGATCCCCAGGTCGAGCGCGACCAGAAACGGCACGCGGCCAAGCTGGCGGGCGAATACACCTTCAAGACCGTCTTCGATGCTTGGGTCGAGCATCGCCGTAAGGAACTCAAGGAAGGCCGTCAGAGCACGCTTTCCCAGATCCTGCGCATCTTTAACAAAGACGTGCTGCCCACTCTGGGGAAGATGTCGATCTATGACATTCGCCGCCCTCAGCTTCTGGGCGTCCTGGCGGCGATCGAGAAGCGCAAGGCGTTCACTACTGCGGAAAAGGTCCGCACCTGGTTCAACCAGATGTTCCGTTATGCCCTGGTCATCGCCGAGGGGCTGGAGGTCAACCCGGCCGCAGACCTGGACGTGGTAGCCGAACCCAAGCCCCCGGTAGCCCACAACCCCTACTTGCACCTGCCCGAGATGCCCGAGTTCCTCCAGAAGCTCCGGCTCTACAACCCCCGTGGCTGGCAGACCCAGCTTGGCGTCCGGCTGCTGTTCCTGACCGGGGTGCGCACCGGCGAACTGCGGTTGGCCGAACCCGAACAGTTCGACCTCGACAGGGGCTTGTGGATCATCCCGCCGCAGATCGTCAAGCAGCTCCAGGATGAAATGCGCAAGGCAGGGAAGCGGCCGCAGGATGTGCCCCCCTATATCGTGCCGCTATCCCTGCAGGCCATCGAGATCGTGCGCTATCTTCTGGGGGTGATGCGGCCGGCGCAGAGGTACCTGCTGTCACACCGCAGCGAACTCAAGAAGCGCATCAGCGAGAACACCCTCAACAAGGCCGTGCAGCTCATGGGCTATGAGGGGCGCCTGACCGGCCACGGCATCCGCGGCACCATCTCGACGGCGCTCAACGAGATTGGCTACCCGAAGATTTGGGTGGACGCGCAGCTTTCCCATTCCGACCCCAATAAGGTGAGTTCGTCCTACAACCACGCCAAGTACGTTGAGCCGCGCCGTCGGATGATGCAGGACTGGGCCGATCGGCTCGACCTGCTCGAACAGGGCGAAGTGGAAGCCGCGAGCGCGCACCTGACCATCCGTATCGACGGGGTGCCGGCAATGGCAGAAGTGGAGGAAACGATGGATGCGACCCTCACGATGGCCGAGCCCACTCCTCCCGGCGTCCCGCCCGTCGTGGCCACGCCTATTGTCGTAACCCCGAGCAGCGGCGGGATCACGTTCCAGCGGCTGTCTCAGGTGCCGCCGCCTCCGACGCATGCCCCAGAGCCGGAAGTGTCCGCGATCCAGCGCGAGCGCGAGGAAATGCTGACCATCTACGAGTCTCCAAGCAGCTTGCCGGTCCCGCTGTTCGGCAAGCTGGCTGGAAAGTCCAAGGACCAGATCAACCGCGAACTGAAAGCGGGCAAGTTGCTGTCCATCAGTTTGGGTAATCGGGGGCAGCGTGTTCCCGATTGGCAACTGGTGCCGCTCAAGCACAAGCTGGCCCAGGTGCTCATGAACCAGTGCCTGCACGCGGATTCGTGGGATCTGTACCGCATGCTGACCCAGCCGCACCCTGACCTGGGGGACCGCGCGGCCATTGATGCGGTCACGCCGACCAACGTGCCGGCGATCATCCGGGTCATCATGGGCGACTACCAGCACCATGCGGATATGCCCGAGGCCATTGCCCCTTACCCCATCCCCGAGGATGTGCGGCAAAGCGTTCGTCGGCTGGTGGATAGCGCAGTAGTTCTAGACGGAGCATAGGGCTCTCAAACCTTGCAGGGGCCTTGTGGCCCCTGCATTACGCTTGCACCGCCTCCACGAGTTCGCTCAGCGTGCGCGGTGCGGGAGCGAAGAACACGGCGCCGGTGTGCGCCGTCGAGAAATCGAGCAGGCGGTCGTGCATGCCTGGCGGATCGCCGAGGAACATGCGCTCCAGCATCTTCTGCGTCACCCACAGATGCCTGGAGTAGCCGATGAAGTAGGTGCCATATTCGCCCTGGCCGGGGCGGCCGAAGGGCATGTTGTCGCGCAGGATGTCGTGCTCGGTGCCGTCGTCGTCCACGATTGTGGCGAGGGTCTTGTGCGATTTCTGGCCGCTCGTCGCGTCGGGCAATTCGACATTGCTGACGATCTCCCGGCCGATGATCCGCTCTTGCTCGTCCTTGGCGAGCCGAGCCCACGGCTGCATTTGGTGCAGATACTTCTGCACCACCAAGTAGCTACCGCCGGCGAACGCCTGATCTTCACTGCCGACCAGCGTCGAGGCGCCGATGTCGTGCCCGGTCGGGTTGGCCGTGCCATCGACAAAGCCAAGCAGGTCGCGGGAGTCGAAGTAGCGAAAACCGACCACCTCGTCGGCCACCGTCACGCTGCTGCCCAGTTGGTCCAGCAGCAGGCGCTCGAATTCAAAACAGAGATCCTCACGTTCGGCACGGATGTGAAAGAACAGGTCGCCGGGCGTGGCAGGCGCGGTGTGCTTGGCACCCTCGATGGGCACGAAGGGCCGTAGTTCCTTCGGGCGCTTCCCGGTCTGGAAACGGTCCCATAGCGCCGATCCCAGCGCAGTGATGCACGACAGCCGGCCGTTGAGATCGCGGAAGCCCACCGTTTTGATCAGGTCGTCCAGCCCGTCCAAGATGCCGGCGACCGCCTGAAGGGCCTCGTGGCCCTCGGCGACCGTCAACGTGAGAAACACCGCCGCGCGCGACAGCGGCGCATCGATGCTTTGCGAGTCAATTGGTACTCGGTCCCAACCACTTCCAACCATTCGTGCCTCCAAAGACCATGTTAATTCATCATATTGCCAAAGATGGAAGCGCTATCACTGGCGCGCTAACAGGTGCGTGCCGCGGTAATTACCCGAACGCAGCCTCGGCGAGAGCGGGCTATGGGATATTCGAGCAAGCCGCCCTATCCCTGGCAACCAGCATTGCCCTGTGCTCGAACCGCTCAGAAACAGCATTGGCTCGTCCGTGGGGCCGCTGCAGGTATGTCACGATCTCGTAGGGGCCGTCTGAAAGCGGTCGCATAGTGATCCCCCACGCATGGGCACGCTCCATGCGCGATTGCGCCGAGAGCCCCACACCGTAGCCAGCGGTGACCCAAAGCGCCATCATCTCGAACGAAGTCACATGCTGCACGCTCTGTTGGCTCAACGGAAGGGAAGACAGTCGCTGATCGAGCAGTAGGCATGCCTCCGCCGGCCAGCGAAACACCGGATAGTCCAGAAGCTCGGCAAGCGTGATCTTCGCCTGGGCAAGTAAGGGGGACCCCAGCGGCATTGCAACGGCCACGTTCTCGACCCAGAGCGGCTGGCTTTTCACGGCTGGAGCACCAGCGTTCCGAAGCGAGATTCCGGCGTCGTAGCGGCCTTCCTCAAGGCCCGTCATCAGGTCGTCGCCCGAGGTCTCAAAGAACGCGATGGTGACTTCAGGCTCCTCTGCGCGCTGAAGGGCAAGAAGCGTTATGAGGCAAGAGGATGGCACTCCAGGTGCGATAGCAAGCCTGAAATGGGAAAACTGGCTGGTGGCGTCATGCATGAGGGCCCCCAATAAGCGATCTGTCCAGAAAGGCAAACCAGCGTCGCAGTAAAGAGTGAAGTTTAACGTCGTTATCTTTAACGTGGTTAATTGTGGCAGATTGTTTGACGCTTCTGCTAATGCAGAAATCAACAATTCAGCCAGGCCGTCCTTCTGGCACATCGACGTATGAATCCGAGTCGGCGTTAGCCTTCGGACAGGCCGTGCGCGCTGCGCGCGTCGCTCAAGGAGTCGCGCAAGACGAGTTCGCATCTCGGGCAAGCATTTCGCGTTCTCACATGGGTAAGATCGAGCGTGGTGAGCACGTGCCCACGCTTCCGCTCATACTGAAAATTTCTACGGCACTCGGAATAAGCGCGGCTGACCTGATGACGGCGACCGAACGCAATCTGCGTGCCGACACCGATCCCTGAGTGTCTGGCTTGCCAGGCTCCGTCAACCGTCCGATGAGTCGCGTAGGCGAACGACAAATCGCTCTACCGAAGCCGATAAATTGCTGCCGTCGGGCCGAAGCAGGTAGGTCGTGATCACGGCAGAATCCATCGCCAAGGGGCGGATCACCACATCCGGCCGTTGAGAGATGGGAATCTTGGTCGCCGTCATGAAGCCGATGCCGTAGCCGGCGCCGACCAAGGTGAGCATCATGTCCAGTGAGGATACTTCCTCGACAACATTCAGCTTGTGCTCCAACGTGTTGAGCAGCCGCTTGAGTTCGCGGCAATAACCCTCGCATACCTGCGGGTCGCACAGGACAAGTGGATGGCCTTGGAGTTCTTGAAGTGGCACCTCCTTGTAGGTGAGCAATGAGTGCCGAGCTGGCACAGCAATCACCAGCGGGTCGTGCCAGATTGCCTCGGCAGCGATACCGTCGCCGACATCGGCCGTGTGCGCGAACCCGATCATGAAGTCGCCCGAGCGCAAACCGCGCACTTGCTCTGCCAGAGGCACTTCTGACAAGCGTATTTCGATCTCCGGCTCCTCGGCGCGACAACGAGCCAGAAATGCCGACAGTCGTGGATCGATAGCTCCATCTGATACTGCGATGCGCAGGCTACCGCGCAAGCCCGATGCCACAGCCTTGGCATTTTCACGAGCCTGTTCCAGCACAGTGAATAGACGGCGTACATCTTGCAAGAAGACCGCACCCGCCGCCGTCAGAACTGTTCCTCGTCGGTTTCGGTCGAAGAGCACTACGCCCAACTCGTCCTCAAGTTCCTTGATGGCTCGTGATAGCGGTGGTTGTTCGATATGCAAGCGCTCAGCCGCCCGCGTGAAATGTAGCTCCTCAGCAAGAACTACGAAGCAGCGAAGATGGCGCAGCTCCATAGGCCACCCTCCCGTTCCGACTTATCCAACACTGTGCTATCTCCCTATAGAAGTGACTGCCATTTCGGCGGCGGCGAGTTCGGCCACGTCTTTGGAAACTTCTGGCTAAATGAGCCAGGGCTGGGCTGATCGTGCGATGGCCCGAGGCCGGCACAACACCAGGCGAGACTGATCAAGTCCGTGGGGTGGTCAGGATCAGGCGAAGGCTATGTTCAGCCACGCACATCAATGGATGCCGCGCATCTTCTCCGTCCGACCCTTGACCGATTGCGAACCAGGCGCTCGAACACGCCTGCGGTTGATCATCACCTGCGGATTGCTGAGGTTCTGCTCCTGGCCCGAGCCAAGGCAAGCACCCCGTCAAAATCACAACGCCTTGGGGCAGCAGACAAATGCCGGCGAAAATATTCGCCGGCTTCAGTTGCTGGCCGGAGACTAGAGGAGCCAGAATGTCTCTCACCAGAAAGTGTGAGACATCCTGATGCGTAGCCCGCGCCGGATACTTACTGCCGCACTGAACCATGCGGGTCGATGACGTACTTGTATGCAGAACCCGCGTCGAACTCTTTGTACGCGGCGGGCGCGTCTTCGAGCTTGATGAACTTAGTGTTCATCATCGGCGAAAGGTAAGGCATGCGATCGTTCAGTATCGCCCGCATTAACGCGTGGTTGTAATTGGCCGTCGGGGATTGACCAGCCGACATTCGCGGCGACTTGATCCAGGCGTTGGACCATTCCAGATCCATATGGCCTTTCTTGGCTTTCGGGTCTTTCGAGATCGGGTTTGCGCAGTACACACCGACCGTGCTGGTCATTCCGCCGAAGCGGACATATTTGAGCATTGCGTTGGTAACAGCGCTCTCCACGATCTTGTCAGCCTCCGCGCCAAACCCGCGGCAGTCCACACCAACATAGTCGATGACGCGATCCACCTCCCTGTGCCCGGTAATGCGTTCGAGATGTTCCTCGATCGGCACGCCGTCGGAAAGGTTGATGGTTTCCACGCCGTGTGGCTTGAGAAGGTCCAGCCGCTCTTGAATGTAATCGGCAACGATGATGGCGCCTGCACCCAGAAGTCTGGCGCAGGCGGCACCCGCTCTGCCGACCGGCCCGGCACCGAAGATCAGGATGTTTTCGCCGACGACGTAGGCCGGTGCGGCTGGCCAATCAGGGCCAGCGAACCCATGGAAAGCTGTGGGTAGTACGTCAGAGAGAAGGGTCAGGTCGCGGATCTTTTCCATGGCGGCATCCTTGTCAGGAAAGCGCAGGAGATTGAAATCCGCATACGGTACGAAGAGATAATCACCTTGGCCCCCCGTCCAGCCACCGAGGTTGAACCCGTAGGCTCCGCAGTCGATTTCGGGGTTGGTGTTCTCGCATACATCGGAGCGCATATGCTTGCAGTTGTAGCAACGCCCACAACCCACATTGAAGGGGACGGAAACGATGTCGCCCTTCTTCACGACTTCGACGTCTGATCCCACTTCGATCACTTCGCCGGTCATTTCATGGCCCATGGTCATTCCCTTGGGAACAGCAAACGAACCGCGATAAATGTGAAGGTCGCTGCCACAGATATTTGTGGTAACTATTTTGAGGATAGCGCCGTGGGGTGCACTTTTCCCTTGAGGGGTTATCAGCTCTGGAAATTTGAAGGTGTTGACCTTCATTTCCAAGGGCTTCTCGAAAGTCACGATTCGGTTACCGGTCGGAGTCATTTCGTCACCTCTGTGCGTTAATGTTTCCATCTTCTAAATCGAAGTGGGAAACGAGACTTACCGCTGTCAAGAAGAACGATCGTGGTACTGCCTAGCCGTTGGCCGCGTCTCCTTCTGCGGTCTTGACAGCATCGGATCAAGCTCAGAAGTGGTCAAACTGGAATAATCTATGTGCAGATAGACACGATCTATCTACACGGGCTCGTCGAGCCGTGCTCGTCTCCTAGCTGGGAGAGGACAACGATCATCACTACATCGCGCCTCCTAGCTTGATCTAGGAATAGTCAGCTTGACCCAGCGAGACATGAGGAGGCCGCATGCAGCAGGTACTCCTGTCGCCCGTGTTGCCCCTAGACCTGGTGGCCTTCGATGGGTTGCTCAGCACGTGGCGCCTGTTAGCGGCGCACACGGCGTGCCTGCCATCTTTGCCTGGTTGAAGCAATACAGCGTTGCTCTTCGAGACTCGCTATTTCAAGGGGCTTTGGGATGAGTCTGCTTTGGGCTGGAACCGACGATGGATCGATATAACGGATTGAAGAGCGGCGGCCAGTTCTGGGGTGTGCACCATTTCGAGCAATGCGTGCGATGACGGTGCCTCGAACGCATTTTTCCCAGCAACGAATCCGACATTTGAGTGTGACATTGGTCCACTGATACCGATTGCGTGGAGATTCGGAATGTGTGCGAGTTGGCCGGCGAGAGATTGCGGAAGAACTGCCGAATATTTTCCTGTCGCCACGTGTGCCGATAGCACGTCAATTGAATCAGTGCGAATAGTCTGTGCGGTACATTGCGTCAGTCTATCTTGAATGGATTCAGGTACTGCCGAGTTCAGCAGGCACAGTTGTCTATTAAGAACATGGTCCCACGTTGTGCTTCGGGGTTGCTGTGTTCTAGCGGCGTGAAAAAGGAAAATGCGTTCACGGTACAGAAGGTGAGTATCGAAGTCTTCCCCTGGAATATCCTCCAAATGCATGAGTGCGATATCCAGATTGTTTTCTCGAATCGCCTGCAGCAGGGAAGAAGCGCCGGAGACCAGAATTGATTGTTGAAGTAAAGGTGTTTTTTCGGCAAGGGCGATGCTTAATGTGGGTGCTACGCCGGCAGTTCCTGGGAGTATCCCTAGCCGGAATTTCCCCTCTATACCCCGCCGTAGTGCGGAGATTTCTCGCTCCAGTCCTTTGCAGTCGTCATACATCTGCTGAGCCCAAGACAGTACGCGCATTCCTTCAGAAGTGAGCCCGTCGTAGCGTCGGCCATGACGCACGATCTCGACACCCATGTCTTCCTCCAATTGCTTGATGCCCGCGGAGAGTGTCGGCTGAGAAACATTGCAGCTTTTTGCCGCGTTGCCAAAATGGCCTTCACGGTGCAAAGCAAGCAAGTATTCAAAGTTTCTTACGATCATAGATTTTCTTCTGATAGAGTTGATTGAATTTTATACTTTTATGAAAAAACCTGTGCACGCTTCGATCTGCGTTCAACCTTGATCACGCAGGTGGCACGCATGAAAGGCTGTTGTGCGCAGTGCCCATTCAGTAGGCTCGGCTCGTCATCGGCGGCCAGCACCACAACGCACGGGACAGCCAATAGCGCGAACACAGGTGCTTCGCGCTGTAGGGCGAGTCGTCCTCATGTAGCTTAGCAGTTGGCGCGTTCTGGAAGGGAAGAAGCGGGAGTGGTGAAGCACGCAACCGCAAAAGGCGGTGCTAAGCTCTTGAGCTGCTCGGGTCGTGGCCGCGAGTCGTTGAAGCGGCCAGAGAATGGAGCCTGCCGTGGCCGTTGTGGAGTAGCTAGTACGCCATGCCCCCGGCGTTTCCTTGGCTGCGATTGACGGGCGTACCTGGCGGCAGATCAATAACAGCCATTTATGGATGAAGGAACGAGTGGAGTAAGGCAGATGAAGATATTCACGATTGGATTCACTAAGACCTCCGCGCGATCCTTCTTCACCAAATTAGGTGATTCTGGTGCCAAACGCCTAGTCGATGTTCGTCTGAATAATGTTTCGCAATTGGCCGGCTTCGCAAAGCGCGAGGATCTTCGGTATTTTTCCGAGGCGTTGTGTGGGATGGAATATGAGCACCTGCCAGCACTTGCTCCAACCAAGGACATGTTCGAGGCATATAAAATAAAAGGGGGAGATTGGGATATCTACGCGAGGAAGTTTCTGGATTTAATGTCGTCCCGAAAGATTGAGTCAATCGATAAAGAAAAGATTGATAACAGTTGCCTGCTTTGCAGCGAAGACAAGCCCCATCACTGCCATCGGAGGCTAGTGGCCGAGTACCTTGCAGGCAAATGGCCGAATGTTGAGATCGTGCATCTTTAGCAGGTGACGTAGCTCCACGCCTCCGGCGTCTCGTCTTGATGGCTGAGAGAGGCAAAGGCGCGCATCGGCGGGAGCCGCCGCCACACATGGGGCGTACAGAGCAATCTCGCCCGCCACGACTCGATGTCGGCGCTGAACGAGGCGAGTAGCTCCAGGTGCATTGGCAGACGGGCCGCTGGCTGACGTCGTGGCGCTCGGCGGATATGCACTGGGAAGCCCGCCCGTGTGTTGGGCTATCATGTTGGCGACGCCTACGCCCAGGTGGGGCGTGGCAGGATCGCCGTCATTTACACCCCAGTTTGGTACTGCTATAGGTCTTCCGAAATAGCCGATACATCAGGACAAATTGAAGTAGCTCAATTAGGAGATATCTAATGTCAACCGGTACGTTCATTCTGCACTCCAGCTATACGCCGGCGGGGGACCAGCCAGAGGCGATAGCGCGCCTGCTATCGGACATAGAAGAAGGTGCGACACACCAGACGCTGAAGGGTATCACCGGCTCTGGTAAGACCTTTACGATGGCCAATGTGATTCATCGTCTGAAGCGGCCCACGTTGATCTTGGCTCCTAACAAGACATTGACCGCGCAGCTTTATGGTGAAATGAAGCACTTCTTTCCTGAGAATGCTGTCGAGTACTTCGTTTCCTACTACGATTATTTTCAGCCCGAGATTTATATGCCGGGCACCGATCGTTTCATTCCAAAGGACTCGGCCATCAACGATCACCTTGAGCGCCTACGCCTGTCCACGACCAAATCCTTGATTGAGCGCCGCGATGTGATCGTCGTCGCTTCGGTGTCTTCAATCTACGGCCTGGGTGACCCGGAGGCGTACCGAGCGTTGCAGATCGCTCTGTCCCCTGGGGTCAAACTAAACCAGAGAGAGCTGATTCGTCGTTTGGCTCTGCTGCAATATGATCGCACTGAGCGCACTCTCAAACGTGCAACGTTTCGCGCTCAAGGTGATGTGATCGATATCTTTCCTGCTGATTCCGAGCATAGGGCAGTTCGGGTGGAACTGCTGGATGACTCTGTTGCGTCTGTTCAATGGCTAGACCCTGTTACAGGTAAAACGCTTGGGGCAATTGACCATTACTTGGTTTCGCCAAAGACGCTTTTTGCACCGCCCACGAATAAAATAGATTCCGCGTCCAAGAAGATACTCGCTGATATGGAAGAGCGGGTTGCCGAGCTGAACAGGAATAATCGCTTGGTCGAGGCAAACAGGCTGTACGAGCGGATCACGCATGACGTGGAGATGATGCGCGAGGTAGGCTATTGTTCGGGCATGGAAAATTATTCCTGCTACTTCAGCGAACGGGACCCGGCCTCGCCTCCGATCACATTGCTGGATTACCTGCCGAAAGATGGGCTTCTGTTCGTCGATGAATCCCACGTCATGGTGCCACAGATATCCGCAATGTACCGGGGGGATCAGGCGCGCAAGGAGACGTTGATAGATTACGGGTTCCGCTTGCCTTCGTCTAAGAACAATCGCCCGTTGAACTTTGGTGAATTTGAGAAGGTCAAGCCTCAGACCATCTTTGTTTCCGCTACTCCGGGAGACTACGAGCTGAGGGTGTCGAAAGACAGGGTTGTCGAACAAGTTATCAGACCAACGGGACTGCTTGATCCCAAGGTTGAGGTGCGGAAAGCGGACGGATACATAGATGACCTGCTTGCCGAAATATCGAAGTGCGTGAAGAAGAAAAATCGCGTGCTCGTGACTACGCTGACGAAGGTCAGTGCAGAAGAGCTAACGGATTTCTTGACGGACAACGGGATTCGAGCGCGCTACATGCATTCGGACATAAAAGCGGAGGATCGTGTTGAGATCATCAATGGCCTGCGCGCAGGAGAGTTCGATGTTTTGATTGGGATTAGTCTTTTGCGCGAAGGGCTGGATATTCCAGAGGCATCATTGGTTGCTATTCTCGATGCAGACCGTGCAGGATTCTTGCGTTCGGCCCATGCTCTCATTCAGATGATAGGTCGAGTCGCTCGGAATGAAAACGGCAAGGCGATCTTGTACGCCGACGCGGTGACTCCGGCGATGAAACAGGCGATCGATGAAACCAATAGGCGCAGGCAGCTTCAAATTGCCTTTAACGAGGAAAATGGGATTTCTCCGGCCTCGTCTGTGCGAAAACTAGCAGGAGAAGAGACGAATACGGAGGAGCCCACCGTTCACTCCGAGGCTTTCTGCGAGAATTTGTCCGACCTTTGCGATCAGATCACTGCCAAGGAACAGCAGCTACTCGAATTTACCGATACCGGTGACGAGCAGCGCGTCGAAGATATTCGTCGTCAGTTGGATGGTTTGTACCGGCAATTCATTTACATCTAATCGTTTGCCGGCATAGGGTTGCATGGCCGACCGATCTGCACCTGGCGCAAGCGGGCAGACGGTCGGCTCATCATTCAACCGGAGGGGCGAGCCGCCAAGGCTCAGTGCCCCGCTTTCCAGGGCGTGTGCCTTTCAGTGTCTTGCGACGTGTCAGCGCAAAGCTGGCAACGATCCAACGGCGACCAGCATTTCATCAAATACCGCTCGAACCCTTCCCGGAATGGGGCCACGCTGAGGCCGATAGACGTACAACCCCCATGCCGGAGGTTCTTCGCTCTCCAACACTCGCACGAGCTTCCCGCTGGCAATGTAGGGGGCGGCCATGTAGTCCGCCAGTTGCGCGAACGCGATCCCGGCCAGCGCCGCTCCCATTTCCATGTCGGCATTGTCGGCGACGAGAGTGGGTGCGGCAGGTGTCCACTGGCGTCCCGCCTTGAAGTGCCAAGGCCAGGGACGGCCGGTATTGATATCCAAGGCCACGGTAGCTGGCAGGCTGCTTAGCGCATCGATGTTTTCAGGTACGCCCACTTTCTTGATCAGGCGCGGAGCGGCAACGATCGGAAGTTTCATGTCGGCTGCCTTGCGTGCGACGAAGCGGCTATCACGCATGAATCCGACCCTGATTCCGACGTCAATCCCTTCGTCAACCGTATTGCTGATGCGATCGGACAGGCGCACATCCAGCGTGATGTCGGGATGACGCGCGGCCACGCGCTCCAGTGCCGGCAGCACCGCTCTGGTGCCCAAGCTGTGCGGTGCGGTGATGCGAACCGTACCGGACAGGGATGCCTGCTGGTCGGAGCCAGGCGTTCGCCACAGATCCTCGAACCGCTCCAATGCCGGGCGCACCTGGTCTAACAGCCCTTCGCCGAAGGCGGTGATGCGCACCTGGCGCGTGCTTCGATGAAACAACACCTCGCCGTAGTGTTGCTCCAGTTGCTGGATGGCACGGGTGACACCTTGCGGAGAAGTCCCCAGCCGGACGGCTGCATCGCGAAAACTGCTGCTTTCGGCCGCCACCCGAAAGATGCGCAGTAGTTCCATTTCCTTGTTCATGACGCACGCCTCATGGTCGGTTTCGCCGCTCGTTAATTGTTCCAGATGGTGGAATTATAAAATCGCAACAATTCCATATACAAGGGAGGCGCGGTTGCCCAGACTGACAGCACCCCGGAATGCTCCGCTCCGAACAACCCAACAAGGAACGCGAATGAACGCTGCGACTCTCATCACTGCCTACTACGACGCCTTCAACCGCGGTGACCGCGAGGCCATGCTGTCAATGTTGACCGATGACGTCGCGCACGATTTGAACCAGGGCGCTCGTGAGGTCGGTCGCGAAGCCTTCCGCGCCTTCCTGCAGCGCATGGACCGCTGCTATGGCGAGCAACTCCGCGGGATCGTGGTGATGGTCAGCGCCGACGGCCTGCGCGCAGGCGCGGAGTACGTGGTGCATGGCGAATACAAGGTGACGGACGACGGGCTGCCGGACGCCCAGGGCCAGCGCTACGTGCTGCCGGGTGGCGCGTTCTTCGAGATCCGCGATGGCAAGATCGCTCGTGTCACCAACTACTACAACCTCGGCGACTGGATCGCACAGGTCGGAGGGGACGCCTGAAATGACCAGCGACGTGCAGGTGCTGGTTCGTCGTGGGCCGGACATTGCCGAATGGTTCGACACCGTGGCACATCTGCGGGCGAAGGTCTTCCGCAGCTTTCCATACCTGTACGAGGGCGACATCGAATACGAGAAGCACTACCTTTCCATGTACGCCCGTTCGGCAGACAGCCTGTTGGTGCTCGTGCTCGCTGATGACGTGGTTGTGGGTGCGTCCACGGGGTTGCCGCTCGGCGATACGGAGCCGGCCTTCCAGGTACCGTTCGCCGATCGAGGAATCCCGATGGAGGCAGTGTTTTACTGCGGCGAATCAGTCCTGCTCCCAGCCTTTCGGGGCCTTGGCCTGGGCCATCGCTTCTTTGACGAACGCGAAGCGCATGCCCGTTCGTTGGGCGGCATGCAGTGGACATCGTTCGCGTCGGTGGATCGAGCAGACGACGATCCCCGGCGTCCTTCCAACTACCGCAGTAATGATGCCTTCTGGACCCGTCGTGGCTACGTGCGACAGTCGGACATGAAGGTTACGCTGCCCTGGAAGGAGGTGGGTGAGCCGACCGAAACCGAGCAGACGCTCACGATGTGGCTGCACTCTCTGGAGAACGCGAAGTGAAAGTAGCAGTTGCGAAATATGCAGTGGGTAAGCCGACGGACTTCGAGGCATTTGCTGCGCGGCAGCGACTGGTTCTGGAGGAGGCGCGCCGTGGCGGAGCGGAACTGGCCGTGTTGCCCGAGTATCTATCCCTCGAACTGGCTGCAACGTTCAAGCCTAGCATCCGCCGTGATTTCAACGCCTCTCTGGCCGCGCTGCAGGCCTTGCAGCCTGCTTGGCTGGCACTGTATGCCGACCTGTCGCGCGAGTTGTGCATGACCATTCAGGCCGGTACGTTTTTGACCCAGGTTGGTTTGGACCGCTACCGCAACCGAGCTTGGTGGTTTGCGCCTGACGGTACACGCGACTACCAGGACAAACTGCAGTTGACGGGGTTCGAGAAGGACACCGGCGTCATCGAAGGTGGCGACGAACTCAAGGTGTTCGACCTGAACGGTGTGCGTGCCGGCATCGCTGTTTGCTATGACAGTGAGTTTCCATTGCCCGTGCGAGCCCAGAGAGAGGCGGGAGTGCGCCTGCTGCTGGTCCCGAGCTGTACCGACACCCAAGCAGGTGCAACCCGGGTCCGTGTGGGCTGCATGGCGCGGGCGCTGGAGAACCGAATGTTCATCGCGCAGGCCGTGACGACCGGAGCTGCTGACTGGAGTCCGGCGTTGGACACGAACACTGGCGAGGCCACGATCTATGCACCAATGGATCGTGGATTCCCGGATGATGGCATTCTCGCGACGACTTGCGGCACGCAGACATGGGCGATCGGTGATCTTGACGTTGAAGCACTCGAACGAAACCAGGAACAGGCCCAGGTTGCGGTCGATCGTGACTGGGACGGCCAGATGTTGCCTGCACTGCGGAAGGCTCGGTATTCGGGTCGTCAGGTCGCCTAGCCGGTCTCATCTTGTTAGCTTCAGTTCGATGAGTCGGCTTAGATAGGCCACGTCTATCTGCGCATAGATTTTTCCAGTTTGACCAGTTTTGAACTTGCCCCGATGCTGTCGATACATGCAAGAAATATTCATTAATTTGAATGTTTTGCGCTTCTTGGGAACAAATCTGTACTAGCCTGTAAGCGTGCTCGAAGAGCACAGATTTTGTGGCGAAGTTCGGCCGCATATACTATGGGGGAGTATTGTATAATGCGGCGGTGTACCCAAGTAGAGAGGTGTTCGATGCCACACAGCCCGGAAGAAAAGAAGCAAGCACTGACGCGCATCAGGCGCATCAAAGGTCAGGTAGCGACTCTTGAGCAAGCGCTTGATGCAGGTGCGGAATGTCCTGCAATTCTTCAGCAGCTTGCGGCCGTTCGTGGGGCAGTCAACGGATTGATGGCAACGGTTCTGGAGAGCTATCTGCGGGAAGAGTTTCCCAGTAGCGAAATCAGGAGCGATTCGCAGAACAAGTCCATTGACGAGACCATCTCTATCGTCCGCTCCTATCTGCGGTAGAGGCACCAGGGTGCCCTCGGTGAGGGCAAATTTAGTTAGCTAGTAAAGGAAGCGACATCATGAAATCACGTGCAGCAGTTGCCTTCGGGCCAGGAAAGCCGCTGGAAATCGTCGAGATCGACGTCGAGCCGCCGCGCAAGGGCGAGGTGCTCATCAAGATCACGAACACCGGCGTTTGCCATACCGACGCCTTCACCCTGTCGGGCGACGACCCCGAAGGTCTCTTCCCGGTCGTGCTGGGTCATGAAGGTGCGGGTATCGTCGTGGAGGTGGGTGAAGGTGTGACCAGCGTGAAGCCTGGCGATCACGTCATTCCCCTCTATACCGCCGAGTGCGGCGAGTGCCTGTTCTGCAAGTCCGGCAAGACCAACCTGTGTGTCGCGGTTCGTGCAACCCAGGGTAAGGGGCTGATGCCCGATGGTACGACTCGCTTCTCGTACAACGGTCAGCCGCTTTACCACTACATGGGCTGCTCGACCTTCAGCGAATACACGGTCGTCGCCGAAGTCTCGCTGGCCAAGATCAACCCGGACGCCAATCCCGAGCACGTCTGCCTGCTGGGCTGCGGCGTGACCACCGGCATCGGCGCCGTGCACAACACGGCCAAAGTGCAGCCGGGCGACTCGGTGGCCATCTTCGGCCTCGGCGGCATCGGTCTCGCCGCGATTCAGGGTGCACGCCAGGCCAAAGCGGGCCGCATCATCGCCATCGATACCAATCCGGCGAAGTTCGAGCTGGCTCGTACCTTCGGCGCGACCGAATGCCTCAATCCGAAGGACTTCGACAAGCCGATTCACGAGGTTCTCATCGAGATGACCGGCTGGGGTGTCGATCACACCTTCGAGTGCATCGGCAACGTCAACGTGATGCGTTCGGCTCTGGAAGCTGCCCATCGTGGCTGGGGCCAGTCGATCGTCATCGGTGTCGCCGGTGCCGGCAAGGAAATCTCGACCCGTCCGTTCCAGTTGGTCACCGGCCGGACTTGGAAGGGCTCTGCTTTCGGCGGGGTCAAGGGGCGTACCCAACTTCCGGGCATGGTGGAAGACGCAATGAAAGGCGAGATCGATCTCGCCCCGTTCGTCACCCACACCATGGGTCTCGACGAGATCAACCACGCCTTCGACCTGATGCATGAAGGCAAGTCGATTCGCACGGTGATCCACTACTGATCACCCACTATCCATTCAACACCAACCATCAAGGAAACTAACCATGTCCACTCCTGTCATTTCCGGCGACGGCATCTTCTCGCACGTCTTCATCGGCGCCGCCGACGTCCAGAAGTCGGCCGCGTTCTACGACGCCGCCCTGGGTGCTCTCGGCATCAAGAACCTCGGTCCTTTCGGCAACGGATGGGTGCTTTTCGGTCGCGAAAAGCCGGCTTTCATCATCGCCCGTCCGGGCAATGGTGAAGCGCCTTCGAGCAACGGCGTGACGGTCGGCTTTGCGGCCGCCACTCCCGCCGAAGTGGATGCCTTCCACGCCGCCGGCCTTGCCGCAGGCGGCACCGACGAGGGCCAGCCTGGCCCGCGTGGCCACCTGCCGGGTGCCTATGCGGCCTACCTGCGTGATCCGGCGGGCAACAAGGTCTGCTCGTACACCTTCGTCTGAAAGCTAGGAAGCTGAGGGCGTTCTGAAAGGGCCAGCACAAGCCTCTACACGGCGAGCCTATTAGACGGACCGTGTAGAGCGGTGTCTGCTCATGAAGATCGGCCCGCAGCCATGTGCGAAACGCATGGCTGCGGGCATTTGCTTTGAAGCGTGTTTTTCAACCAAGAAGAAATGAGGTCGTTATGAAAGAGCCGGCCAACATAAATACGACGACCGTACAACCCACCCCGACCGCCACCGTGTACGGCATGCCGGCCTACACCGATCGTGCTGCCGCCGTGGGTGAAGTGCATGCGCGCCCGCATCTGTTGATTCAGGCCCCGCGCGGCATATTGCAGCTCGCTTTCATGACCGAAGGCGACCAGGCCAAGGATCAGATGGCGATGAGCGAGTTGTCTCATCGCTTCGGCGTTGCCGAACCCGACCATGCTACGCCGCTTCACGGCGTGACATGGGACGAAGGAGACCTGCACTGTGAAAAGCACACCGAGTTCTCGACGTATCTCTGGTGCGCTTCGCTGGATTCCGAGACGGGAGAGCCGTGCGGCGAAAACCCGTTCAGGCATGGATTTGTGCCTCCCGGCCCGGTCGTATCCGGCATCCGTTTGAGACTTCTTCCGTGGACGCCGGAAACGGAGAAGGAGGCCGATCGCTTCGATCCTGCCAGCCTGTGCTACTCGCTGGTGGAGAACGGCTCTGCCGCCATTCTGACCGACTTCCGACAGGATGAGGATGGCCTGACGCAGATCCTCGTCCTGGCCCGCGATTTGACCCCGGCGCGGGCGGGTGCGCTGGCTCAACGTCTGCTGGAGATCGAGACCTACCGTACCTTGGCGTTGCTGTCCCTGCCGTTGACACGATCGATGACGTCGGAGCTGCGACGCATGGAGTCGCGCCTTGCGGCGATCACCGACGAGATGTGTACGAGCTTGGTGGAACGGCGCGACAGCGACGTGCTGCTGTCCGAATTGACCGGCCTGGCTGCCGAGCTGGAAGCTGGAGTTGCGGCGAATCTCTATCGCTTCGGTGCCAGCCGTGCCTACTACGAGATCGTCGAGGAAAGGCTGGCAGCGCTTTCGGAAGAGGCCGTATCCGGGTACTGCACCTGGGCGGATTTCCTGCAGCGCCGCATCGCTCCAGCCATGCGGACATGCCAATCCGTAAAGGAGCGCCAGGCCAAGCTCTCAGACAAGCTGACCCGGGCCATCGCGTTGCTGCGTTCCTGGATCGACGTTGAGCTTGAACGCCAGAACCGCGATCTGCTGGCGTCGATGAACAACCGGGCCAAGATGCAATTGCGCCTTCAGCAGACCGTCGAAGGCCTGTCGGTCGCGGCAATTTCTTATTACGTCGTGAGTCTTCTCGGCTACTTGCTCAAGGGCATTCCGATGGTTCACGACAGCGTGGCGCCGGTGATGGCGGTTCTGGTGCCTGCGGTGATGCTGACGATCTGGTGGATCGTGCGCAGGATCAGGCATGCCCACGGCGACACGGTGGCGGAAGAGAAATCTTCCTGACGAGCTGCCGTCTTGGCGCGCGAGAGCTGCGCCGTTCCTTTGAACATAGGAGAACTACATGGAACGCATCGAACATCACGCCAGCTTTGATGGTTGGCAGGACGTTTATCAGCATGAATCGACGACGCTCGGTTGCACGATGAAGGTCGGCGTCTATCTGCCTCCGCAGGCGCAGCACGGCAAAGTGCCGGTGCTGTACTGGCTTTCGGGCCTGACCTGCACCGAGCAGAACTTCATCACCAAGTCCGCCGTCCAGCGCTACGCGGCCGAACATGGCATTGCCGTCGTCGCGCCCGATAGCAGCGCTCGCGGCGAAGGCGTTGCCGACGATCCTGCCTATGACCTCGGACAGGGCGCGGGGTTCTACGTCAATGCCACACAGGAACCCTGGGCTGCGAATCATCGGATGTACGACTACGTCGTGCAGGAACTGCCGGCGCTGATCGAGGCCCACTTTCCCGTGACAGCGGAGCGGAGCATCAGCGGCCATTCCATGGGAGGACACGGTGCTCTGGTCATCGCCCTGCGCAACCCGGGCCGTTATCGAAGCGTCTCGGCCTTCTCGCCCATCGTCGCCCCCACCCAGGTTCCCTGGGGGCACAAGGCCTTCGAGGCGTACCTGGGCAGCGATCGGGAGGTGTGGAAACAGTACGACACCGTGGAGCTGATTCGCACCGTGCAGGAGCGTTTGCCGTTGCTGGTGGACCAGGGCTTGGGCGACGAGTTCCTGGAGAGCCAGCTTCAGCCCGACCTGCTGCGCAAGGCCTGCGACGAGACGGGGCACCCGCTCACGTTGAATCTGCGCCCAGGCTACGACCACAGCTACTACTTCATTGCCAGTTTCATTGGCGAGCATATGGCACACCACGCATCGGCGCTGAAACGCTGAGAGAGAGGAGATCAGGTCATGACAAAGACCTCCAAAAACCGACATCACGTCGTCATTATCGGAGCGGGCTTCGGCGGGATCGAGGTTGCCAACCAGCTTGCTGGTGCCGAGGTCGATGTGACGATCATCGATCGGCGCAATCATCACCTGTTCCAACCCTTGCTTTACCAGGTTGCAGGGGCGTCACTTTCGACATCCGAGATCGCCTGGCCTATTCGCTATCTCTTCCGAAATCGCCCGGAAGTGAACACCTTGATGGCGGAAGTGGAAGGTATCGACCAGGACGCGCGTCAGGTCATTCTCAACAATGGATTGCGGCAAACCTACGACACGCTCGTGCTCGCGACAGGCGCTACCCATGCCTACTTCGGACACGACGAATGGGGGGCTTTCGCGCCGGGGTTGAAGACGCTGGAAGATGCCACGACCATTCGGGGCCGAATCCTCGCGGCTTTCGAGGAGGCTGAGCGCACGAGCGATCCTCAGCAGCGTGCCGCGCTGCAGACGTTCGTCATCATCGGTGGTGGTCCCACCGGGGTTGAATTGGCCGGAACCATCGCCGAGCTTGCACGAGACACGCTGGCGCGTGACTTTCGCTCGATCGACCCGAGCACGTCGCGGGTTGTACTGATCGAGGCTGGCCCGCGTCTGTTGTCCGTCTTTCCAGAGGATCTTTCGGCCTATACGCGCCAGGCGCTCGAAAAGCTCGGCGTCGAGGTCGTGCTGGGTACGCCGGTCACCGAATGCTCGGCCGATGGCGTGGTGTACGGTGGCAAGCCCCTTTCGGCCAAGACCATCGTCTGGGCCGCCGGAGTCCAGGCGTCTCCCGCGGCTCGCTGGCTGGGCGCTGCGTCTGATCGTGCGGGTCGGGTGGTCGTTGGCCCTGACCTGACGGTGGCCGGTCGGCCGGAGGTCTTCGCCATCGGCGATACAGCCTCGTGCACCATGGCCGATGGGAAGCCCGTGCCGGGCATCGCCCCGGCCGCCAAACAGCAAGGGAAGTACGTCGCCAACCTCATTGGACGGCGTTTGAAGGGCAAGCCCGCTGACGGACCTTTCAAATACCGGCATCAGGGGAACCTGGCCACCATCGGCCGCAGCCTGGCGGTGATTGACATGGGGCGGGTGAAGCTGCGTGGTGCCTTTGCGTGGTGGATCTGGAAGCTGGCGCACATCTACTTTCTGATCGGTACGCGAAATCGTCTCAGCGTCGCTTTGAGCTGGGTATGGAACCACAGCATCGGCTACCGCGGCTCTCGCATCATCATGCATGCGATTAGCGACAAAAAAGTTCCGGTGTCAAGCGTCTTGTGAAAACAGCCTGATGGCCGAAAGTCTAAATGGGGCGCGGGTTTAGCTCTACTTTGGGCCGCTTTGCAGGATGGCGGCATCGTGGGCTGGGAGCCACATAGGAGCGTCGCGATAGAAAGCCGGAGCGTGCTGCATCAGAGACGATTGCCAGCAGACGGCGGCCACATTTCATCATCATAGCCCGACCGGCTACCGTCCTCCAGAACGAAGAACGCGCAGCTTCGGGCTGCGCGTTCCAGAGATGGCCGCCAGCGGAAACCGGCATCATCAGCTCGGCGTCGGAGGTGCGGCCTTGCCCGCACCTCCCTTCCTGAATCCCCGATCCCCGGCCATGAATGCCGCCAACATATGCGGGATCAGCGTGGCCGCATCGACCATCTCGCCATAGGTCTGCGCGTGCAGCGCCGCGTAGCAGTCGAGGTCGGCTTTCAGGCTGGTCGGGCAGGAAAAGGTCAGCTTCGTCATGTCATGGCGCGGCAAAGGACCAAGCCGTAGTTTCTTGGTCGTGCTCATCGTGAAGTCCCCCTGTTGAAGAAAAGCGGCTGGTATGGCCGCAGCACCAGATCGCGGTTGACGATGATGCGTACCGGCAAGCCGGGGCGCTGGGTCAAGGTGGGCTGGATGTTGAGGTTGCGCCGGGTCATCTCCTGGCCGACCTGATTGATGCTGTCCTGAGCGCTGTCGCGCCCGGCGATGATGATGCGGTCGCCGTCCTGCCGGTTCTCTGGCGCGGCCAGTTCGGCGCCGACGCCCAGCAGTGTGGTCAGCGCCGCACCGGCGAAGATGCGGCCCCAGTGGTAGTCCACATCGTCTTCCAGGCCGGCATAGCCGGCCGGGTCGGTGCCGACCAGGTTGTCGAGCGTGAGCGAAGACGTGTCCGGCAGGATGATCCGGTTCCAGACAACTTGAACCCGGCTCTGCCCGTAGCTGACCTGGCTGTTGTAGCGCCCGAGGATGCGCGATCCCTGCGGGATCAGCAGGAACTTGCCGGTGGCCGTGTCATAGACCGGCTCCGTGACCGTGGCGATCACGTCGCCCGGCAAGTCCGACTTGATGCCCGTCACCAAGGCACCTGCGATCACCGTTCCGGCCATGACCTGGTACGGCGAAGCCGGCAGGGTCAGGTTGCCGGAATTACGGGTTTCCGTGGAACCGCCTTTCAGGAAAGCCTCCTTCTGGTCTTGCCGGTTCTGCACGGCGGTCGGGTCGGCAGGCTGGGCCGCCGTCGAGGCCGGCCCGGCGGCCATCGGGTCGAACGCCGCATTGGCGGCGAAGCCTGGCGCGGCAGTGACCTGCGACTGCGCGACCGGCGCGGCCGCCTGCGCACCCGAACGGAAGAACACGGACGAAGCCGCGGCCGCGTCGGCTTCCTTGCGCAGCGCATCGTTGGGGTCATGGCCGGGGGCCGCGTAGGCGGCTGTGACCGGCTGCTGCGACTTCACGATGGCCGGGCCGAGATCGCCCGGCAGCGGCGGCCCCAGCTCGGGAACGGCGGGTAGCGGCTTCGAGTAATCCGCCGGCAGCGCATCCAGTCCTTCCGACTTCGACACGCGATCCACGTTGTAAAGCTCGGTCTGTTCGCTCGCACCGCGCCGCTGCGGTTGCAGCGACCACATCAGCGCGCCGAGCACGGCGACCGACAAGCCACCGGCGAGGATGGCCAGCGTGCGCCGGTTAAGTCGCGTGACCGGGCGCGGCTGCGCGCGCAGCGCCACCGCCTCGGGCGCGATCTTGCCCGCCGCTCTGAAAGACTTCGCTATTTGCGAATGTGCCGCGATCCGTGTAAATAGCCAACGCTTGTTGCGAATGCGTGAGCCATGGCTAAAGAACCGGTCCAGCACGAAAGCCTGCTCCTGCCAGGCTATTGGCGAATAACCAGCTTCGGCGCACTGACCGAAAATCCAGCCGCAGCTGCCGGCGACCTCCTTATCCGTGCGGACCTGGCGGAATTGGCCAACTGGGAAGACTCCCCTGTGGATTGGGGCAGGGTCACGGGACGTCAGCGGCGGATGCTCGTGCCCGTTGGCGAGCTTCCGCGCCTTCATCTCAACGCTGTCCTGCATGACGGACGCCTCGCGAACGACCTCGTGGACCGGCTCGAATTCGAGCGCTGGATGCGCCGGGAGATCAACTGCGATAGGTCGAACATCACAGTAATCACTCGCGACCACAAGGACGACCAAGGCAACTATGTGGTTCCCGTTCGCGCCAAGTGGGCAAGCCAGCTCAGCGACCATGATCGTCATGGACTGTTTGTCGCATTCGGATCTGGCGAAGACCCCTATGCGCTAGTCATCCCCTGCGTCGAGGTGTTCCGCTTTTTCTACGCCACGTCAGATGTACTGGCAAAGTACCTCTTGAAGGACCGTTTTCTTGATCCCGGCGCCTACCTTTGGAATCCCAGCAAGACGGCTATCTCGAGGACTGACGGGAAAGCGGTCCTGTGGCTGCGGAAATGGATGCTGGATGCGGATGCCCGGTTCCTGGCGAGGTTCGCCTTCGACGAGTACGCCCTCGGCCAAGCCCAGGCGATATTCCTGAGTACCGCCGCTGCCAACGAGCCTTCGCATGAGCGACGCATAAGGGCGCTACCGCCGTTCCAAGGCACTGAAGAAGTCACGTTTCTTGGGATACCACTTGGCAGTGAAGAGCGCCCAAGGATCTTCGTCACGCGGCTATTGAGCTGCGACTGGAAGCCGCCCTTCACCGAACTGAAATGGGATCGGGACAACGACGGCCGTTCCGACCCCAACAAACGCGAGGAGCGCCCTCCGACTGAATGGAAACCCAGTCTCTTGTCGGTCCCTCACGACGATACACAAGAGCCAGCTGCGCTTAGCACCAGTCCCCCGTCAGTGGCAAGCGTGCCGTCGCGTGTTCAAGAGCAGGAAATCGTGGACCGCTTTCCCGAGCTGAACAACATACCTGCGCAGAAACTCCCGCAGGAAGGGGCCACGACTCGGGCTGCGCATCAGGACTGGAAACCGGTAATGAGGGAGGCCTACCAGGGGAGCGTGGTCGACGGCACTTCGTCCGGGGACATCGTAGGCCGCACGGTGATTGAGGCATTGGAGCACAGGCCCGAGCAAGCTCCGAAGAATGTAACAGCTGTCGATGACGAAATTGGCCGAGTGCAATACCTCGATATTCTCGGACTCCTTCGCCGAATCCGTGACGCAGAGTTGGCGAAGGTCGAATTCCTGGTCGCGCTGGATTGCTCTGCGACCCTTCACGGCGTGGATTTCAATGTCTTTCCGGACGAGCTCGACGGCAAGCCGAGAGCGTGGCTGTATGTCGACGCCGAAAAGAAGAAGCGCAGGACGGCGCTTCTTGCCGAGGTTGAGTTCGAGGGTCGCCGTCGGTACATCATTGAACTGCAGCAGCGCAGAGACGGCGAATGCTCGACGCTCGTCGCTTGGCAGCGCAAGGAGCTGCGTCTGTCGCGTGGTTTGCTTGCAGTCCTGATGATGGACTGCGCTCGGGCAGAGGCGGCGCGACTCGACAGCGCTGTGTACCTGCAGATTCCGTGGGCTCGACTTCATCACACGACGCCAGATGCCGACGATGCCACCGCCAAGTACTTTCTTCAGCGGATTTTCTCGGCGAAACCCCTCAAAACAAGATCCGATACGGGGGCGGTCTCGTTGTGAGTCCACCACTACGTTCTTAGCGCCCGGCCCCGCCAAGCGCGCTCAGGCCAGCGGGCCCAGCTTCTGCAACTTGAGTCGCGGCAGATGAATGCTCAGTTGTTTGTAATCGCCATCGCGCGTCACAAGCCGGAGATCATGCGCGATTGCAGTGGCGGCAAGCCATAAATCGTTCTCTGTGATGAGCAGCTTGGACGCTGGCAGCTTATCGATCCACATTTCTGGCGGCTTGCTCTTGAGCTTGGCCTTCTGCAAGAGGTTGGGGGCAATCGCGTTTGCATAGGCCGCCCGCAGCGCGGCATGTTCGTGCGCCACGTGCTTTGTGATGTCGAGCAACGAAGACTTCTCGAGCCACGCGATGCGCGTCTTGATTCCATCGATGGCTGCATGCGGAAGCACAGGCGTCCGCAGCGGGAGCAGCTCCATCCCAAAACGCATTTCCGACAGCGTGACGACGCTCGCGTAGACCTTGGCGTTCTTTGCCTGACACCCGTCGAAAAAAAGGCGTGCCGGCTCATGCCAAGCGGATTCGCTGTTCAATAGATCCGACGCTGCTACCGTATCAAGTAGGTACATTCAATAGTTGAATAGATTCGCTACGTCAGCAGGCAGGGGCTTACCCAATGCTTCCCGCAAAGCCCTGTCCTGGCCCGTTGTTGCTGACAGTCGGACGCCAAGGGGTAGCGCACCCTCTTCTGCGCCTATGCCCGGGTAAGTCGGGAAAGCATGACCGCATGGGCGATTGCCACGGCTCATCAGGCGCAAGACCTCACGTTCCAATCTGGGAGGCAAGTCATATGCGGCCAGAATATACGAATCAATCTCCATTAAAAAGTCCGCTGCGCCTTTGTCGCCCGTGCGAAATATAGGACCCGCCGCGTCCTCCTGCGCGAGATAGGCGACTGTCAGCTCCTTAATCGTCCCGTCAAGGGCGGTGCCTGGAATCGGCATGTCATGCATGGTCCCTACCCTCAAGCGCTTGTCCGGGTCTTTGACGAAACTGAACGCATTGAGCACAGGGGAATTGAGCAGGCAGGTGAGTTCGTCGAGCGTTAGCTGTGCCTCGGGCCTGAGCCAAATGCCGAAGAACTGCTGAGATACCACCAGACCTTCGGTGTCGGTTGCTGCGGCAATGCGCCAAGGCCCCCGCGAAGTCCTGGCGGCCGTGCAGATGACCTTCTGCGTTGACCATGGAAGGTTAATGGCCCCCCCGCGAAGGTGCTCTTCACGGCAATCCAGGTAGACCGGTTTGTCGATTCTGAACTGCGTGATGCTGCCGGCGCTCCGATGCAACCCGCGCCGGAAGCCACGTTCTTTTCGCGCCTGGCTTGCCTCCACCTGATCGATTGTCCACTCCAGACCGCGATGGACTTCGGCGATATCTCCGAGCTTGGGATTCTCTGCCAGGTATTCCCACACCTCACGCAACGGCTGCAATCCGATCAGACCCGGGGACGTACGCGTGTCCTCACGTGTTTCGGCGACCAGATCGCTCTGGAGGCTGGCATGGAACCGCTGAAGATCCTGACGGCGCACTTCAGTACGTCGCAACGCAGTGCGCGCATCGCCAGTGTCGGATTTGAGGCTCTGGGCGATTAGCACTTCCGCGCCCACGGTCGCCAAACGGAAGGTTCCTTCCGGCAGAGTCAGTATCTCGACGTCCGCGTACATCTTCATCACGCGGTCGGCAACATCCAAGTACTTCTTGTGAGAGCTGAAGCCGGGCGGCATCACGATGCCAAGGTACTGCGGCCTTCCTGCCAGAATCTCGTTGAGCGCCGCGATCGGCTTGTGTATGGACAGGCCGCCGTCAGGACTGCTGGCGAAATCCTCGAAAGGCGGGTTGCACACCACCATTCGGGCCATTTTTGCGCGTTGCGTTAATAGGTTGTCGGCGAAAAGATCTTCCCTCGAAATACGCCAGCCGTTGTGATTCGGATAGTCCGCGAGGATCAAAGCCAGCCGCGCGATCTCGCAGGCAAAGCCATCCAGTTCGCTGGCCGCAAAGTGGCGCACCAGGTGTTGGTGCGTCCGCGCCGGCGTCCAGTTCGATGGCAGCAGCTCCTTCAGGCGCCTTAGCGCCGCCGTCAGAAACACGCACGAACCGGCAAAGGGCTCGAAGACGGTGAGGTTCCGAATGTCTTCGTCCTGTGGCAGATTGAACGAACGGATCACGTAATCGGCCACGCTAGGCGGCGTGCTGTGCGTGCCATAGTGCCGCCTGATTTCCGGTGAGATCAGCGTGTTCTCGTAGACGAAGGCGAGGTCATCGGCCGCCACGTTGCGAATGAACAGGCCCTCGCGCAGCACGCGCCAAGCGCGGGTCACCTGCTTGCGCTTGGCGTCGTTCCAGCGCAGACGCAAAGGCGCGAGCGAATACAACGCATCGATCTTGTCGATCACGGCGACAACGTCATCCAGATCCACGCCTGCCAGTTGCGCGTCTTCGCGGTCCTCGAGGATCTTGGCCGAGAGGAGTCGAAATGCCATCGGGAAGAGCACTTCGAAATCCCGCTCCACGGATAGCCTGGTGGCGCCGAGCTCATCGAAACACTCCAGGAACGACTTCAGCAGCTTGTCGAGCGCCGATTGCGCCTGCAGCTGAAGAGCGAACACGGACGATGTGTCAAACAGCGACAGCGTTTTTGCCGTTGTCTCGCGCAGACGAAGCGATCGCAGTTCCTTGACCGCATCGGCGCGCAAGAAGCTGCCGGAAGCCTCGAACAGGGTTTGCCAGGCGTCTGCCGGCGCTTCCTTGATCTTTACAGGCCCTTGGGTCGAGTACGTCCAGGCCGTAGCTTTGCTGGGTGACAGGACCACCAGAAACGGCGCGCCCAACGAGCGCACACTGGCCACTTCGGCCTGCAACGCGTCCTCCGCGTCTTCCGGAGTGCGCACCACACCGACAGCCGCGTTCTTGTAAGAGGCCGGCGTGTCCAGAAAGGCCGCAAGGGCGACTCGCCGCACGTCATGACGCTCGGTCTCCAGGGCAGCGAACCGGTAGTCCGCAATCAGATGACTTGCGCGATAGCCCAGCGCAGACAAACATCGCTTCAGCGCGACGATCGAAGTCATGCGGCCCCCGTCTTCTTGTTGAGCGGTTCTTTGCGGACAGCCCGCGGCTGTGGCGGCTCAACTACAGCTTGTGCCATTGACTCCGTGCCGCCGACGACCGCAGGAATATTCATCTCCTCCGTTCGATTGATCTGTTTGACCCAGGAAGAGGGAAGGCATCCATCCACTCTCTCGAAGATCGGCCCTAAGGGCAGGACAAGCCCCTCTTCTGTCAGTACCGGCCCGTCAAAATATGAGGCGGCAGGAGGAACGAGGTTCAAGACCAGACGCGCGCTACGGGCGACGGGCCGCGGGCTGGAGACCGTCCTCAAGATCACATCGGCAAGGGATGCCACTGCGGCACGTTGCAAGCCGAATTTTCTTTCCAGCTCGCAGCAGATGGCAACGACAAGGACATCGCGGCCCGAATACTCGACGGCTACGCGCGCTGCTTTCGCGCGCCCCGCGAAACCCGGCAGCTCCTTGAGCAGCCCATTGAGCCGATCACGCGAGTAGCCCGTGATATCGCACAAGGTGGCTACGGTCGTCTTGTACTTTGGTTCTCCCATCTGCGCATGATAGGCACAGAGCTGTGGCGAGGCAACACACATCTGTGTGCGATGGACACAAATCTGCGCAGGTGCAACACAGATGACATGCGCGAGTCGGGTCTGGTGAGCTCGAAATAAGCGTCGTGCGGCACGCGTGCCCATAATGCCGGGGCGGAGTCCTCCATGCCGGTGTCGCGGTTGGGGGCGCGTTCGAATTTCTTGGGGTAAGGGGCAGATCTGGCCCACAGAGCCTCGAGCGGACCATCTTTTCGGCTGCCGACTCTTGTGGGGGCGTGCAACTGCTAAGCTCATAAAGAGGCGGTCGTGGCGAAGCGTACGGACGCCGCTCCTGGATGTGCCGTTATGAGCGAAACGAAACTGGAACCGGATCTAGCCGAGCTCGTTGGTGAGCTCGAACAGCTCTGCGACGCAATGGGCCTGCGCATCGATCCGGGCGCAGACTGCGGCTCGGACATCTCTCCAGAGTCCCGTCGTCAGTTCATGGCTGCGTTAGCCAATCTGACTGGACACTTTGCTGGTGCCTCCGAAGTCGACTTGTTCCATGCGCGCCAGAACGTCTTGATGCGCAGAGAGTTTGAGTTGCGCTGTGGAGGCTTTCAGGAAGGTCCGGCTGAGCGACTCCACATGCTCGAACTGGAGGGGCGCATTTTCGGTGTTCGATCCGTTGATGGGCTTATCCGATATCCGGCGATGCAGTTCGATTCTCTCGGCGAGCCCTTTCCTGAGGTCGCGCAGGTTTTGGGCGACCTCAGGGCTTGGTACGCTGGCTGGGAGATCGCATTGTGGTGGGTGTCCGCGAACGAGTTTCTCGGTGGAGAAGCACCCATAGTGCGCTGGCCCGTGGACCGCAAACCTGTTGTGTGGGCAGCGGCGCAGGAGCGGGAGATGTTCTCCGACTTGGCCCCGGAGGGCGCCAGCAGCTGGTCGGCCAGCCGGTAGAGGCAGACAGCTGAAGAAAGAGGCAGCTTCCTATGCACGATAAGTCCGCGCGGTGGAACTACTTCTACCCCATGAGGATTGCCCCAAGTCCTCGGCTGCCTGGCGTCCCGAGTGAGACGCTACTCGCGGCTAGTCGGGGTCAAACGCCGGATCGTGGTCCTTGTCATCGGCAGTTCGGCGGCGGTACTGAACGGCCGGGTGGTGGCATCGGGGTGTTCACATGATCCTGTTCCTCGATTTCGACGGCGTTTTGCACCCGCTGAATAAGGGGCCCGCCAATTTGGCGCGAGCCCCCTTGTTGCTCCCAATCCTGCGCGAGTTTCCTGAAGCCAAGGTGGTTTTGTCGACGAGTTGGCGTTACATCTACACGCTTGATGTCATATCCGCCAAACTTCCAAAGCCCTTGGCGGATCGCATCGTTGATATGACGCCGAGGAACGTGTGCGAAGACGTCGCGCATCAGCACGAAGGACGTCCCCGATGGCCGATCAGGGAGCATGAGTGCCGCGACTGGCTGCGTGCGCAAGGTATTGATGACACTCCTTGGTTGGCGGTCGACGACGATCGGGACGTCTTCAGTAAGGACGCCCCGGTGGTCTGGTGCGATCCCCGCGAAGGGCTTACAGCCGAAGCTGTCGAGCTGATTCGCGCGCGTCTAAGGGCTGTGAGTTAATGGCCGCGCGATTCGCCCCCAAATGGGGTTCGAGGGGGCCCGCGGAAAGGCGTGACCAGTTTCGCGCCCGAGGGATCTGTTTGCGCAAGCGATCCACCGGCCGCGATCAAACGCCCGATTCGACCATTCTGATACCTCATCTAATTGAACATGTTCCGACGCACCAATGAGTGACTGGTCGGTCGTTGCGGACAACGGACGCACCACCTTGCCTACGCGCTCAGATCTGGTAATGGCGTGGGCTCGGGATTGCGCCACGGGTGAGCCACGGTACATCGGCGAACTCGGCCGGCAACACGCGGGTACTCGGTGCAATTGCGAGTGCTACAGCTGCGGAAGGCCCTTGTTGGCGGTCAACGCGGGTAGGCCGAACTACCTGCGCCGTCCGCACTTTCGGCATCCAGCCGGTGCAATTCGGGAAGACTGCCTTGTGCTATCCGCGCGCGCCGCCGTGCTGGAGATGCTGAGTGAGGCGGATACGCTTCGCCTGCCGCTGCGCGAGCGAGAAGGGTCCGTACAAGGTTTATCGGGGAAATACCACAAAGCTTGGGCGACCGCGCCGTCTCACACGGCAAGCATCGCCCGCTTTGATTTTCGCGATTCGGCGCGCGCCACCCTCACACTCGACGATGGCCGAACCCTGGACGTGCTCCTTGTCGGATCGGTCGAGGCAACTAGCCTCGCCACAGTCTATGAATGCCTCACGCCGACGATCGCGATCATCGTTGAAGATCCGGCGATCGCGAGCATGTCCCCCGAGGATCTCCGCCGACGGCTCACAATCGATATTGAGCGCGCGATTTGGTGCGCGCATTGGGACGATCGTCATCTTGCGCAACTGGCTGAACAGGCTGCCGTAGCCAAAGCATCCGACGTGTTGGATTGGGGGGCTGCGGACCGGGAATCGTTGCTCCACGTGGTCGCCAAGCGAATTCTCGAAGAGGAGAGGCAGATCCGGTTGCCCGACTTGGTGGCGACGGCGCATAGCGTGCTCCCAAACGGGGACCGATTGGTCTCATCGGCGCGTCTCCCCGGCACGATAGTCGAGTTGGGCGACGTCCAACTGGAGATGCCGATCGGTCAAACCCGTCCGGATGTCGTTGCCCAGATGTATGGGCCGCCACCTTGGAACACAGGTACGTTACTGATCGAGATAACGGTGACGAATGCGATAGCCGAGGAGCGACTGGAACGAATCCGGCGGAACAACCTCCCGGCCTTGGAGATCGACGTGCGCCAGTTCGGTGGAGAAGTCACCCGAAGCGAGTACGCGCAACTGATTGTCGACGAAGTCGCAGGCAAGCGTTGGCTACATCATCCGGAGCTCTCGTCGCTCCACGAAGTCGCAACCGCCTCCTTGGCGAGACAAGCTGGCACGCGCAACCGTGCCCTGGAGGATGAGCGGCAACTGACCGAGTTGGCAACTAGAGAAAATGAAGGCTTTGGGGCCGTTCCGCGCTCGGGCGGGACCAAGACAGCCCGTGTTAACGGGTCGAAAGCAGTCTCGAAGGCGGCCCCGCTCAGCCCTGCCGAAGGATGGCGATCGGGGCCAGTGTCGACCGCTAATAGCGCGCAATGGCGCACTTGTGGTTGCGTCCAGTGGGCTGCAGTGCTGCAATTCGGCGAGGACTGCCGCGACCGAAACATCACTGTCGCGCTCGCGCTCAAACAATGCTCCGAGCGTTTCGGGCACTCCATCGAACTTCTCAAAGGGGTCTGGCGCTCGGCTGGCCTGATGTAATCAGCAATCACTAATGCCCTGGTTGTCGAGTTCATGTTGCCCCGCCCAGGCGGGCTAGCGCCCCTACGCCCCTCAAATTGAGGCGCGCCGAATAGATGAGGACGGGACAGGCCTGCGACAGTAGCGGTTAGACGAGTGGTCTTAGAGCGGCAAACCAACCTCAGATTCATAAGGCGCGATGCACTCTGTTCGCGGCTTGCGTGCCACGCTAGACGGCGCAACCAGATTGAAGGCTCCTCATGCAGGATCAGATCGACAAGTATCGCGCACACAGCTTTCGAGAAATAGAGACTGACTCCGGAGTCGGTTCGCGCGTCTTTGTCAATAAGGAGCTAGGGCGGGCCGTCAAATTTAACCAAGACCCGGCTTATGACAAGTTTGCCGAGTTCGCGCGGTCCAACCCTCAGCCGGCCTTGCCCGTGATACACGTTCACACGAAGCCGCTGGGCGAATTCAAATCTCTCTCAAACGACCAATACACAGTCACTGAACTGGAGCTGCTGGCAGTGCTGTCCGCCGAGGAACAACAGCTAGTCGAGGATTGGGTCAAAGCCGAGTTCGCCAGCCTGCGCTCCGAGATGCAGCCTGCCGGGTTTCAAGATGATCCGTATGACCTCAGATTGACGTTTAATTCCCTGCGTACCGAAGCCGCTCGCGTCGGGGTACATCTAGACGTCTTGAAAGGCTCCAACTTCATGAAGAGAGGAACTGACGGCGAGCTAAGAGTTGTATTCATCGACCCATTCGCTTGATGCCTAAGTTCCAGCGCGGGTCGGACGCAGCACGCACTCGGCGCGTGCCAAGGCAAATCGGGATCGTTTGTGATCGAGTGGTTGAATCCCGCCCATCTCCGCCGGTCGGTCTTTCATATCCAGAGTCCTTTTGGGCCTAGGCAACTCCTGGTGTGTTGCATCGATCTCTTGAATCCAGCGAGGAAGATCGGCCCTCCCATATTCGCGGCAAAATGGGCGCCGGCCTTCTGTCTAGCATGGTCACGCGCCGTCGAGCGAGAAAGGCCCATGCACCATGGCGAACTATATGCGGCTTATATTGGTTCTCATCTTCGGCTTGCCCGGAATGGCGGCGCAAGCAGCAAGCTTCGATTGCTCCAAAGCTCGAATCGCCGTTGAGAAACAAGTGTGCGCATCGCCGACACTCTCAAAGCTTGATGAGGATCTCGCTGCGCAGTACAGGTCAGCCTTGGTAGCCGCGGAGAACCCTGCCGAGATCAAGGTTGGCCAGCGCGCTTGGTTGAAGCGGCGAAATCAGTGCCAAGACGACGCATGCATCGAGCAGTCGATGCGCGGCCAGATTCAACGGCTTGCGGGCGGGGAGGAGGGGGGCGTTGGCCAAGACGCCGACACTTCGGTGGCGGGCTCAAGTACTGCAGCCGTATCTGCTGATGCGAGTGCACCGGCTGCGTCGCAAAACGCGCTAGCTCCTGATGCGTCCGCAACCCGAGATCAGAGCGACCAAACACAACCGCTGCCCGTCACCGACACGGCGGCTGTCCCTGAACCGGTTGGGTTTGCATCATCGCCGGCTGCTGCCCGCACCGAGTTGGGCGCTGCCGCGCTCACGACGTCGCCCACGAAGACTCTTTCCGGTTTCTGGCGAATTCTAGTTGCGTTGGCCGTAGTCGTGATTGCGTACAGGCTAGCTATGGTTCTCTTCAAACTGCCCGGGCCGTCAAGGATCGGGGCGGCTTGGAGGGCGGCCTCGCTCGGCAGGAGGATGGCTACCACGTTGGGTGTGGCTCTCGTGGCGGGGCTTGCGATCGGGGCAATGTCAAAGTCGGATGAAATGAAGGCCAAGGACCGGGGCGCCAGTTCGGAAGGCCAAAAGTTCGCTGCGCTGGAACAGAAGTGGAGGTCCGAGCAAAAAGAGCTAGCGCACGAGGTGGCTGAACCCGACAGTATCGCCGCTGCCGAGAAGGAGAAGACGGATCGGGAGTTCTTGGCTCACGAACTTGAAAGAGTGGAATTTGCGGTGCGAAATTATGACCGCAAGAATCCGCAGTGTCAGTATCTGCCCGCAGTGTGGCCGGAACTCTTTAAGGCGATGGAGCAATTTGACGGCGATATGGTCAGGTCCGCCGTTCTGATTAACAAGACGTTGGATGACAAGCTAATACGGACATGCGTTCCGAATCTCCCTGCCTGAAGCTCGCCCGGACAAAGGTCCGGTCGGCGGCAACTTCTCGGGCCTCGCGACGACGTCCCGTCGGTCGCGCTCGCCACGAAACGTTCCGTCGGCATCTTGTGCGTGGGCCGAATTGCCGGTAGTGCCGGGTCGGTATCCCACCAGTTACGACAGCAGCGAGTTAAGCACGGTTTGACTTACCGGGTTCGTGTTCGCATGCCACGAGGCATTCCTATCAATCCGGAAGTCGCCCACAGCGACCGGTGCAAAGGGGTCCGTCCCAATGGCAATGTCGTAGTACCTCAGAGCATTTCCGAACTTGCCGAGAGCGATGCCCGTGACCGATGCGGCGCCGGCTTTGTTCAGGAAGGCCGCTGCTACGCCGAACGAAACACCATAGGTGGTGCAGTCATCCACCACGATGACGTGTCTTCCCGAAAGTTTCGTTCTATAGGCGGGATTCAAGTGCAGGCTCGTGATCTGCCCGCTCGGGTCAGTGCGGTCGACGGAGGCCCCTGCGCGCGACCGCTTGACGGATGGTATGTGCCGGACAAAAAGTGGGATGCCGCGTTGCGCGTACCGCACGCGAGAGACGGTTGTTCGAAGTCGATGGGCAAAGTCGCATAGCACGTCACTGTCGTCGTTCGAACTGCTTGAAGAAGGATAGACGCCCCATATCAGATCCTTGACCTGGTCGGTGCCGTCGATGAGCAACGACCTGGCTGTGAGCGTCAGCAGCGCATTCAGGCGGCCGCCGCCATTTTTGACTGTGGCCGTGAGCCTTTGGGCGAACGCCTGCTGGTCGAGAGTCTTCCCGTATCCCGAGAGGTCCGAGAGTGCTTTCACGTTGTATCGGTCTTCGTGGCCATTGAACCACCACTGACCTGACCAACCGGCTGTCAGATTCAAAATCTCCTGCAGCTCGGCTGCATTGGCCACCTGAATTCCGAGACTAGCCACTTGCCGATCATTCGCCCAGCCGCCTGCAACCAACAGCGCTCGCCCGTTCTTGCCCATCTGTACGTCTTCGGGTTTGGTCGCCAATACGACGATGTCGTAGGGTTGAATCGCGAGATGCGTCGCATTTTCTCTGACGATCTCCCCCCCCTGACGTCCCCGCGCCTGCAAATACTGGACACCGCTGCCGAGGAAAAGGCCATCAAACCAAGGAGGCTTGCGATGGTTGGAGACTAGTGCGACCGGATTACCCGCGGCTCTCCCAGCTTTCAGCACTGCAGCGAGTGCGACATCAGGTCGGCCGCTGCGCATGAGGGCATCGGGCGACGTAAGCAGCGCTAGCATTACGGACTATCCTCGTGTCGGGCGTTGGGCACAGACAGTGAAGCGTTGAACCAGACTATCAGGTCATCGAAATCAACTTCCCGCACTGACGTGTCCTGGCGCCCGATGGTCGGCGACCGTTCGACAACTGCAGTCGCGAGGTCCGCGCGCAATAGGCTCAACACTTCTTCCAGGCTCTGTGGGGGCTTTGAATGCGTCGTATGCGGCGGGACGAATTCCAACAGATCATTGGGGGCCTGCGCCCTCGCATTCTGAGATCTGATCCAGGCCTCCAAATACGAATGCGCAGCGGAGTCAACCACACTCTTCATTTGTCTCCAGGCGTTCTCTACCGAGAACTGCAGGAACATCGACCTTTCCTCCGACTGGCCGTCGGGCGATCGCAGCTTGGAGATTTCCTGGAGACTTTTCTCGAGAAACTTCAGTCGGTACGCAAGCTTGGCCAGAGATTCCGTGTCGGCGTTGGGTGCGCTACTTTTGAACCTCTCGATGGTTGCCAATGCGTCGGAAACTGAGAGGGTCCTTCGATGCTCCCAACGGACGAGCAACATCACATTGTTCGCCATCCGCTCTTGAGCCGCCGAGGCGTCGGGCACATCCATCATGAAGTGCGCCTTGCTACCGCTATCGTCTGGCCCGGTGTGCTGCGCGCTAGACGTGGATCCGTTCGCGGAGCCTTCGACGACGGATACCTCCTCGCGTTTTTGTTTGCTAGTCGATAAGACTGTGGCCGCTGGCTCTCTTTCAAGAAGTCGCTGATAGTCTTCTTTGCTGCGCAGTACCACGATCTGAGCCAGAGCGGACTCACTACACCTCAACAAGGCGGTTGTGGAGCTTGACGTGCCCTCAGCAATCAGCAAATTGGCCTGAATCTTGGATTCGTCGTTGGCCCGATCTCGATCGGTCGGATACGGGACCGCCAGCCAACGGCCATACTCCAGTGCGGCGCGCGATGCATGCAGGCTTCCCCCTTTTAAGTCGGACTGGATCATGACCACGCCATCGGCCAGCCCTGCCTGGGTTTTGTCCCGTTTGACGAACTGCTGGGCCTGTGCCGATTGACCGAAAGGGTACTCGCTCACCAGAGCGCCGCCTGACTCGAGAATCCGTTCGGCCAGGTCTTTGTGCCTCGACGGCGAAATCATTTGAAGCCCGTGCGCCAGAACAGCGACCGTGTGACCCCCGCATTCCAACGCCGTTTCGTGTGCTATTGCGTCACAGCCCAGCGCTAGACCGCTGACAATACTGGAGCCTTTCTCGACGAAGAACCTGGATATTCGTTGGGCGATTTGAATGCCGTGCGCGGTCGGCTCACGGGTGCCGATAACCGCGACCGAGTGATCGCTATCCCGGGCCAGCTTGCCCTTGACGTACAGAATGAAGGGATCGTCCTTCGTCGTCGCCAGCCGGCGAGGGTATTCTGGATCGACGGCAGAGATAATAAAGGATTGAGCCGTCTTGGCGGCATCGATTTGGCGGTCGGCCTTTTCCAGAGCAAGGCGCCAAGCGTCCTCGGTTTCAAGCGACCGAGCGATCTGGGGCACCCGAAGCCCCAAGACAGCAGGTTCCTCGCCGAAGAAGTCCGGGGTCGCGGCCACTTTCTTTAGCGACGCCGGGCCTACGCCTTTCAGCATTGACAGCGCAAGCAAAAATCTCGTGGCGGGAGAGGCGGCGCGCATCTATTCCCTCGGAAGTACATCGGAGACGTTCTTGGCGAAGGCCAAGCGTCTTACGTCCGTGGCGCCGCAATCCTTCAGACACCGTCCGGCATAAATTAAAGAGGCGCCCGTGGTAACGACGTCGTCGATTACGATATAAACGGCGTCGGTCAGAACGGAATTTTGTTGGGCGACGAACAAGTGATCGCGGACGTTCGCAAATCGTTCGTGGGCGCTCAGATGATCACCGTGGTTGGATTTTACGCCTGCTTTGTAGGCTAGCAAGCCCGGCGCCACGGAGACGCCGATTCGCTTGATGGGGTCATTGATGAAGTGCGCGCCGAGTTCCGTCAGAAGCGTTTCTAGGCGCGGCTTACGCCCTGGCCGGTGGGGAACCACGGTAAGAATGATCTGCATTTCTCTGAAGAACGACTGCGCCGCAAATTCGCTTTTTATGAAATGCCGCACGGCGACTAGCCAAGCTTCGGGGAACGCGTCGGCTTCCTTGTTGGCGCTAATGGAGTGGGTCAAAACGTGCCACATCTGGCGATGTTTGAGCGACTGGTAGTTCGAGAAAGAACGGCCGCACGCATGGATAGGGTAGGAGGTCGTATCGCCGCCAATCTCCCTCGGAATGAAATGGCCGATCTTGTCGAAACGATGCCCGGAGCCAAACGGTCTGCCGCCACCGCCCAGAAGGCGTTCGAGCTCTGGAAGGAACCTCTCATAGGATTTGAGCACGTCGACGAGGTGTTCCGGGCTATCGATGATGGCATCTGGCATGTGCCCCATTGCTCGCCAGTGCTCGGACTTCAGCTTGTTAGGCCAGCCCCCTTTGTCGAGTGCCACGAGGCAGCCGCAATGATAGGCGGACCGGATATCTGCATCACTGTCTCCTACCACTATGACTTCGTTTATGTACTGGATTTTGAGTTCGGACATTGCGTGATCAATACCGTCTCCGAACGGCTTGGTGCGCCTTACGTCCCCGTACGTAACAACAATGTCCCACTCGAAGTCCGGATACGCCCACTTGAGAACGGTCTCGACGTACGGTCTTGGCGCCCTCGTGAAGACGCCCAGCATCAACTCCGGAAAGTCGGCTCTAATTTTCTCCAATAGATCGCGTGAGTAGATCACGCGATCCTCGTCCTCTTCCAAAGCACCGGCAATCTGGGCCAACAACGCCGAGGTAGCTCTTTTGCTTTCTAACCGAAGGGATTCCAAATCGTCTGTGTGGACGAGAGTGTTGTCGAGATCGAATAAGCACAGGCGGAACATTCGAATCCTCTTCGATGCTGGGAGCTAATGGTGGTTAGTTCGCCGGGGGGCGCGAATCCGCAGTCTGCAGTATAGGGTCTTTGTAGGACAGAAGACCTCGGGCTCCCGCCGACGGCGGTTCGGGTAGTGAGCGTGCGCCTCGAGCCGCATGGGCGGTCCTCTGGCATGTCAGCAGGAAGTTGGGGCACGAAGCGCCAGAATGTTATTTTGTGCAGAGTGGCACGCAGTCCGGTTGCGCACACGCGAGTAGCTTCGCCCGCTTGCGCGGCGCATCGACAATAGAATCAAGTGTCGGCGGTTACCGCCTGAGGTTTGTGTGATCTGGAGAGCCGATCGGCGCGTTCGCATCCAGGCAGACTGCACCGCAATTCGTTCTTTGTCCGATCACGCGCACAAGCTCGAGAGGTGCTGCGAGACCGTGTCGGTCGTGCGGAGATCTCTCAGGACGCGGCCCTCTTTCCGCACGGAAGCAGTGTGAGGGGCGCTTTGGACCCTCAGAGATAGGAATCTAAAAGAGGTGCCTGCGCGCCGCCGGCAGACAATGACCCTAGTCCTCCAGGCGGTCGTCTTCTGCGACGTCACGTGCCCGTGACGCGTCGTATGATGTCGGCTGCTGTGGCCTCAATATCGAACCCGGGGTCGCTGATACAAATCTGCGGGGCTTTCGGGGCCTCGTAAATCTGAGACACGCCGGTAAAGGCGCGTAGAGTCCCAGCGCGTGCTCTTCGGTAGTGCCCCTTGACATCCCGAGCCTCACAAACTGACAGGGGGACATCAAGGAATACCTCGACGTATCGGTCGGGCCCGATGATGTCCCGTGCGGCTCTACGGTCCTCCTCAAAGGGGGAAACGAGCGCGACGGCTGCGAATATGTCACAGTTGTTGGCCAGCCTTGCAACCTCCGCGACCCGGCGCACATTCTCAGTTCGGTCAGCAGGCGCAAAGCCCAAGTCTCGACTCAGGCCCTGCCGTACAACGTCACCGTCCAAGAGGCATACTGGACAACCGCGCACTCGAAGCTGGCGAGCAATAGCTGCCGACAGCGTTGTCTTGCCCGCTCCGCTCAGGCCCGTGATCCAAACTGTGCGCATAACGCCCCTCGTGATGAGATTGCTTATTGCGAGCTCGCCAGACCGCAGCCGGCGCACAGATCTCCAAAGCCCGGAAACGACGTCCCGATCGCCTCCGCATCCACGACTGTTATCCCGTCTTCGCAGCGGGAGCTGGCGATGGCGAAAGCCATCCCGATTCGGTGGTCGTACGCCGTCTCAATTGAGACACCGCCCTTGAGCATTCGACTGCCCACGCCCGATATCACGGCGCCGTCGGGCTTGGATTCGACGACTACGCCAAGCTGGCGCAACCCGACGAGCATGGTCTCAATACGGTCACTTTCCTTAACTCTGAGCTCCTCCGCTCCGCGCACTACAGTGGTCCCGTTGGCAAACGCCGCGGCAATAAAGAACACGGGGAACTCGTCGATCATCCGGGGCGCGATGTCCGCGTCGAGCTCGATTCCGGACAGCTCGGCACCGGTGACCGTTATATCAGCGACTTCCTCTCCACCAGAGCTGCGGCGGTCCGAAAGCTCTACCCGCGCGCCCATGAGCCGCAGTGCGTCCACAATGCCGGTGCGTGTCGGATTTATTCCCACGTTCCTGATGGTAATTGAGGCGCCAGGATTGATAGCAGCCGCCACCATAAAAAAGGCTGCGGACGATATGTCGCCGGGAACAACAACGTCCCGGCCCTTCAGGCTGCTTCGCTCCACTTGGATTTCTTGCCCGTTGACGGAGACGTTGCCTCCGAAGGCGGCCACCATGGTTTCCGTGTAGTTGCGGGTGGGTTTCCTTTCTATCACGGTGGTGGCTCCATCCGCATAGAGGCCGGCCAACAGTACCGCCGACTTCACCTGGGCGCTGGCCACGGGCAAATCGTAAGTGATGCCCCGAAGCTTTGGCGTGCCGGTGATCCTCATCGGAGCGGTCCCGGAAGCTGACAGCTGAATTTGCGCCCCCATTTGGCCAAGGGGGGTCGCCACACGCCCCATCGGCCGTTTCGACAAAGAATGGTCTCCAACCAGCACGCTTTCGAAGGGCTGCCCGGCCAAGATTCCGGCCATAAGCCTCATCGCAGTACCCGCGTTGCCCGCGTCCAGTTCCGCATTTGGCCGCGTGAGCCCACTCTCGCCGGCCCCAGTGATGGTTACCTGCCCGTTCGCAATCTCAATGCTTACTCCCATGGCTCGCATCATTCCGATGGTGCTGACCACGTCTGCTGCCAGCAAGCACTTCCGAACCGTGGTAACCCCTTTAGCCAGAGAGCCGAGCATCACCGCGCGGTGAGAGATGGACTTGTCGCCAGGAACCTCAATCACTGTCGGGTTTTGGGTCAGACGGCCGGAAAACGTAACCTTCATTTGTGCCTCGCTAGAATTAGACTGCGAATTTCTCGCTATCGGGATTGTTTATTGACAACATTGGAGCGCAGCGGCCCCGGATGAATTCGATCAGCCTCTGTTCGCTTTCTTCCACGACCCTTACCGACTCCGCGGCTCGGCGACCGATGGCCGCCCGCAGGAAATAGTCACGCCAACCTTGTGCCGCCTGGTCAGCGAGGTGATGCAGCGAGTTTACATCGGCGGGCTGGCAAAATCCGCTTCGCATGAGAATGGTCCCCAACCATCTTGCCCAGCTCCGCTGGTTGGCGAGGAAGCGCAGCGTTTTGGTCAGGCGATCTTCGTTGCCTTGGGCGGCACGAAAAGCCTCGCCGACGAGAACGGCCTTACGTTCGACCGCAGTACTAACCGATTCGATTCGCCCAATGGCGTTTGCCACGACCGTTTCAACCGATGGCAGGGCTCGGAAGTCGCGTCGAACTCTGGCGGTGAGAACATAGGGCGCCCCGTGCGTCGCTTCGCTAAACAATTGCTCATGGAACAGAGATAGGCGCCCGAGGGTGTCGAAGTGCTCGGCATAGACGTCACCAAGGACGTCGTACAGAGTCCTCTTGCCGGAGTCGAACTCCGCGCCTAGCAAATCAAAGAGACGCTGTGCGTGCGCAGCTTTTATGAGGCCGATGAGCTGTGAGTTGTCAACGGTTCCAATGACGCCCGTCTCCTCGTCGAGAGCGCGGACCAATATCAAATGAGTTCCAGCCGTGTTCGCGGCGAATTTCAGTTCCGGGCCTTTGACGCATGGCACTAACACGGGCTGCCCCGCCTCGAGCAGGGACTTGAGCGTGGCACCCAGTGCCGCAGGGACGGCCGCTACTTCCAAGGAGATGCCGAGTGCTTCGGCAATGCATTGCGTTTCTCCCGCACCAAAGAACATCGATTCGACCGAGCGCGAAGAAGGGCTCCCTGTAATGTAATGATCGATCGTTGCCAGCGCGAAATTATAAGCCTCGTAGCCGTAGGGAAGCAGATGCTCAACAGCCAACCCTTTGCTGACACGCCAGCAATTGAGTCCGTGGTGGTCGTAGGTGGTCCCATCTGCGATGAACCGAATCGAAGCCAGTTGCCGCATTTTTCCTCTCGCCCCCATCTAGATGATTGGGCCTTGAATTTCCCTGATTCGTGCGGCCTCCAGCGATGCGATGGCGCTCGTCAGTAGCCTGTTGGGGTACATAAGCGGAGCGGCCAGCAGATCGCGTACGGTGCGCTCGATCGGGACGGCGGCCGGCCGCACGTATCCGTTGTGAGCCCCAGCGAGAACCTGCAGGGCTTGAGCTACTTTCAGGGCGGTCTCAGACGCGAATACCTTGAGGCAGGAAATCTCTTGGGCGAACTCGTAGTCGTATGGGCGCCGACCGAGCTGAATCTGTTCGAAGCCATTAAGACATCGATCCCTTAGCGCTCGAATAGCGGCGAGATCGGCCCTGACTCTGCCGATTGTGTCCCTGCATGCATCAGAGGTCAGCATCGCGCCGAGGCGGGAGCTATCCGCAGCCACTCTTAGAGACTGGGTAAGAAGTCCGGTCGCCGCGCCGAGCCAAGCAGAAGCCCAAGCGATGTGGCCCGCGGGTACAAACGCTTGGGCGATGACGGCGCCAACGTTCTGTGCTGCAACCCGCTCACGCCCCACGCGGAGGTCGAACTCCATCGGCACGCTGCGCGTGCCGCGCATCCCGCACGAATCCCAAGGGCCCGTGGCACGGGTAACGCCGTGGGATCTGGACGCGATCACCAAGCAGATGTCACGGTCAGATGCCTCGGCCCCACTCTTCATAAGAATGAGAAAGCTATCGGCGTGCTCTCCGTAGCTGACAATGGGTGCTTTCCGCCGGACCAATACATGTGCACCGGCGTACTCCAACGGGGCAAGCGCTTTGGCTACGTCTCCGCCCTTGCCGTACTCGCTCGTCACGCTTGCCACCAGCGTTTCACTCTGCCTGAACTCGCGAACAAGACCGCTCTCTAGCCATTCCTCTACCGAACGGACAGCCCAGGCCTGCTGCACGTGCATGGCATATACCATCGCGGTGGAAAGGCACTCCGTCCCTAAGCCCTCGACCACCTCTGCGCTGGTCGTCAAAGGATGCATGCCAAACGGGGCTGAAAGGAGCCGAGCTTCTCTGAGACTTCGTACGGCGTGCTCCGGGAATATTCCTCGGTTGTCCACCTCCGCCGCGTTCTCTCGAGCAGCAAGGCGGGTGCGCTCCGGCAGCGCTCGCTCGCTCATATATCCTTTTCCTGAACGAGATCGAACACGACCGCCGAAAGCGAGTTGACAGTCGAGAATGTGCTTGCCTGCAGCGCCTCCTCAGGAAAGCGGACGTGCAAATCCTCCTCGATTTTCACGACCAAGCGTATGACTGAGAGCGAGTCCAATCCTAGGGTGGACAAACTCTCGCTTCCGTCCAATGGTCGATCAACGGAAAGAATGTCGCCCAGGATCTGTGCCAGTACCGTGTTCATGCTTTGTCTTCTCGAGGACAGGCGAAACGCGCCAGTTAGATGAGTTCCATTTCAACGTATGAGCCAACCGGGCAGGTGGTCTGAAGTCCCTTTGGCGGAGTCGCAATCTTCACCAGGACATAGGCGACGCTACTCTTCGCATCCGGTTTCGAAGAGATGACATCGATTGCTGGGTACATGCCGATGCCAACGAGCGGTGCGGGGGATACCGACACGACCTCCCCCCGATATTTCGAGCCGCTCACCTCCACACGCACTGCATCGCCGAGTCGCCATCCGCGCCGCTGCTGCCTCTCGGGGATCACTCCAAGGGCGTAGGGGTGGTGACAATCCACAAGCGATGCGAGTCTTTCGCCAGCGGGCACCTCGCTTCCGCTCCCCACAAGCACGGTATTTATCCGACCGCTTTGGCCGGCTGCCAAAGTCGCCTTTCGAAGCCCGTTGTTCGCCGCTGCAAGCGCACCCTCTGAGTCCAGCAATGTCCGCAGATGCTTCTTCGCGGACGCGAGGTCCAGGGCCGCGCTCTGCAGTTCCCGCTTGGTCGCCAACACGGCACCTTCGAGAAGGCCCAATTTCGGACCGGAGTCATCGTCAAAGCCAATGTCAACTTCGGCACCATTCTTCACTGCTGCTTCGGAGGCCCAGTCTCGCTCCAGTTTCTGTTTCCGTTCTTCGGCAGCCCGCAACTCGTGGTCAGCGCGCGTTATCGCGGTGTGGGAGTAGAACCCCGCCTCTTCAAGCAGCCGTTTTGACGCCAAGTCGGTCTTCAGCGCTTCGATCTCTGCCTCGCCCTCCCGTACGGCCGCGGCAGCGGCCTGGGTTCGCTCTCCCAGTACGGTCTTCTTTAGTCCACGCGCCAACATCAGCTTGCGCTGCTGCTCCGCTTGTGTTTGCTCCAGGGCGCGCAGTCGCAGCGTTGCCTTATTGACATCGTCCTCCGCGATGGCGACCTCGCGCTGGAGGGCGATTAGCTGCCTCGAATCAAAGTGGCCGTCGATAATCTCGATCAGCGGACTTCCGCCATCGACGAACGCGCCGGGGCGCAATTGCTTCAACATTCCTACGCGCCCTTTAATCGGGGCCATCAACACCTGCACCGGAGCGCACAGAACAGCCGACATCGCGGATTGACTGAAGTACATTGCATATACGTACCCCCCAACCAATGAGACCAAGGCGAGCGAAAGTAGAAATCTCGCCCTGAAAATCACAAAGCCCAGCTTGTTCCAGCTCGCCTGCTTCATTGCGACATCTCCGCGGCCACCTTTCGATCCCCCTGCTTCCTATGGGGTGTCCGGCCCAGTGCGTGCCTAACGACTGCTCCAATTGCGCCAAAGAATCTCCACGTGCGGCGCTCCTGCACAAGGCCGCCGTGGCAATATATCCACGAAATTAGCTCGCGCCTCTCGGCGTCTCCCTGTTCAAATTCCACGCCAATACCCCCGTCACCGTAGTTCCGCACAATCCGAACGCGGCGCTCATGCAACCCTCCGATTCCAACCATTAGTCGATCGCCGACCTGCGGTTGCATTTGCATAGGGAGACTAAGCCGAGCCCCGAATTCCGAAACGTCAATCAATTTGCCGAGTTGGGCGATCTCCGGCGAGTAGCCGGAAACGGATACTGTTGCCGCGCTACCGGCAGGAGCGAACCGGCATGAGCGACGGGTCTGCGGAGGCTCAAAGCACGGGATAAGAGCGACGTAGAATCCGAAGCAATTGATCATTGCCCAGAACATCATTCCCAGCTTCCCCAGGCTCGCACTTTCGCTGCCGTCCAGCACCGTGACCATCAATGTCAGCATGGTTGCAATGAGAAGGGTGCCGGGGATTCTCGCTAGCTTCCAGTGGAAAACCCAGTCCTCTCGGCTCACGTCCTTTTCGGTAACGGAGAAACGCTCCGCCTCTCTCCCGGTCGCAAAGCGCCAACTGGCTTTTAGGATGGTCGGCGCGAGGAACAGGACCTGGCCGTCGGAGAAGAACGGCATGAGAGAGAAACCAGCGAGCCAGTTCAGGCCGAGCCTGCCGACCGTCAGTGGCAGGATCACGGCGAGATACTCTTCGGGCGTAACGGCGTACACGGTAGCGTCAGCGAAAAGCGCAGATATCGGCAGCAGCGCCCAGCAGATTCGCATTACGCTCGGATACGGCCACCGGGCAATTTGCTCCAGGAACTTCAGCCTGTCTCTAACAGTTACCTTGCCGCCGTGGCGCAGCCACTGAATGCGGGAGATCTGCAGCCAGCCAACGCACCAACGATAGCGCTGAGTCAGATACTCGGCGGCCCCTTCGGGCGCCAGCCCCATGCTTAGCACTTCGTTCAGATATGCCGTTGCCCACCCTTTGCGGCGCATGACTACGGATGTGAAAGCATCCTCGCATATTGACTCGGTCGGAAAGTGCCCGCATTCATCGAGCGCATCCATTCGAGCCAGGAAGGACGTGCCGCAACAAATGACGCTACCGTTTGCGTCAGCGCAGGCGAGGCGAAAATCGAACCAATTGCGCTGCTCGTCCGGAATCCTGGATTGAGCTCCCAATGCGTACTGAAATGGGTCCGGATTGAAAAAATACTGTGGGGTTTGAACCATGCCGATCCTCCCCCCATATCCCGGTGAGAAGAGAGACAGCGTTCTGGAAATGAAAATCGGCTTGGCGACAAAGTCCGCATCGAAGACGGCAATGAACTCCGGTCGGTAGCCCGACTCCCGCATGTTTCGAAGTCCGTTGTTCAGATTCCCCGCCTTGAAGCCGGCGTTGTCCTCCCTTGAAACGTATTCAAAACGAAACTCTCGCGCCAACCGCTCGACCCACGGTCTGGCCCCGTCGTCGAGCACGAAGACTCTAAGGTCCGGATAGTCCAGGTTCGCGGCACCAACAAGCGTACGCTCCAGGACGCGATACGACTCGTTGTAGGTGGGGATGAGCACTGCGACGGCCGGTGGGGCGTCCTTCCACCATCCGCACTGTTGATCTGCGTCGCGCGAGCGGCTCCGAATGGCTCGCTGTACGCGAGTATTTCTGAACCCAATGAGGAAGTTGAACGCCTCGGCCAAGAAGAAGATGACCATCGCAACGAATGTGGGCGTGAGCTCAAATCGGTCATAAACCACCAGCCCACGCCAGAGCATGTAACGACAAGAGAAGAACAGGACAACAATAACCATGGCCGCCCGTAACTTTGCCGAGTCGCGGCCCACAATTGGTGCGGCGACGACATAGAAAGCCGCGAGCGTGAGCGCGAACAGTGAGAAGAGATCGTCCACGGCTCTTTAGAGAAGGCCCAGGCGGCGGTGAATGTCCGGCGCCTCAACTACTTGGTCCTCGCGCAGGCTGTGGTTCCACGGTTCGCAGGGTAATTCCGCTGCGTCGCCGATGCTGAAGGGGCTGACGTCAAGGACATGGCCGACAACGATGTCCATCCATGCCACCATCATCGCCAGCCGGTTGGAATGCGCCCAACCACGGTCTCCACGTTGCGCGAGCTGCGCCAAGGCGAACCTGCAGTCAACAAATAGCTGTAGCGAAGGAGGCTTCGGTGCTGTGGTTCCAGCAAGAAATGTCTCACGGAAGGCATGCAGCAACGTGTCAACCGCACAGTCCTCATTCGTGAGGCGCGGAATCCCGAGCGCGTCGCAATACTCAAAGCGCGACAGGATCTGTTGGAGCGGGAGAGCCAACTGGTCCTTGTGCCACCCTATGGTGAAGGCAACGTCCACGTTGAATCCGCCGCATGGCGCTGCAGCGTCAAGCCGCGCGAAGTGCGGCAAGTGGTCCGGGGAGAGTGCATATCTGATCTGCGTGGCCCTGGAGTGGGAGGCCAAGCTCGTTGTTGCGAACGAATACAGGCCAGGCACGTAGCCACGGGCCTCCAGAACCTTCGTGATCGCCGCCTTATCTTGATCGCCAAGCAGTAGGTCGATGTCCGAGAACTGACGGTCCCCGGTTCTTGGGAACCAGCTGGCTACGACTGGTCCCTTGCGGACAGCGACGCGAATGCCCATCCGTGCTGCTTCCACACAAATGGCGGACGCTTCGTCAAGCATCGCGTTCTGATAGGCGCATTGCCCGCTTCTAATATGTCTGAGCGCTGATCCAAGTCGTTTTGAGGATGTAGTGAGGGCCCCTGTTTCGACCAGGTGCAACGCTATGCCGACAAGCTTGTGCTGCACCACCGACCCGAGATCCGCCTCTCCCATTACAATGGATCCTTCGGGTCGCGATGGAGCCACATAGGACCGAGCGATTGCGAGCGCGGCAGGAATGTGTACCGGCATTTTCAAAGCCTCTGGGCGTGTTCAATAGCGAGGCGTGAGAGCTTCGCGTCTAGCGCCTGCAATGGAAACGATTCGCCGTAGCAATCTCTGGTGTCGAACAGAATATAGTCACGGAGATTCGATCGCGACTTGACGCTATGCCGGAACGCGGTCACGCAGTTCGGAGTGACAAGCGCAGAGGCACGCTCCGCGGCTTCAAACTGATCGGGCAGGTCATGGGGGATTTCCTCGACACGCAAACCGCACGAGACAGCAATCTTGACTAGCTCCGCTGTGCGCAGTGGACCGCTGTATCGAAATGGACGTTTGTACCAGGTGCCCGTCTCCCAGCCCTCTCGTCGGGGGAGCGGTGCCAATGCAGGGAAGCGGTGCGCTACGATCTCTGTCAGCTGTTCGAGGTTGGCGTTCTTGTCCTCGATAATCTGCCCGAGTTTGGACAAGTGATCGAAAGCTAACGTGGCGCTGATCGGCGATCCTCGAAGGTTTAGGCCGACACCGAGCCTCCCTATTGCGTCCAGCCGAGGATCCGATATTTCCTCGGCAACTCGATGTTTCGCCTGACCGAAGATAATCGCCCGTTCGTATAGCAGACGGTCGCGCGTGACTAGAACGCCACCCAGTCCGCCGGACACGAGCTTGGTCGTGCCGCAGCTGAAGACTGCAATGTCTCCAAAAGCCCCAACTTTTCGGCCTCGATAGACCCCTCCATGTGCGTGCGAGCAATCTTCGATGACCATTAGCCCGCGTGTTCTGGCTAGGTCGCACAGAGTATCGATGTCCGCGGGCACGCCCCATTGATGGTTAACGATTACCGCGCGAGTGTCGTCGGACAACGCTTCGGCAACGGCCTGGGGACACAAACCGCCTAGCTCATCGGTCTTCGCGAATCTTACCGACAAGCCCATCACACAGCACGGAGTGGCCGTTCCCCTAAACGTCACGTCAGGAACTATTACCTCGCTATTAGATGGCAGATCGAGCGCACCAAGGGCTGCAAGCAGAGCCGAGGTTCCTGAGGAGTAGAAAGCCGCGAAAGACCGAGACCCCTCCTCTGACACGAGCGCCTCAAACGCCCTTTCCAGCTTTGAAATCGCGGGATGCATGTCGACGGCGCCGAGATCGCCTTGACGCAGAACCTTCGTCAATTCGTCGTTGATGTCGTCGGAGTACCATGGCCATAGCCGGTCCGGCCCAGATGCACTCTGGGTCGTCATAGTCCGATCCGGGCCGCAACGTCCTTCAGAAGATCACGCGCCGCTTGGTGCCCGTCGACAACGATCAGCGTTTCACCGTAGTTCGCCGCGGCAGCCTCCAAAGCGGCTATTTGGTTTGCGGCTTCCCTGACGGGGTGCTCTTCTAGAAGGATCGCGTCGCCTTTCTCGCGTGCACTCATGCGTTGCACCGCCACCTCCGCGGTTACCCGGATGAAAACGCGGTGGTCTGGCTGGGCGCTGAGACCGAGCAACGGCCAGAACTTGCCCATATCGAGCCCTGCGCGAATGCCACGGGCTGCTTGTTCAAGGATATAGCTGTCAGTGAAGAACCACTGCATCTTGGATCCGATATGGGGTCGCAGTCTGCTGCTGCCGGTAACCAACTCGACCGCGCGTACATACTCGACGATCTCTTTGCTGAAGAACCTTACCGGCCGACTCCTCACAGAGAGCTGCTCCGAAGCTGCGGCCTCAAGAAGCCGTACCCCGTCGCTCTGAAAGGGCCGTTCGTATGCAAATGCCAGTCCCGACTCATTTATAAGTCGCCGGAGCCCGTGAATCAGCGTCGTCTTCCCACAGCCGTCGATGCCGGCAACTTCGATGAGCACAGCATGTATCTCCGCGTGATGTGGTTACAGTTCAGGAATGTGTTCTGTAGGCTTGATCGCCGGAGTGCGTAGTCCTCTCCGGTAAGGTGGCGGCACACAATCCGCGGCGCCTTGACTCGCCATCTCGCGAACGAGATACAGCGGGTCGCCGAGCAGCTTTCGCCCCATCATGATGACGTCGGCACTTCCGGACTCTAGGATCGCCTCAGCTTCTTCCAATGTCGTGATTTCCCCTACCGCCGCAGTCGCAAGCCCCGCCATTCGAACCCGACTTGCGAATGGGACTTGATATCCAGGGCCGGTCTTCTTTTGTTGGGGCCGGCGTATGCCACCGGAGCTGCAATCGATGAGATCGACACCTTCGCGCGCGAGCATTTGAGCCAGCCTGACCGTCATCTCTATATCTATGCCGTTTTCCACCCAGTCGACGCACGACAACCTGAAAGCGACGATGGTGGTTTCGCTCAGCGCTGCGCGAAGGGCTCTGGCCAGCAACACGGGAAGAAGGAAACGACCTTGCTCGTCACCCCCGAACCTGTCCTTTCGTTCATTGGCTACAGGGGAGATGAAGCTATGTATCAAGCGGCCGTGAGCAGCGTGAATTTCGATAATCTTGAAGCCGGCTCTTTCCGCGACTTGAGCGGACTCTGAGAACTCGCGGATCGTCTCTAGTACCTGGACCTCGGACATCTCGTCTGGGCAAACATAGCCGGAGCCAAACGGAATTGGAGATGGCGCTAGCAGATTCCATCCGCCCTGGCCGAGCGCTATCGGCTGATCCCCCTCCCACGGACGGCTCCTGCTTCCCTTTCGCCCGGCATGAGAAAGCTGGATGCCCGGAACAGCGCCCCCGGCAGCGATTTCTTTCGCAAGCGCGGCGTACGAGTTGAGCGGGGTATTTGCGTCCAACACCAAGTCAAACGGGGTGACGCGGGCATATGGACTAACGGCGGTAGCTTCGACCATCACGGCGCCTGGCCCCATTGACAATGTTCCATAGTGCCGAAAATGCCAAGATTCCGGCAGGCCGTCGGGGCTCATGTACTGGCACATGGGCGGAACCCAAATGCGATTGCGAAAGCTCGTGCTGCGTATGACGACCTCTTGGAACACTGCCGACATCACACCCTCCTTCTTCGCTATACGAATTCTTCTTAGAAACGGTAGCCGTGCAGGTCTATTTCCATCTTGAAGTAGTCCTCCACCGCATGGCGTTGGTCGTCTGAAAACGCCAATCGATACGCGGATTCCGCTGGGCGAAATTGACTCTTAGCGTTCGACAACGCTAGTCGCGGCAGCCCGACCCTTTCGGACAACTTGGCCAACTCGCCTTCGATGTCCTCGTAGCGCGCCACGTGATCGACGACCACCTGATCATTGATGGTGTAGATGGGGTAGTTGAGCGCGTCTTTGTACTCGCCACTATTTATGAAGGTGCTGAACGGGGCTCGCGGCTCGTTCTTGTTTCGGTGGTAGTAGAGCGAGACAACCTTGTCCCAAGGGTTCCGGTCGACGCAGAATTTGTAGTAGGCATTCCAAGTTCTATGCCCAACCAGCTCCTGGACCTCGGCAGCCTTCATGTGATTGAAGTAACGGATCGCTCCGTCTTTGTCGAGATAGTTTTGTGGAGCGATTCCGCCTTTTTCCAGACGAAGGCTCTCGTCGCGTGCGCACAAGGGAGTAACGATGTCACCCTCTTCTGCGAACTGAGAGAGCGCTATCTCCAGGGAAGTGCTCGCCGTTTTCCGGCAGCGCAAGAATATGACTTTCCTGCTGTGGAGAATGAGCATTCACCGCCTCGTCGAAGATGCAGCATTGGTTTTGTATGTGTCAGCAACGTCGGACGCAGAGCCGGTGTATTGGGCTCAAATGTCATACAAGTATGCTATTGCCGTTTTTGCCTCAGAAAGTTAAGAGAGACTTAAATTCAAACTATTGCTGCAGAGGCTGCTTTCCGCGCATATGCGGTTATCCCACTACTGGGAGTCCTGCAGCACGCCCATATGCACGGCCAGCATCGCGTCGATTCATGCGCGCCGACGGAGTTAGTAGCAAGATCGGTAGGGTCGGTACAGGAAACCGGCAAGTCGCGGCAACGAGGCGAGGTCCGGCTAGCCGGTTGCCGTTGCGCGCGATACGGAGAGCGCGCTTGCTTCTTTTGCAAGTCTTCAGTGCGGCGGTCGGAATTCCTGGTTGCGCGCGCCTATAAGAGACGTTGACCTCCATTTCGTTGCGCCGGTGTGGGACTGGCCTCGTGGCAGATAGAGCCTTTTCCGAGGAGAACCAACTGGTTCAGCTTCTCGTGTGACGGAGAGGCTGCAGGCAGATGAACACCGCCAGCACTTGCGACGGCAGTCAGCGGCGCTGTGTCGTTGGCAGGGAAGCGCGCCGTCCAGCGGCAAGACGCACCGCAGCATGTTCATGCATTCGGCCCGTCCGTATAGCTGAGCCTTTGGCGCACGTCGCAGGCCTCGCGCCCAATCGCCAGCCCCCAACCGACCTATCGCTTTCGCACGACGCCCGTGCGTTTTTTCGCGGGTGCGGGTTGCGACACGTCTTTGGAGAGACCTGTCGTCGGGCCTATGTTGAATCGTGGTGTCGCGCAAGTCGGCGCTGCGCGCCTTCTCGCGGCAACGCGACGGCGGGAAAGCGAAGATCGGAGGCTTAGTGAGCAAACCGAAGTTTCAAGTACTGGCGATGGCGATGTCGCTCGCGTTTGCCGGCTGTGCCACCACGCATGAAGAAGACGGGCTCGCGGCCGGTGGCGATCTCCATTTCTGGTTCCCACGGCAGTGGGACGAGGCGACTGCCGTGACTATGTTTGCGGCTCTGCCGAATGCGCCTGACGATTCGCTGGACGATGGGGACGCGCCGGCGCTCGCGGACCTAGACCTGCACCCCTTGAACTCCGACATGCCGTCCGCGTATGCCCGCTGTTCAGGGTCCGAGCTGCCGCCAACACCCTCCAAGTCGGGCTCGCTCGACGAGCGATTGAGCGCGGTGGCGATTGCGCCCGTGGCTGCTGCAGCCGGCGCGTGGCTCGTGCAGCAAGCAGTGCATTTGGCCGTATCTGACGTCGACGCATGGCTCACCAACAACGTGGCCAGCTACGCGCAAAAGGACCAGTTCAAGTCCCGCGCGGTCGACTTCTATGCGCCCTTGGTGCACTTTGGTTCGCGTCCCCTTACCTCAGCGTCTTACGCGGTGACTCTGCCCGCGAACTCCTATCCCGGGCAGCCGCTGGCCAGCGGGCCCGCCAAGCGCTCGTACTGCTTCCGCCTCTCTCGTTACACGCCCCCGCAGGCAGACCGCAAAGAGGGCGAGACGATTGATCGGACACGACTGACCATGGACTTAGTTGCCAAGGTGACCTACGACCGCGAGGTCCATCCGCGACAACTGCGTATCGAGCCGATACGGCTCTACTTGAGTCATGTGTCGTCTAGGAACGAGAGCGAGAAGACCGTGCACCTGAGTGCTGGCGTGACAATGGACGTTATGGTGGTCACACAGAACGAGGTCACCCTTACCAGAGGTTTGAACATCGGGAAGCTACTTGACTACTCAGTCGACACGGCCAAGACCACTGCTGATGAAGGCCTGTACGTGTTGTTTGAAGAACCAAAGCTCTGCACAACTGTGACCCCGGAAGGCAAATCTACATGCACGGCCTCGTTGTCGCCGGGAGCTAAGTCGGCGCAAGTGACAAAACGGTTGGAGTGCCCGGGTCGGCGGTGTGAGGTCCTTGTAGAGGCGTCTCAGGCGGCTCTTTTTGCGCTGCCACCGTGGGACAGGGGCCCGCCCACGGAGCCCGAATCGAATTCGGCTGGACTCGTCGTCGACGTCATCACGCAGAGCAAGGTGCCCTGGTTCCTTAGCAAAGGTGCCCAAGCCTTTCATGGCAAACAGGATGTCATAGAGAAGAACCTGACCTCATCGTTGAACAAGGCGGTTGGCTTGAAACCATAGGGCTAGCCCCCGCGCAGTCCTGCTCACGACTCTACCGATCGTGATGACCGTCTGATTGCAAGATCTTGCGGAGGCTCTATGGGCGTTTCTCAATTGCTTTGGGCAGTGGCTGTGAGTGCAGTGCTGGACGCCTGTTCATCGAGTCCTATGGTGTTCAATGCGACCGCCACAGCAGCGGCCGGTGAGAGTGTGCCTGCTCTGAGAGAAATCGCCCCCCCGTCGCAGGACGGGGCCATGTGGGTGATCTTCGTTCACGGTGTCGGCGACCATTGCGTGGGCTATGCCTTGGACGCGCAATCAGGCGTACTGAACGCGAACGCGATGACTTACATGCGTTTGCGATCGCTCGACATGCAGCCCCCAACAACCAGGCACATCGACGTCAGCGTCTTCTCGCACGGGGGGCCTACCGATTCGCGATCCAAGGTCGATTACACGGTAGGCCACTACCAGTTACATCTGACAGATAGCGGGCAGGAGGGAGGTAAGGACTACCGAGTCAACGCGGTCGAAATTCGATGGTCGGCACTTACTCAGTGGCTCAAGAGCAACCAGTTGGCTTATGACTCGCCGTCGGCAACGCCGAAAGCCGGAGAGCGGCAGTCGTGCACTGAAGGCCCCGATGACGATATTCAGGAGGGGGCCAGACCGCCTGATCGCGCGAGGATCAACCAGGTCATAAAGGAGACAGTCCTAGACCGAGAGTTGGCGGACGCTATGCTCTACGCCGGTTCGTATGGGAAGACGATCGAGCGTGGCGTCGCTGAGGCGATATGTCACGCTCTCATCGTCACTCCCGATGAGCAGTCCTGTCGTTGGGAAAGTGTTGCGCAGCTGCCCCAGAGCGACCGCTTCTACGTAGTCACCCATAGTCTAGGCAGTCGGATCGTCTACGACATGCTGCTGGACTTGACAGGTACTGAGCGGGCCAAGACTAGCGCCTTCTCCAAAGAGGAGGTTGATGCCGCTCGGGATGGGGTCCGAACCATGGTGGCCCACATGCCGGCCTTCTACATGCTGGCCAACCAGCTGCCCATGATCGGGTTGGCAGACGTGCCGCCTGGTGCTCGATCACATCATGGGCCCAGCCCCTTCGGCGTGCCCCCTTCAGCCGCCACTGCAAATACGCAGGCCTCGCCGGAGGGGCAGCATGCGATCCTCGCTCAGCCAAGTCCAGAACTCCTCTACTGGAATCCGTTCTATGCCTTCGGCCAGATGCGCCAACAGGCACTAGCTGAAGCTCATCAAAGATCGCTTCAGTCGGTTCCAACCCTTGATATCGTCGCGTTCCACGACACCAACGACCTTCTGACTTGGCATCTGCCGCCGTGGTACCAGTCCGCTGGTTCGAGCGATGGCATAGGTATCCACTTCACGAATGTTTTCGTCCGGAACGCCCGAGATTGGCTTCACGTATTCGCCAGCCCGGTCAAGGCGCACACTGGATACTTCTCGAACAAGGCTGTTTGGGATGTTGTCCGGTGTGGGGTTTCGGAAGGAAAGATTATGCCGTGCGACTAGTCGAGCCGTCGGCCGTTTCGGGCAGTGCGTTAGGCAGGGAGTCGCAACTCCGGCGGTCGAGGTATCGCGGCCCTGCCGGTTCAAGGGGACGCGGCAGTGCTGAGCCGCAAGCTGTTGCTGCGGGTGCGGAACATCTTTGCCAGCCCGCCTTCCTGCGATGGTGGAAGCGTGCTTGGTCGTGCCGAAGTACGCAGGATGGAGATGGACTCCACCGTAGTTCGTCCTCAACGGGCATGCGACCCGCGCGGATTCCATCGGGGCATGGCAGGCTGGCCGGCGTGCCGCGTGCCCAGAAGTCTCTCGACAGCATCTGCATGAGCGGGCAGACCGTGTCGTTGCAAATACGCAGTCACGGCAGTTCGCTCCTCCTCCGACGGAGCGTAGTCGCGGTCGTTGAGCTCCCAGCGCAGCTCCCGGCAGAGCCAGTACGGCATGTATGCGTCGTACCGGATGACGTACGAGCTGGAGAGCCGGCACCGCTTGCACGCGCTTGCGAAAATCAAGGGCCATCGGCTGATCAGCCGTTCGCACATAGTCATCGCAAGTACGCGATCTGCGAGTCTGAGTTCCTCAAAGCGCACGGGGGCAGACTGCCGGGCCAAGCGTAAAGCGTCGTCGACGCCGTCGAGCAACTCTGATCGCAGTCGCCCTCCACGGCCCGACGACACAAGCAATCTGCAAAGAAGGTGCAAGCCGTCAAAGAAAAGGAAGGAGTAGAGCGACGCGCCAGGCAGCGTGGTCTCATGGCCCGCCGCCAGGCACGACATCAAGCGAGTGTGAAACTCGACGAGCGCCCTGTCCGGGATGGGGCGCAACGGCGCCCTGTCTTTTCTCAGATCGAGCAGGCAGCTCGGGCACTGGGTAATCGGGGAGGCCGCTGATAGGAGGCGACGTCCGAAGTCGCCGGTATGGAAGACCACGGGCGCTGCACAGTGAGGACATTCGTCGCGCAGAAAGAGCCCATGCCGCTCGCACACCACATTGAAGGCGAGGCGCCACTTGCGTCGGAAGTACGGTTGGTCGTCTTCGGCCAAACACTGCGGGCAGTACTGCAGGCCGTGCTTGAGCCGCCTGCGTCCATCGCGGTAGTTGGGAATCAACCAGGGAACGGGACCCCTGCTATGAAACGAACACCACAGCCGCCCCTCTAGCGATGCCAAGCCTATCTGCAACCCGCGCGCGAGCGGAGTGCCAGTGCTCTCACAGAGCTGTGCGAGGAGCGCTTCTTGCGGGTTTCGATCAATGTCCGCGGAGAGAAACCCGGGTGACTGACCCAGTACATGCACGCACAGATGCTGAAGCTTGATCGCCGAGCCCCAGGCTAGCCGGACCAGCCACGAGCTGAGCAGTTCGTCTTCCTGAGGCTTGGTGCGATACAGCCAAAGCTGACCGGCCTGGTCAAACCTGCTCAAAGTTTCGCGAGCGATCCGAAGGCATGACCCACCCAAGTGCCGAAAGCCGGCCCTTTGTCAGCATCTCCGCGTCGATCGATTCCTTGCCAGACCGGATCGCGGATTCGGCCAGAAGCTTCAAGATACCCACGATTTCGCCTAGCAGGCCTTCCCCAAAGGTCAGGAGTCGATGCAGCGCGACCTCGTTGAGCAGATCACATTTATTCTTCAGGAGCAGTGTGGGCTCGATGGAGAGAACGAAGCGTGCGAATTCCTCAAGTTCCAGCTTGTCCCACTTGGGAAGGAAAACGGGTTTGAAGCGGTTTGAGATCGATGGATCGACGGACATCACGTTGAGCGTCTCGGGCGTGCCCGAAACCACGATCGGCATCTGCAAATCGTTGCTCATGTTTCGCAAGGCGTTGAGGAGCTTGCGCCTCTTTGCGGGCGTGCCGGCTCCAATGTTGTAGAAATCATCGAGCAAGAGGATTTTGGTCTCGAGATGACCAAGGATGATCCTGATTCGGCGCAACTTTGAGTCTTCCGGTTCTCGGGCGGAGCCTGCCGCGCTGAGTCTTTCCAATATGGCGTAGTACAGCCGTCCTTCGTCCGGTGAGGGCGGCGTGCCGATCATGAGCACCGGCAGCACCGTCTTCTCCGCGTTGGGATCTTCCGGTGGATTGTGGCGGCGGCAAAAATTCTGCAACAGCATCGTTTTGCCGTTGTTCGTTTCCCCGATCAACGCGAGATTGGGCATGCGGTGCATCTTGGGATGACGCAGCAACGCGTCCATCTGCGCACGAATCGCCACGGCGCGGTCGTAGCCGATCCAGCTGCTGCCCTTCAAGCGGAAGATTCGGTCTTCGTCTTCTCGCGACAGTTCAATCACGTGCATGGCCATGGGCGGATCTATGCCTGCTCGATCTCATCGAAGGGCTTTATTGCCGAAGGGTCGAACGTCTTGCCTGTAGGCAGCGGTCGGGCTTCTTCCGCCGTTGACGGCGCGGGGGAGGGGACCGCTCTTCCATGGCGCCTTCTTCGCTCCTGATTCATGCGCTGGGCGCGTGTGAGCGTCTTCGATGTCTCTTCGATCTTCTTCATCTCGTCAAAGGCGTTGAAGATCATCTCCTCGTCGATGTCCGCTTTCCCTCGGTCATTCAGATAGCCCTGGATGCGCTTGAGCTCCCATAGGCTGATCGCCGGACGCCTGATATCTCGGTACGGAATCTGGTAGTACTGCCTGGCGTCGGGGTCCCAGAAATACAGCTGGCTGATGTTTCTCGGATCCCTGCGAAAGACGAACTTCCTGGCCTTCTTACGCGTCTTCGGATCAAGCGCGCCGATCCACTTGTCGAGCACAGGGGCGTGATACTGGATGTGGTCCAGCACGACGCCATAGGGTTGGATGGTCCGCTCTTCCATCGGAAGCAAGTCCATGCGTAGCTTCTCCGGATCCGCGGCAATCGGAAGCACGCCGATGCCGGGCACCGACCCGTCGCCGAGCAAGCCCTCTTGATACTTCTTGATGGGGGCGCATCCGAGCTCCGAGTGCTTGCGCTGGTGATAGACACGCAGGATCAGGTTCGCGAGCCACAGCTCGAACTCATCCAGGGTCATCGTCGCGCGTTCTTCTGACTTGTATTCGCCGCGCTCCTGCGGGTTCGAAAAGGTCGTTCCTTCCAGGCTGTGAATCTCTTTGAGCAGCGTGCCAAGAAGGCGCTCAATGTGTGCACCGTAGTTCGGCTTCTTGAGCTTACGGAACGACATGTTGATGCCATGCTCCTGGCAGGCGTTCCTCAGCGTCTCGCCCCGGAACTCCTTCGCGTTGTCGGTATGAATCAGGCGTGGCTTACCTTGGCATGGCCATGGGTAGTCCGCTCCCAGCCGTGCGAGAGGAGTGTCCTTCGGAAGAATGGCCGTTGCGATGCAGATGCCCGTAGCCAAAGTGCCAGGGGGGTCAAACGAGATGTACCAGCCCACTACCATGCGCGTGAAAACATCGATCGCGACGGTGATCCAGGGACGTCCGATCGGGATCCGGTCTTTCTCGTCCACGAGCATGATGTCGACCTTGGTATGGTCGATCTGCCAGATCGCATGCACGTGGTCCACGCCGGGTAGCGTGCCGCGCGTCGCTCGGACGTCGAGAGAGGCGTTGCGTCCATGACGTTTGCGTACCTTTTCTTCAGGTAGGATCTCGTCGATCCTCCGCAGCAACGTGCCCTTACTTGGCGCAATCAGCTTGCGTTGGCGGCACAGCCGCTCAATCTCTCGCAGCGCCGCGGTGGGGCTGCGACGCTGGTCCGTCAGGTACTCCCCGGCAATTACAGTACTCACGATCGCCTCTACCGGCTCGGCAAGCCGCTTGCTGCCCTTGTCACTGCGCTGCTTTCTCAGCAGGCAGCTCACGGTTCCGTACCGGGAAACCCGGGCTAGCCAACGATAGACGGTAGCGGCGGATACAGCGAGGGCGTCGGCTACCTCTGTCACTCGAGCGAGGGTTCGCCCTGGACTTTCTACCAATGGGTTGATTGCTTGGTAGCGCTCGACGGCGGCGTCCCAGTCTTCCTCGCAGACAGCGGTGAGATCGATCTGGTCGCCGGTCTGGTCGTTCGCCATGCTCTGGGTGATCTCGGCCAGAGGCACGACCCTGTCCAGCAGAGTCGCCACTTCGCGTGCCAGCACGCTGGTTGTCGTTTCCCAGCGCTTGACGCACATGAGGGTGTCACCGACCTTGATGATCGTTCCAGGCCCTACGCGTAGTGTGGTTGCTCTCATGCCTGACGTACTCCGCCCATATACGCGATAGGCCATATGGGAGACTGCATTGTGAGCGGCAGCATGAGATCGACACCGATCCTCTGGCAGTTCACAAGGTTCCAGACCCAAGGAAGCAGTTCTGCTTGCATCATGGGGTCCGCTGTAATCGCTTCCAAGAGCGCCTTTGGCGTCGTGGTCCCGAGCTCCGACAAGGTGTCCTTGATCACCGTCTGACGTGCGACAGCCACGCTGTGAGCCTCCTCCCGCAGGTCCTCGGTCATGTACCCCGACAGGAACTTCACGTTGCGCAAATAGGGGGTCCGAATCTGACGTTCCGTCACGATGTGGAATCGGCACCCGTACTCCCGTGCCCATCCAATCGCGGCTCGGAACTTCGGACGGAGCTCATGCCAATCGCGCTTGAGCACTTCGAGCGGTTTCACTTCGTAGAGCGTCGTACGAAGATGAGGATCGTTCTGCTGTGCCACGAAGCTGTACTTCACAATCACGTCAGGGGTATATCGGCGCCGACGCCCGGAGTCGCTCCACCGGATCGTGAAGGGCTGAGCCAGGTACCGCGCGACGTTCCGGTCGTACTCAAGAAGAGTAAGAAAGTCCTGTTCCAACATGGACTCCGCGTCCTGCGCTTTAGCCGCCTTTGCGGTGGCGACATAGCCGGTCAGGCTGAACCGGCTTAAACCGACTTTGCGCGCCGGCATATCAGCCTCGCCCACGATCTGGCGAAGCCAAGTTTCTAGGGGCACGGAAAGGTCTTGCATCAACGAGACGGGGCAATAGCCGCAGGTTGTTGTTCGCAATTAGCATTGTATTCCTTATCAAAAAACGTGAGTTTTGAGAGCCGCCTGCGGCGCGGCGAGGTCGGGAGTGTCGTCCTGGCTCATGGTCAGTTCCTCCGCGCCACGCCATCGGTGCGCTCGATGCGTACCACGTCGCCACCATCACCGCCCAGACGCAGTTCGGCCGCGCCGAACAGCCGATCCACGATGTAGTACGGCGAGCGGAAGCGGTAATTCACCAGTTGCCCGTCGCCCTGCGCGCCGATGACGAACAGCGGCGGCAGCTCGCCTTGCGCGATGCCCGGCGGGAACTGGATATAGACCTTCTCGCCGTCATCGAAGGCACGCAGCGGTTTCCACGGCGGATTGCTACCGCTGACCGCGTAGCGGAAGCGGATCTTCTCCAGCGACAAGCCGGCATCGACTGGCGCAGCGGCGTTGGCCGCCTGCGACTGGCGCTGCAAGGCCAGCATCCGGTCTTTCGGGTAGTCCCAGGACACCGACGCCATCCATGCCTTTTCCGTCGAGGTCAGCTCTAGCAGGTACGTCCGGCGGCTGGTGGTGATGACAAGATTGGTTTTGAGGCCCGGACGGATGGGCTTGACCAGCACATTGACGCGCAGCGCATCGCCGCTGCCGCTGGACGTGTCGCCGACGATCCAGCGCACGGTATCGCCTGCTGCAACAGTCACCAGTTCTTCGCCCGGCTGGAGCGAAACCACGGTCACGCGCCCCGGCGCGGCATAGACCTGATAGAGCGCGCCATCGGTGAAGGGCCACACCTGAATCGCATTGACGTAGCCCTCATGGGTCGGCGCCATGCGTGCCTCGGCATTGGCGCGCGAGACGCGCACCTTCTCGTCGGCCGGCTCCGGCGTGGCCGGGGCCGTGTCTGCCTCGGGCAGCGGCTTCAACTGCGCGGGCAGCGCCAGCGGTTCGGGCACGGCGACGACTTCGACGGGCTTGGGCGGTTCCGGCAGCGGTTGTGCTTGCACCGGCTCATCGAGCGAAATGGTCGGCGGTGGTTTTCCCTGCGTGGCGCAACCCGCCAGGACAAGAAGCATCAACGGTAAAGCGTAAAAGCGGAAAGACAGGTTCATGGCTTGGCTCCTTCGGAAGAATCCAGTTCGCGGCTCCACGACAGGCCATTGACGTAGATACCCAGCGGGTTCTTGCGCAGGCGCTGTTCGGTGCGCGGGGTTTGTAGGACGGTGGAAAGCACGGCGTTCCAGCGTTCGGTGCCAGCGGGCGCGCCGTTGACGAATCGCTGTTCCGTCCAACGCACGTTGAACGACGTGTCGCTGGCGCGGGTCACGCTGGTGATCTGCACCGTCACCGACTCCTTGCCGATGCGGGCGAATGGGTCGTTCTTGCTGGCGTAGTCGTTGAGCACGGCCGCGCCCTTGTCGGTGGTGTAGTCGTAGGCATCCAGCCAGTTCTGCCGCACCACGATGGGGTCGATGGACAGCGAGCGCACCAGCGTCACGAAGCGCGCCAAGTGGTGCGCGATCTGCGCATCGGCGGGCCGGTATGGCGTGGCGGCTTCGCCGACGGCGCGCACCTGCCCCGACTGATCGACTTCGATGACATAGGGCGTGACGATGGACTGCGCCGAGCGCCACACCAGGCCACCTGCCATCAGCAGCGCGAGCGTAAGGCAGCCGAAGGCCATGAATCGCCAGTTCTTGGCCTGGACGCGGGCCGAGCCGATGCGGTCGTCCCACACCTGCGCGGCGGATTGATACGGGGTGGCAGGCTGCGGCGTGTCGGCATAGCGCACCTGCGGTCGCTTGAATCGCATAGGGGTTCTCCTGTGTGGTCAGGTATCGAGTCATTCATCGGGGCGCAGGCTCGGGCCTTGCCCCGAGCCGCCACCGTCGCCACCGCGCAGCGTGTGGGCGGCGGTGGTCGCGGCATGGGTGATCTGCTGGCGGCGGTGCATCCGCTTGGCCCAAGCAGGTTGCTCCTGCTTCGGTGCGCTGCCCGCGCCTTCGCCTGCGGCGGCCTGGACGGAACCGGCAGCGCCGGCATCCGCGCCGTTCCAGCCAGCACGGAAGGAATCGGCCACCTTCTGCCCGGCAGCGGAAGCGCCGGACGCGGCGCGGCGGCCTGCTGCCTGCGCGCCGGTCTTGGCGACATTGCCGATGCCAGCCGCCACGCCCTTGGCCCCGCCGCCCGCAGCGGTGGAACCGGCCTGGAATGCCGACCGGGCGCTACCAGCCGCCGACGTGGCGGCGCGTGCACCAGCCCCGGCCAGCTTCGCGGCGGCCGGCGCCATGCGCGCCCCGGCCATGACCGCACCGCCCACGCCGGTCGCGGCGGCACCGATGGCAACGCCTGTGCCGACAGCAGCGACCGCCGCGCCAGCCATCGCGCCCGCACCAAGCTGCGGGGCACCGGACACGAGGCCCGTGGCGATACCAGGGCCGAAGATGCCGAGCGCCAGCAAGGCGAGCGAGGCCAGCATCACGACCAGCGCGTGGTCAATGGAAGGCTCGTCAGGGTGAACCTGGAACTCCGCGAACAGGCCCGAGCCGATGCCGACGATGACGGCCAATACCAAGACCTTGATGCCCGACGACACCACGTTGCCGAGCACCTTTTCCGCCAGGAAACTCGTCTTGTTCCAGAGTGCGAACGGAATCAAGACGAAGCCGGCGAGCGTGGTCAGCTTGAACTCGATCAGCGTAATGAAAAGCTGTACCGCGAGCACGAAGAAGCAAAGGATCACCACCAGCCAGGCGATGAACAGCACCACGATGGGGTCAAGGTTCACGAACACTTCGGGGAAGCCGGCCATGTCGCCGATCTGGTCGAGGATCGGTGCGGCCGCGTCGATGCCGGTCTTCGCCAGTCGGCCCGGTTTCAGGAAGGTTTCCATCGTCAGGGTCGAACCGCCGGCCATCAGACCGAGGCCGGCGAACGACCGGAAGACGATGCCGGCCAGCCAGTTGAAGTTATTGATGATGTAGGCGAAGGCACCGACGTAGAGCACCTTGCGCAGCAGCTTGGCGATCACGTCCTCGCCCTGGCCGGTCGCATGGCTCAAGGCCCAATACAGGCCGGCGATGGTCATGTCGATGACGATGAGCGTGGCGGTAAGAAACGCCACTTCGCCATGCAGCAGCCCGAAACCCGAGTCGATGTAGCGCGAAAAGGTATCGAGGAATTTGTCGATGATGGTCACGTCATTCATGGCGTGTCCTCCATAGCGGCGAGCGACGCATCGCCTTCCGGCGCGTCGTCGGCGGGCGTGTCGAAGCTGGGCGGGATCGGCGGCAGTTCGGCCAGCGTCCGGTATTCGTCTGGCCCGGTCTGGCCGGCGAAGAAGCGCCGCCGGAAGGCTTCGGCGGCGGCCCGGCAGGCGTCTTCGCCTGCGGCTCGCCGTTCGGTTGCGCATTGGGCGCGCAACGCCTTGAGCCGCACGGGATCGGCGGCCAAGGTGGCGGCCAGGTCTTCGGCCGGCTGCTGGCCGCACGCGGTCAGCAGCACGGCCAGCAGCGACACCGACAGAACGGGAACGCATCGCATGGCCGCCTCCCGTCAGTTGTTGTAGAAATTGACGGCCTGCGGCGTGTACGGCGTGCCGGTGCCCAGGAAGCGCCGCCGCACTTCGCGGGCGCGCTCCGTGGCCGCCGCCTGCCGTGCCAGTTCCAGCGAGGCCGCGCGGTCTTGCGTGATCTGGAGCTGCTGGGCCTGGATAGACTGCTTGGCCTGCAAGGCCAGAAGCTGGTTCGTCGCCTGCATGGCCTGCAAGGCACCTGTGGCCGATTGGCTCTGGCTCACGAGGTCGGCCAGCGCGCTTTCGTCTTGCGCCAGGTTCTGCGACACCTGCGCCTGCATCCGCATCGCCGTGTGCAGGCCGTTCAGCGTGTTTTTCCAGCGTTCCTGCGCATCGCGCAGCATCTGGTCGCCGCTGATGGTGGCGGCGTACTGCTCCGGGTACAGGCGCGAGAACGTGGCATCCATGCTCTGCACGTCATAGGCCAGCCCTTGCGCGTCGGCGATCAGGCGTTCGGTGGTGGCGAGCGTCGAGCGCAGCCGGTTGACGATGTTGAAGTCAAGGCTCGTCAAGTTGCGGGCCTGATTCATCAACATCTGCGCCTCGTTCTGGAGCTGGTTGATCTGGTTGTTGATCTGCTCCAGCGTGCGGATGGCGGTCAGCGTGTTCTGCACCAAGTTGACGGGATCAACGAAGGTGAGTGCTGCCGCCGGCTGCGCGAGCAGCAGCGAGCCGGCCAACACGGCGGCGAGCGAAGCGGAAAGGACACGGGCTTTCATGGCGAAACCTCTAGCGGTTGAGTAGCGAGGAAGGAAGCCGCCGCCGGTGAGGACGGCAGCAGGTCGGCGGCCCAATCGAGGCCGCGATGGCGTAGCCACGCGCCGGCAAAGCCGGGTGCGCCGGCCTGCGCCAGCACACGGTCGATGTCGCGTTGGTCTTGCGGCGTGGATGCGCCGGCGAACGCAAGCGCGGCCGGCCCCAGGTCGAGGTCGAACAGGCGATTGCCCAGGCGCGATTGGTAGTAGTAGTCCTGCTTGGGCTGCGCGGTGGCGACGATCTCGATTTGCCGGCTGTTGAGGCCGAAGCCCTCGTAGATCGTGCGAATCTGCGGCTCGGTGGCTTGCGGGTTCGGCAAGAAAATGCGGCTGGCGCAGCTTTCGATGATTGCGGGCGCGATGGTCGAGTCCTTGATGTCGGCCAGCGACTGCGTGGCGAAGATCACCGACACGTTTTTCTTGCGCAGCGTCTTCAGCCATTGCCGGATGCGCGCCGCGAAGGACGGTTCATCGAGGAACAGCCACGCCTCATCGAGAATCAGCAGCGTGGGCGCACCGTCGAAACGCTCATCGAAGCGGGCGAACAGGTAGCGCAGCACCGCCTGCACGGCGGCGGGGCTGTGCATAAGTTCTTCCATCTCGAAGCCCTGCACGTCGGCCATACCCAGCCGGTCGTGGTCGGCGTCCAGCAGCTTGCCGTGCGCGCCGCCGAGCACATACGGCGACAGCGCCTGCCGCAGCGCGTTCGATTGCAGCAGCACGGAAAGCCCGGTCATCGAGCGCTGTTCCGGTGGCGCCCCCGCCAGGCTGCCCAGCGCCGACCAGATGGCCGCTTTTTCGTCCGGGCCGACGGTCACGCCTTCTTGCAGCAGGCGGCCTTCCACCCATTCGGCCGCCCAGGTGCGGTAGCCCTCGCCGTCGATACGGGCGAGCGGCTGGAAGGCGATACCGCCATCAGCGCCGAGGTCGTAGTGCTCTCCGCCCAAGCCCAGGATGGTGGCGCGCATGGATCGCCCCATGTCGAAGGCGAAGATGCGCGAACCGAAGTAGCGACGGAACTGCAAGGCCAGCATAGCCAGCAGTACCGACTTTCCCATGCCGGTCGGCCCCGCGACCAGCGTGTGCCCCACGTCGCCGATGTGCGTCACCAGCCGGAACGGCGTCGCGCCATCGGTGCGGGTGACGATCAGCGGGGGGCCGTCGAGGTGGTCGTTCTTCTCCGGCCCGGCCCACACCGCCGACAGCGGCATCATGTGCGCCAGGTTCAGCGTCGAGACGATGGGCTGGCGGACGTTCGCATAGGCATTGCCGGGAATGGACGACAGCCACGCATCGACGGCATTGAGGGTTTCGGGGATGGTCACGAAACCCCGACCCTGGATGACGCGCTCCACCATGCGCAGCTTTTCATCGGCAGCGGCCGGGTCGCCATCGAGCACCGTCACCGTGGCGGTGAGGTAGCCGAAGGCGACTTGATCGCTGCCCAGCTCCTGCATGGCGGCGTCCGCGTCGGCTGCTTTGTTGCTGGCATCCGTGTCCACCAGCGGCGATTCCTGCTGGAAGATGGTTTCGCGTAGCAACGCGATGACGTTCTTGCGCTTGGCAAACCATTGGCGGCGCAGGCGGCCCAGCTCCTTTTCCGCCTCGGCTTTGTCGAGGCAGAGAAAGCGCGTACTCCAGCGATAGGCAAAGCCCAAGCGGTTGAGGTCATCCAGCAGGCCCGGCCAGGTCGAAGTCGGAAAGCCCCGCACCGACACCACGCGCAGATGCTGGTCGCCCAGCATGGGCGCAAGGCCGCCGACCAGCGCGGAATCGGCCAGCAGCGCGTCGATGTGAAACGGCACTTCTGGCACGCCCACGCGGTAGCGTCGTGTCGAGATGGTCGAATGCAGGTAGGTCAGTGTCTGTGCATCGTCCAGCCAGGCGATCTCCGGCATCACGCCGTCGAGCAGGTCGAACACGCGATCGGTTTCCGCGACGAAGGCATCGAGCCGGCCGCGCCAGTCCACACCATCGCCGGGTGCATGCTCGTAGAGCAGCTTGGCGGCGCGAGCGCGGGATTCCTCCGGCGGCAGGTAGGCCAGCGTCAGGTGATAGGCGCTCTCGAAGTGGTGGCCCGAGTCCTCGAAGGCGGCGCGGCGTTCCTCGTCCACCAGCCAGGACAGTGGTTCGGGAAACTCCGAGTGCGGATAGTCTGCGGCCGGTCGGCGCTCGGCCTCGATGAACAGCGCCCAGCCCGAACCCAGCCGGCGCAGCGCGTTGTTCAGCCGCGCCGTGGTGGCGATCAGCTCGCCTTGCGTGGCGCTGTCCAAGTCAGGCCCGCGAAAGCGCGCCGTGCGCTGGAAAGAACCATCCTTGTTCAGCACCACGCCCGGCGCGACCAGCCCGGCCCACGGCAGCCAGTCAGCGAGCAAGGCCGGGCGCTGGCGGTATTCGGCAAGGTTCAGCATGGCATCCCCCTCACACGTCCAGCAGCGGCTTGTGCTTGATGTGGCGGGCGAAGACCTGCATGAACTGCGGATCGACACGCGCACCCCAGACCGCCAGCGAGTGGCCGACGATCCAGAGCACCACGCCGGGAATCCACAGTTGCAGGCCCAGCCCGACGGCGGCGGCCAGCGTGCCGTTGGCAATGGCGACCGCGCGCGGCGCACCGCCCATGAGAAGCGGCTCGGTCAGCGAACGATGCAGCGGCACCTCGAAGCCGGGCGCGAAGCCCGGTGCTCCTTCATTGGCGCTCATACGACGGCCCCGCCCGAGAAGCTGAAGAACGACAGGAAGAACGAGGATGCCGCGAAGGCGATACTCAACCCGAACACGATCTGGATCAGCTTGCGGAAGCCGCCCGACGTATCGCCGAAGGCGAGCGCCAGGCCGGTCGAAATGATGATGATGACCGCGATGATCTTGGCGACCGGCCCCTGGATGGATTCGAGGATGGATTCGAGTGGCGATTCCCACGGCATCGAGGAACCGGACGCTTTCGCCGTGCCCGCCGTCATCAGCATGACGGCGGCCAGCAGCAGGCCATGTTGTGCCGGGCCGGCCAGTCGCCGCAGGCGAGCGACGGCCGAAGCCGGATTTACGGAAAAGCGGAAAGCAGGAATGTGCATCTGCGTCATGGCAGTTCTCCAGGTTGGTCAGGGGACGGGGAAGAAAACGGCGGCAGCTCGGGAAACGGCGTTTCCATCGCGTCCGCCAGGCGGTAGCCCACACCGTCGAAGCCGATGACGCGGGCGATGCTTTCGACGCGGCGCTTGCGGCCGCGTCCGGCGATGTGGATGACGATGTTGACCGCCTCGGCGATCAGCGCACGCGGTGGGTTCACCGCCACTTCGAGAATCAATTGCTCCAGGCGCAGCAGCGCGCCCATCGCGGAACCGGCATGGATGGTGGCGATACCGCCGGGGTGGCCGGTGCCCCACACTTTGATGAGGTCGAGGGCTTCGCCGCCACGCACCTCGCCGACGATCACGCGATCAGGGCGCAGGCGCATCGTGGCGCGTACCAGCTCGGTCATCGACACAACACCGGCGCGTGTGCGCAGCGGCACATGGTCGCGGGCGGCGCATTGCAGCTCGATGGTGTCTTCGAGCACCAGCACGCGGTCGCCGGTGGCGGCGATCTCGGCCAGCAGCGCATTCGCCAGCGTGGTTTTGCCGCTGCTCGTTGCCCCGGCGATCAGGATGTTCTGCCGCTCGCGCACGGCATGGCGCAGGAAGTCCGCCTGCCCAGCGGTCAGGATGCCGTCGGCCACATAGCGATCCAGACCGATGATGCTCACGGCCCGCTTGCGCAGCGCGAAGGCTGGCCCAGGCGCAGCCGGCGGCAAGATGCCCTCGAACCGCTCGCCGGTTTCAGGCAGCTCGGCGGTCAGCAGCGGCTGGCCGCGATGCACTTCCGCACCAACGTGCGCGGCCACCAGGCGGATGATGCGCTCGCCATCGTCTTCGGAAAGCTCCACGCCCAGCGGCGTGCGGCCCGATGACAACCGATCCACCCATAGGGTGCGGTCGGGGTTGAGCATAATTTCCACCACGTCCGGGTCGGCCAGCGCGGCGGCGATGACTGGCCCCATGGCCGTGCGCAGCATCTGGATACGGCGATCCAGCGAAGTCACGCTGGATGAGCGTTCGGGCGGGGTCTGCGGAACGGCGCTCATGAGGCACGCTCCGTAGTTCGTTCGTGGGCTTCGGCCAGCGCTGCTGCGTCATCCATCCGCACCGGGTCGGGATGCAGTTCCTCCACCACGTCGCGCACCAGGCTGCGGCCTCGCAGCAGGTGGCGGCCAAGTTGCTCCACGAATTGCTCGAAACGCGCTTTTCCCTGCGCGCGGGCTGCGTCCTGATGGGCTTCGGGAACCGGCGTGCTGACGGTCAGGAAGTAGCGGATGAACAGCGCCAGCGTTTCGATCTGGATGTTCTGGTCGCGCTCCATGCGCTCGGCCTGCCGCGACAGGCGATCAAGCCGCTTGGCGATGGCCGCCTCGCGCTGGTCGCCGGCATCGGGCGACAGCCACGATGCGAGCGCCGCCGCGACGATGGACGACTTGGACACGCCTTTCTTGGCGGCCAGTTCTTCGAGGCGTTTGACGTGCTCGGGCTGGATGAACAGATTGAGGCGGTATTGGCTCATAAGTCGATTCCGTCGTTCGGGTCGAGGGAAGCCAGCCGGGCCGTGCGCTGCATGGCCGGGTCGAACTGGCGAGGAAGCGGCAACGGCAGGTCGTCGTCGTCATCGAGCAGCCCCAGGTCAGTGCCTGCGGTCTGCGGTTCCGGGCTGTATTCGGCGACTTCGGATAGCTCCGGCTGGCGGCGCGGGCCGCCGTCATCAGCGGTGCCTGCGTCATCGCTGGACAGGCCCGCAGCCGGGGCCGTTGGCACGGCTGGGATAGCCAGGCCGCTCCAGTCGTCAGGGCGCGCAGGCGGCGCGTCGGCGTATTGCCCGGCCGCGAGCGCGGGCGGTGGCAACACGCGGCTCTTGAAATTCGCGTCGGCGTAGTAGCGCAGCTTCTTCGCCTTGATCGGTGCGACGCTGGACACCATCACCACGGCTTCGTCAGTCGGAAGCTGCATGACTTCGCCCGGTGTCAGCAGCGGACGCGCGGTTTCCTGCCGCGACACCATCAGGTGCCCGAGCCACGGAGCCAATCTGTGGCCGGCATAGTTGCGCTGCGCGCGCAGTTCAGTGGCCGTGCCCAGGGTTTCCGAAATCCTTTTCGCCGTGCGTTCGTCGTTGGTGGCGAACGTCACGCGAACGTGGCAGTTGTCGAGGATGGAATGGTTCTGCCCATACGCCTTGTCAATCTGATTCAGGCTTTGGGCGATGAGGAAGCTGCGGATGCCGTACCCGGCCATGAAGGCAAGCGCCGACTCGAAGAAGTCGAGCCGGCCCAGCGCCGGAAATTCATCCAGCATCAGCAGCAGCTTGTGGCGGCGTGCGATGCCGTCGCTGCCATCGAGGGATTCCGTCAAGCGCCTGCCGATCTGGTTCAAGATGAGCCGGATCAGCGGCTTGGTACGGCTAATGTCGGACGGCGGCACCACCAGATAGAGCGATACCGGGTGTTCGGCGGAAATCAGATCGGCGATGCGCCAGTCGCAACGCGACGTGACTTCGGCCACGGTCGGGTCGCGGTACAGGCCGAGGAACGACATGGCGGTGCTCAAGACGCCGGAACGCTCGTTGTCCGACTTGTTCAACACTTCCCGCGCGGCGGATGCGACAACCGGGTGCGGCGCATCGCCCAAGTGCTTCGTCGTCATCATTCGGTGCAGCGTCAGCTCGAACGGGCAAGCCGGGTCACTGAGGAAGTTGGCGACGCCGCGCAGCGTCTTGTCTTCGCCTGCATAGAGCACATGCAGGATCGCGCCAACCAGCAGCGCGTGCGACGTCTTTTCCCAATGGTTGCGGCGTTCGAGCGCGCCGTCGGGATCGACCAGAATGTCGGCCACGTTCTGCACGTCGCGCACCTCATGCGCGCCGCGCCGCACTTCTAGCAGAGGGTTATATGCGGCCGACTTCGCATCGGTCGGGTTGAACAGCAGGCAGTGCGAGAAGCGCGAGCGCCAGCCTGCGGTGAGCGTCCAGTTCTCGCCTTTAATGTCGTGAACCACGACAGACGCGGGCCAGCTCAACAAGGTCGGCACGACCAGGCCGACACCCTTGCCGGAGCGCGTCGGCGCGAAGGTCAGGACGTGTTCCGGGCCTTCGTGCCGCAGGTACTGGCCGCGATGCAGGCCGAGGAAAACGCCGGCGGGCTGGGTCAGCCCGGCCTTGCGAACGTCATCCGCATCGGCCCAGCGTGCCGAACCGTAGGTGGTGACAAGGCGCGATTGCCGCGAGCGCCACACCGACAGGACGATGGCAACCAGCACGGCCACCAAGCCGCTGCCGCCCGCGATAGCGCCGCCAGTGTTGAAGATGCGCGGCGCGTAGGCATCGAAGACGAACCACCACTCGAACAGCCGCCAGGGGTGATAGACCGGCGTTCCAAAGAAGTCGAACCACGGCGAGCCAAGGCGTAGTTGATAGCCCAGGGCGGCGGCTGTCCATTGCGTTGCACTCCATACACCGGCGATCACGATGCCGAAGACGGCGGCGATCTGCCCGAACAGCACGCCCTGAGCTTGCATTGACTGGCCTCCGATTTCCCTGCGCTGATTCCTCGTTCAAACGCGGCACATGGACGTGCCGCATAGCGCGAGGATCGGTGCCGGGTCAGTGCCGGTCAAAGACTGTTATCGGAACCAAGATGATCGAAAAAGACAGGTTTCAGGCTGCGAAGAAGCCAATAAAAATGCCGCAGGCGCGAGCGCGCTGCGGCGTGTTGACAATGAAAGACAGGATTCTTGGCGAAGGTGACGATCAGAACTTCGGCGGTGTCTCCGACGATGTATAGGGCGTCTTCCCATCTCCGTAGAACCGCTTGCGCGTGGCTTCAGCGACTCGATTGCAAAGCACGTCACCAAGCGTCACGCGGTCGGTCTTGCATTGCTGTCGCAGTTCCTTCAACCGTACCGGATCGGCAGCCAGTTCATCCACGGTGGGCACGCTGGCCTGCCTGGGTGTGTCCGATGGGCCGCAAGCAGTCAACAGCAGAATCAGCAGGAGCCAGAAAGATTTCTTCATAGCTCGATTTCCTCCTGGGGATCAGGTTCGGGCGGCAAAGCGGGCCTAGTGCCTTCGGGCAAGTCGATGGCCTGCACTCGCTCTATGAACCGAGACAGCACTTCCGAAACGTCGGCTTCGCGCCGCAGCAGATAGGTCGTCAGCATCGGCGCACGTCCGGCCAAGGGACGCGCTATGACGCCAGACTCCCGACTTGCCGTGATGTGCGGGCCGCCGGCCAGCCCCAAGGCGAAGCCGGCCGACACTACGATCATCATCAGCTCGAACGAAGCGACGCGCTCAACCACCAGTGGTTCTCTGTCAGAGCGACGTAGCACACGTTCGACCTGCCGCGCGTGACCTTCGCATGTCAATGGATCGCATAACACCAATGGGAATTGCAGAACTTCGTCCAGTGGGATGTGCTTGTGCTTGAGCAGATGGTGTCGGGCGGGCACTGCCACCATTAACGGATCACTCCATACAGCTTCTGCAGCCACGCCTTCACCCACTTCATCCGACTGCGCGAAGCCTACGTCGTACAGATCGTCTTGCAGCCCCTTTATCTGCTGCGATAGCGGCACCTGGAACAGCCGAATATCTACCTCGGGTTCCTCCTGCCGGCACATTGCCAATAAGGCCGGCAGGCGCGACGGCGTGATGCCGTCGGACAATGCAATGCGCAACTGCCCATGGAAGCCATTGGCCGCTGCTTTCACGCTGTCGCGGGCTTGCTGCAAGGCCGTGAAAACGCGAGGCACATGCTCAAGAAACAGCTTCCCCGCCGGTGTCAGTCGTGTACTTCGGCTGGTGCGGACGAACAATTTTTCACCGACGTCATCTTCCAACTCCTTAATGGTGCGCGATAGCGGAGATTGCTCAATGTGCAGTCGCTCGGCAGCGCGGGCGAAGTGGAGTTCTTCCGCCACCGCCAGAAAACAGCGCAAATGACGTAATTCCATAGCTGACCGCCTTGATAATTCATGCACTCGATGATGAATCAACTGTTCATCACGGTTCGCCTTCCGCGATCACCTCATCGATCTTTTCGCGATCATTTCTTGCTGGAAGTTCCCGGTTGACGAGCCAAAGCGCGAGGCCGATCAGTACTCCTCCCGCAGCTTGCATCCAGGAAATTGCCGTGTTCAGGATGAAATACGCAAGGATGACCGTGAAGAGCGGGGCCAGGAACAGAAATCCGCTAGTCCTCGTTGCTCCACCTCTTTTCAGCGCCACGAACCAGAGGCCAAATGAGCCTGTTGACGCGGGGATGGAAAGCCAGAGAAACCAAGCCCATTGCTCTCGCGTCACACCGCTCGGCCATTGTTCGCCATCGAGATAGGCGATGGCCAAGATGGCGATCGCGCCCACCAGCATTTGCCAGAAACTCAAGGCCCAGGACGAGAGCGGCAATGCTGCCCGCTTATTGATGAGCGTCGCGCTTGCCCAGCAAAGCGCAGAGACGATGCCGATGATCTCGCCAGCCAGCGTCATCCCGCCAGAAAACATGGATGGGCTGATACCAATGGCAAGCGCAACACCGACAACGCCAAGAAGCAACCCGACGAGCCTCGCTCGGTGCAGGCTTTCGCCAAGGAAGATGCGACCCAGGACAGCAACCCAGATGGGATTGGTGAAAAGCAGGATGGCGGCGGTCGATGCGGAGATGAACTGCATGGCCCAGAAAAGCAGCCCCATGACGGCGGCTGTCTGAAGCAAACCAATCAGGATCACCAGCGCAACATCACGCAGCCCTGCTTTGGCCGGCAGGAGCGCCGCCACAATATTTCGCTCGCCGGCCAACACTAGCGGCAAGGTCGCCAAGGCCGCGGCAAAGAAGCGCCACCCGACCAGGATCATCGGCGTGAAACCCTGCTGTAGCAGGATTTTTCCTGCGACGAAGCTGGACCCCATCAAGAAGGTCGATGCAAAAAGCGTGACAAGGAAGCCAGCCTGGCTGGATGCAGGAGCGTGGACATTTCGTGCCATCAGCGTGCTCCTTTTTGGGTACTTGTAAATTCAGCGATACGGGACGCCAGCGCTTCCGGCACGTCCTCTGGCAGGAAATGCCCAGCCTCATCAAATACCTGGATTTGGGCATTGGGCATTTTTCCGGCCAGGCGCTCTGCGAAGTGCAACGGCTGGAATGTGTCGAGCTTGCCCCAGACGATGAGCGTAGGCACGGCCAGCTTCTCGACGTCCTCCATGCGCGAGGAAAGTTCTTCTGTCCTCAACGCCCGGGCTGCACGCAGGTATGCGTGCCTCCCGTCGATGCCATGGAACGGACGCTCATAGGCATCAACCAGTTCAGCGGTAACTCGATCGGTATGGAACATGCCTCGTGAAAAGCCTTTCGCCAGGCCCTTCTTCAGATCGAAATCTGCTGCGCCAAGGATTTCGTCCCAAGCCGGCTCCTTCAAGCGGGCAATCCCAGGCTCTGGAAACGAGTCATAGAGGATGGAGTCGATCAGAACGAGGCGATCCAGAATTTCGGGATGGTTGATGGCCAGGAGCTGGGCAATCCCACCTCCGATGTCGTGGCCCACTATGGTCGCGCGCTTCCACCCCAGGGCCGAAAGCGCCTGAAAGATGATTTCGGATTGCGCATGGATTCCAAGGTCCGTGTCCGAAGGCTTGTCGGAATCGCCATAGCCGAGAAGGTCGATCGCAAGCACTTCATGGCCTGATGCGGCGAGGAGATGCATGACGTTGCGCCAAAGATGGCGGCTCGTGGGAATGCCGTGAACAAGGGCGATGGCACTCCCGTGGCCCTGGCGCGTGTAGGCGATGCGGTAACCGGCCACGTCAAGAAAGCCATTTTCAAGATTTTCGTTATTCATGGCGCTGCGCCCCATCCGCATGAACCGCAAGGATTTCGCAGACCACTGAATTTCGCGGAGTGGGCACGCCGAGCCGTCGGCCTCTGCTGCTGACGTCGCCGCTGAGCCACTGCACTTCCAGCCGGTTTCCGCGTTCCAGGTCGCGCAGCATGGAAGCGGTCATATCGGCGGGTAGTTGGTCGCAGAAGCGAAGTCGGTCCACGGCAAAGTCGGCGGCGAGATTGACGCCTTCGGCCCGGCCGACGTCCACCACCTCCTGCATAACGCCTTCGAGCAACTTGCGGGAAACCGAATTACTGCGCACCACGCCTATCGGGCACCGCGTGGACGCGGTGGTCGCCGACAGCCCAACCAGGAAGACGAACTTCTCCCAGATCACTCTGGCGATGTCGTCGCTGATTTCGGCATCAATCCCCGACTGGATGCAGGCCCGATGGAAGCGCTCGATACGCGCGCTGCGATGGCCGCCGTACTCGCCAAAGACCAGCTTCTGCAAGTTGTTGGCATGACCGATGACGCCCGGGGCCTCGATCGTTGCCGCGATGTAGCAAACGCCACCTGCTACCGGCTTTTCTCCGAGCGTGGCTCTCAGCAATTCGTCCTTGATCACCCCGTTCTGGAACGAGATCATCATCGTTTCGGGTCCGATCAGCGGCTTGATCGCTTTGGCGGCCGCCTCGGTATCCCAAAGCTTGACACCGAATAGAACGACATCGACTGGCCCGACGTTCGACGGCGTGTCGGTTGCTCTGGGCGTGGGGACATGCATGTCCCCTAGCGGACTGCGCACAGTGAGGCCTTGGGACTTGATGGCAGCCAGGTGCGCCCCTCTGGCAATGAAGCTGACGTCGTTGCCTCCGAGGGCCAGTTTGGCTCCGAAATAGCCACCTACGCCTCCGGTGCCCATGATCGCGATTTTCATCCACGGCTCCATTCTTGAATATGAATTCAAGAAAATTCTAACTTCAACAAGTCTCCAAGGCAATGTATGCTTGATTCGTGTGAAGATTCTTGATTGATGAATCATTAAAAACCATGGGCCGAATACGAAACTTTGACCGCGATGCGGTGCTTGAGAGCGCGGTGGACGTCTTCTGGGAGCGGGGCTATGACGGGGCTGGCATGCAGGAGATCTGCCGGGTCACCGGTCTCAACCCGGGCAGCGTCTACGCCGCCTTCGGTGACAAGCACGGCCTCTTCATTGAGGCTTTGAAGAGCTACATGGCGTCCATGTCGCGAGAGACGATCGCGCGCCTGAACAGCAATCCGTCCGGTCGGGCCGGGATTGCCGACTACTACGCCGCCCTCATCGAAGCGATGCTGGACGGCAAACGGCGCTGGGGATGCCTTGTGACGAACTCGATCGTTGAGTTCGCCATGAATGATCCGCAGATCAGCGAAGCCTTCCAACTCCACCTGGCCAGGCTGGAAACGGCCCTATCTGGCGCGATCGAGCGGGCAAAGCAAGCGGGAGAACTATCGCGGGACGTCGATGCGGCCGAAGCGGCCGCATTCCTCGTGTGCACGACGCAAGGACTCAATGTCCTGGCCAAGACCCGGCCCAGCCGGCGCACGCTGGAGGCGATCACGCGGCATGCTTTCACGGCGGTTGGATTCAAGGCCTGAATAGCCATCGGCCCAAGTCGCAGTAGGTGCGCTGCCGTCAAACATCAAGAACTAATCGCCGCGATCCCTGCCAGAACGATTGCCGCCCCAACCACGCGGCGCGCGAGATGACCCTCACGAAAGAGTCTGTACGCGAAGAGAGAGCCGATGATGATCGACGACTCACGCAGAGGGGCGACGAGCGCGAGCGGTGCCGTCAGCATGGCGGTGAGCACGAGGATGTAGGCCAGTGGGGAGAATGCGGCCACGATGAGGATAGGTACGGCATCAGCACGGATAACTGTGTGAATGTGATGCCGTCGCCGCAGTGCGCTTGGCGTCAGGATCAGGGTTTGCAGAAACAGTGTGCCAGCGTAGTAGCTCACGGGCGCCAAATGCAGCGACGTGACCGCGTAGCTGTCCCAGACGGTATAGCTTGCAATGGTGGCCCCCGTAGCACCTCCCCAAAACATTCCCTGGAGTGGGCGGCGGGTTCCGCTTCTAAACGGGTTGCCGGTAACGACAAGAATGCCTGAGACGACGAGGAGCGCCCCTAAAAGCGCAACGACGGAGAGCCGCTCCCCCAAAATAAGAATCGCAAACAGCATCGTCAGCACCGGCCCTGTGCCACGGGCGATCGGGTAAACCACCCCGAGTTCGGCACGATCGTAGCCAACCTGCAAGGTCAGGGAGTACGCAATGTGCAATGCCGCCGAAACAGCCGCTCCCACCCCGAGCCGCCAATCTATCGCCCCTTGGTCCTGAACCATAAGAACGAGACCGATCGGGACCCACAGAAGCGTCGAAGCACAGCTATACGCCCAGACGAACAGTAAAGTGTCGCCCCGCTTGTACTTCGAGGCCAGGTTCCACACCGCATGGGCTACCGCTGCGGCGAGAACCATTGCGATGGTGCCGGGCTGCATCAGGAAATGTCGGGCAGATCGATGCCCGCCCGCTCCGCCAAGCGGGTCCGCTCTTGATCGCGCAGCGCCAGGGATGCGACCAGCGCATCGATAACGACGAGCTGAGCCAATCGACTTCCCGCAGCGGCCATCTGTGCCGGTAGCGGTACGCCGCCGACGACGAGCGCGACGTCGGCGAGGGTCGCCAGGGGCGTGTCGTACTGATTGGTGACGGCGATCAGCGAGGCGCCAGCCGAGGAGGCCGCATCCGCGACGGCTAGCGTTGAAGATGTGCGGCCGGTCGAGCTGACCGCGATGACGACGTCTTCTGCGCCCAGGAGCCGTGCCGCGATCATGGCCGACAAATGATCCGTGATGCCCACGGTCATCACGCCGATCGTACGCAGACGGAAGACTGCATCGGCGGCAACCGTGGAGGACGGTCCAGCACCGAACGCAAACACCTGGCGCGCGCGCTGGATCAAGCCGACAGCCTTATCCAGCGCAGAGAGTTCGATGGCCCCACCGAGCGCGGTCAGTGCATCGGTACCCGCACGAATGGATGTTTCCAGCACTGAGGCCGACGTCGCATCCGCGGCGAGTGCTTCAGGAGGCGCGAAGAACCGGGCTGTGCCGCGAGCACGCGCGATCTCGATCTTGAGTTCGGTGAATCCGCCGAACCCGAGCGCACGCGCGGCGCGAATCACCGTCGGCGGAGAAACGCCGGCACGGGCGGCAACCTGGGCCGTCGTGCTTGCTCCGACAAACAAAGGGTCGGTGAGCAGGAGATCGACAACTTTGGCCTCGCTTGCGGCGAGGTCGCCGCTTCGGGCTTGAATGCTGCCGATCCATTGCTGCAACCGTTGCTCGCCCTCTGAAACGCTATTACCAAGTTCTTTTTTCATGTGTAATATATTACCTGCACCGCGTGAAGGGCACAACCATCACGCGGACAGATGCCGCTAAAGGAGGCCGCTTTCATGAATCCTGAAATCAACCCTGGCGTCGCTGTCGTCGGTCCCGGTGCCATTGGCACCACGATCGCGGTGGCGCTACACGAGGTCGGCCGCACGCCATTGCTGTGTGGACGTCGCCCCCGCGATCACCTGACCCTGCAAGATGGCGACCGCTTCATCACCGTACCTGGTCCGGTTCGGACGAATCCGACACAAATCGCTCGCACGGCTGATCTTGTCTTTTTGGCTGTCAAGGCAACGCAAATCGAGGCGGCAGCAGAATGGCTCGCGGTGTTGGCCGGCCCAGAAACAGTGGTGTGCGTCTTGCAGAACGGGATCGAACAGGTGGACAGGGTTCGCCCGCACTCGCCACATGGGCAAATCGTTCCTGCCGTCGTGTGGTTCCCTGCGCAGGCGCAATCCGACGGCTCGGTACGCTTGCGTGGCGAAGCGCGCCTCAGCCTGCCGGACACGTCCGCTTCCCGCGTAGTGGCCGCGGCGCTGCAAGGCACACGGTGCGCCGTAGATTTGGCCGCGAACTTCAGCTCACTGGCTTGGCGCAAGCTGATGCAGAACGCGGTGGCTGGCCTCATGGCACTCACGCATCGCCGCTCAGGCATGTTCGGTCGCGCTGATATCGCCAGACTTACGCTGGCTTATTTGCAGGAATGCCTGGCCGTGGCACGTGCCGAGGGCGCTGAACTCGGCGACGAAGTGCCGCAAGAGATCCTCGACAAGTTCCAGGCGGCGCCCACAGACATGAGCACCTCCATCCTCACGGATCGAGAAGCTGGCCGACCGCTCGAATGGGATATCCGCAACGGCGTCATTGCGCGTCGCGGCCAGGTTCACGGCATTCCGACCCCGATCAGCGACATCCTGGTGCCGCTTCTTGCGGCTGCGAGTGACGGCCCCGGTTGACCCTAGAGTCGATGATCGCGCTGTTACTTCTCTTCTTTCTCGCCCTCGGTGCCGGCGTGCTCAGCGGCATCGTCGGCACCGGCTCGTCGCTCATCATGCTGCCCGTCCTCGTCACGCTGTACGGGCCGCGGATCGCGGTACCTGTGATGGCGATTGCGTCCTTGTTCGGCAACATCGGACGGGTGATTGCCTGGTGGCACGAGATCCGTTGGCGGCCGGTGTTTGCCTATTCGTTGGCGGGAGTTCCTGCGGCTGTGCTCGGGGCGCACACGCTGCTGACGATCTCTCCTGCCACTGTGGACGTGTTCCTGGCAGCTTTCTTCCTTGCGATGATCCCGCTGCGTCGCCTCATCAGACGATCGAACCTCCATCTGAACCTCTGGCACATGAGTTTTGCCGGGGCGATTGTCGGCTTCCTGACCGGATTCGTGCTGTCCACCGGGCCGCTCAGCGTGCCGGTATTCACCGGGTACGGAATGAGTGGTGGCGCGTTTCTCGGATCGGAGGCGGCAAGCGCTATCCTGCTCTACGCAGGCAAGCTGGGTACGTTCGGAGTGTCGGGCGTACTTGCACCGCCCGTCATCACACGTGGACTTGCCATCGGCATCGCGTTGCTTGCCGGTTCCATGATTGCGAAACGTCTCGTCCAGCGACTCCAGTTGCACACGTTCGAGCTTCTCATTGATGTGGTTCTCGTCGCCGGGGCGGCAGGAATGATCCTCTCCCTCAACGGATGAGCGGAAGCGGAAAAAGGTGTGATCGCTCGCTTGAATTCACGCCGTTTCAACCAACAGTTGGCCCACGTTGCCGGCCGATCTCCCAAGATACTCCGCCACCGCGCACCGTCGCAGCGAGCTGCTGACCAAGCCGCTGTTCGATGATCGGCTTCCACGGCACGAGGCTGAACCCTTTGCCGTCATCGAGCATCGCATAACGCCCGCTGGCAAGCATGACAGAGCGCCGGTAAATACCAGCCACTCGCTGCCCGTCGGCTACTGGCTGATGCTCCAGGCCGGTCTCGGCGACAATGTCCCTCGCGGCTTGCGTCAGTTCCCGATTGCGCAGTGTCGCCAGCAGATTGCGGGCCAGGATCACGCGCTGGCCGCGCTTCTCCGCCAGCCCCTGTTCGGCCAGGAAGTCGGTGCGCTGCTGCATGGCCTGCTTGGCGTCGCCACCAAAGCCCAGGTCGCCCAGCTCTCGGCTGCCGCCGATCAATTGCTGGTCAAGCCAGGTCGCGCCGATGACGCGGGCCTGCCGCTCGATGGGCAGGTGCGATTTCAGCTCCACCGCCACGCCACCCAGGCGCTGCGCGTCGTACTGGCGGCCACGCTCGGCCAGGTCGTCCGGCACCTTCCATAGCCCTTCGGCCACGCGCTCCACGATGCCGGCCCGGCGCAGGGCTTCCAGCCGCCGGACGTGGGCTGCGACGACTTCCTGCGGGTCGCGTCCGGGCTTGGCCCGGCCCTGTTCGATGGCCAGGTGATGATCGGCGCGATACAGACCATCGCTCGCCAGCGCGGCAATGTTCTTGTCGGCGGCGCGCACGTCGGCTGAACCCTTCACTTCCACCACCGCACCCGTGGGGTAGTTCGCCAGCTCGTCGCGGGCATTGAGCCCGACATAGTGGGCCTTGCCGTCCACGCCGTCGATGACCAGATAGCCCCGGTCGCGCAACTCGTCGGCCAGGCCCTTCGCCGCCACGCGGCCGAGGATGCTGCGGCCACTTCCATCGTCATTCTGGCCCGGCTCGAACACCGCCAGCTCGCGCGGCTGGCCGCTCATGGCCCGCTGCATCGTTCTGATGATGTCGCCACGCTCGCCCAGGGCACGCAAGGTCTTCTCGGCGTCGGCATGGATGGCCCAGGCGCCGGGCTGCACTTCGTCGGCCAGGCCCAGCCGTTGTAAGCATTGCAGTCGGCCGATCAGCAGCAGGCGCTGACGCTGCAACGTCGGTACGTTGAACCGTTCGATCTGCACCCGGCCATCCTTGCCGGCCTCGCGTTGCAGCGTGCGGTCGAGACTCGTCCACTGCTCCTGTTCCACCTCGCGTTGCAAGGTCTGCTGTATCTCCAACTCGGTGCGCGGCCCCAGCCATTCCGTCGCCAGCTCGGCGGCCCGGTGGCGGAAGCCGTGGGCAATGTAGTCGCCCGCGATGATGAGGTCTTTGCCGGTGTCGTCGCGCCCGCGCACGATCAGGTGCGTGTGCGGGTTGTCCGTGTTCCAGTGATCGACCGCGATCCAATCGAGCCGGGTTCCCAGGTCTGCTTCCATGCGGTTCACCAGATGCCGGGTGTAGGTGCGCAGGTCGTCCAGCTCCGCACCGTCTTCCGGTGAGACGATGAAGCGGAAATGGTGCCGGTCATCGGCGCAGCGTTCCTTGAAGGCGTCCAGGTCGGCTTCGTCGGCCTGCGGCCCATAGGCCCGGCCCGGTTCGCCATCACGGCCCGCGCCGTCGCGCTCGATGTAGCGCAGGTGCTTGGCGAGCGATTGCGGGCTGGCTCGTTGGTGATTGACCAGCAAGGTCTTGATGGTCACGCGCCGCGACATGGGCGATAGCTTCGCCCCGGCGAAGCGCGCCGCCGTATGGCCGCGTCCCAGGCGCGAGCCGGGCCGCTGGCCGGTGCCGCCAGTGGCAGGACGGCGCACCGCCGACTTGCCGCTGCTGGCCTTTCCCGCCTGCTTGAGCACCTTGGAAACGAAGCTCTGGCCCTGACCCTTGCCCCGGTTCTTCGGGGCGCTGGGGCGCACGCGGAAGTCGTCGTCGCGGCGGTCGGTCATGGCCGCTCCCCCTGCAAGCTCTGGCGTGTCCTGTCGTGCGAAGTACGCGGACATGCCTGCATTGGCGCGACCTTCGCGCCCCACGCGGCACGGCGGCGAAGCCGCTCCGTGCCGCGCCACCCCCATGTGCAGACAGGCTTTCGACGCGGCCCGGTGCCGCGTCCTTTTGTCTTGCCTTCCGCCTTTGCCCCTCGCTGTCGCTCCGGGCGTCGGCGGCCCGGCGGCGCTGCGCTGCTTGCAGCCAGCGCGCCGGCGAACGCGCCAATGGCCGCAGGCCGGGCGCGTTCGAGGCAAGACGCCTGCACGCTGGATGGCTGCGCCGGATGTTGCGCGAGGCGCGGCGCGAATGCGCCCGCGCTGCACGCGCGACGACACGGCAGCAGCCACTGGAACGACATGCTCGATGGCACGATGAGAGGCACGGCAACGTGCAGCGAATCGGCGGCCATCATGGGCGTGTCTCCAGCCAGACCGGGTGCGCGATGCCGATCACGGCGGATGCGCTGACCGGGCCGAAATAGCGGCTGTCAAACGACGCCGGATTGGTCACGCTCAACAGGAACAGCTCGCCCGGTTCGAGGCGGCGGCAAAGCTGCAAGGATGGCAGCGGCCGGCCCAGCCGGTCGGCAGGCAGCGCGGCGGCCGCAGGCACGCCGTCGATGCGTACCTGCCCGGCGACGATGCAAACGTGTTGCGGCGCGACTGCGCCCACACGTTTGAGCAGCGGAACGCGGGTCGGCAGGTAGCCGCGCTGCGCAGCCAGCATGGCGGCCCTGTCGGGCAGCGGCACCAGCACAATGCTGTCCACGGACAACGGACGTGGCAGCGAGGCGGTGCGCAGGTCGAGCGGCTCGATGCGATACCAGCCGACCGCCACGCTGTCGGACGGGTTGTAGGTCAGACGCGGCAGCGGCGACACGAAAGCCGCCCAGGCCAGCGCAGCGAAGCCGACGGCGGCGAAGCCCGCCAGCACGATGCGAACGCGCAGGCGCGAGCGAGGATGCGGCGCGACTTCGTGCGTGCATGTGGTGTTGGATTGGGTCGTCATGGCAGCGCCCTTCCGGCCAGCCAAGCGGCGTGCCGCTCGGCGGTGTATTCGGGCAGCGCTAGGCGGGCCGCCAGACGGTTGCCCAGCGTGCGCCAGTACGCGGGCGACACGTCGATGGCGGCGATGTCTTGCCCTTCGATGCCGTCGATGCGTTCCAGCACGACACGCACCGCGTTTTCGCCTTCGGCGTGCAGCAGCAGGCGTGCGCCCGGCTGCACGCCGGGGATGCACTGCATGTCGTCCAGCGGCGTGGCGGCTTGCATCACCATGAGCTGCCAACGGATCGTGCCGTAGTCGTTTGCTTCCCAGCGCACGCGGCAGAACATTGCACGCGGCAGGAACACCGCGCAGCGCCGCCAGCGGTCGAGCCGCAGCATGCGCGCCGGTTCGCCGAAACGCAGGTAGAGCTTGAATCGCGGTTCAATGTAGGCGAGCGATACGCGAGTCAGCGGCACGCTGCCGGCCTGGCCGGCGAGCGTCGAAAGCGAAGGCGGCAGCGCAGCAGCCGTCGCCGCCTGAGCGGCAGGCAAGGCGGGTGCGTTCATGGCAGGTTCTCCGTGCGGTTGTCGGGGAACTCTCGTTCCAGTAGTCCGCGCAGCAGTTCGGCCACGGTCACGCCCTGGCCGAAAGCGGCGATCTTGATGCGCGCGCGCAGCGCGGGCGTCACGTCGAGGGTCAAGCGTGCGGTGTAGAGGTCGCCCTTATTGAGCGCATCGGCATCGCCCTGGCGAATCCACGCCTCGGCGTGCGGATTCGCGGGCGGACGTGCGCCGATGCCGACGCGCTTGCTGCGCGGGCTGCTCATGTCGGCCACCGCAGCAGTTCATCGGCGAGCGCGGCGATCTCGCGTGCGGCGGCGCTGTCGGGCGCTGTCTCGCGGGCGAGCCGGCCAGCGGCCACGCTATCGGCGAAGACGATGCGCTGGCGCACTTCGCTGCGCAGCGCCGGCAGCGGCTGTTCGGCCAGCGATTGCCGCGCTTCCCTGCCGATGATGGTGGTGCTGACGCGCCGATTGATGACGAAGGCCGCGCGCAGCGCAGGCCGGAACACCTGTGCCTCACGGAT
>NZ_JBCGCS010000001.1:303439-303706 GCF_038594925.1 Achromobacter sp. JD-1 | reverse complement strand
CGCTCGGCCGCCAGCAGCGCCGAGCGCGCCAGGGCGGCGATGCGCGGCGGGCCGTCGATGATGACGTGATCGGCGCGGCGCGCCAGCTCGGGCGCTTCCTGATGCAGTGTCTCGCGGGCGAGGCCCACGGCGCTGAACAGCCGTGGCAAGCCCTGCTGGCTTCTGCGCTGCGTCCAGTCCAGCGATGAACCCTGCGGGTCGGCGTCCAGCAGGATGACGTGCAGACCACGCAGCGCCAGCTCGCCGGCGATGTGGGTGGCGAGCGTG